>NZ_JBRBCA010000001.1:0-330463 GCF_053479475.1 Corynebacterium sp. 22-2729
GTACTAATTGGCCGATGTTCAACACATTGAACCACGTTTGTGGTTGTGGCTAAGACGATTTCGGATTGTCGCATGGGTTGTGTACTCGCGTTTGTTATGCAGTGTCTGGAACGGCACTACACACCAGCGAACCCTGGGGTTTGGTTGGGTGTGTGTTTTGTTCTGATTGTGGTTTGTCGGTGGTTGTTAGCGGTGGGGTCACGCCCGGTCCCTTTCCGAACCCGGAAGCTAAGCCTACCTGCGCTGATGGTACTGCACCTGGGAGGGTGTGGGAGAGTAAGTCACCGCCGGCATCAAAACTTAATTTAAGGGAGTGTGTGCGTTAATTCGCACACATTCCCTTTTTTTATGCCCAGATTCGGATTGGTAGAGTTTTAACTATGACTGATAACCCAGCTACAAATTCACCACTCCAACGCTGGCTACTCCTCGCTGTAGTTTGCGTAGGCATCACCATAATTACGCTCGACAATACGATCCTCTATACGGTGCTTCCCAGTCTGGTTGAGGACCTTGGCGCAACCAGTACCCAACAACTGTGGATTGTCAACGCTTACCCTGTCGTCATCGCTGGCCTTTTGCTCGGTACCGGGACTCTCGGAGACAAGATCGGTCACCGTCGAATGTTCATTACCGGACTCATTATCTTCGGTGTGGCATCCTTCTTGGCCGCTTTTTCCTATAGTGCCGCCGTCCTTATTCTCGGCCGCGCACTGTTGGCAGTGGGTGCGGCAATTATGATGCCCTCCACTCTGTCACTCATTCGATTGACTTTTACCAATCCCCGAGAGCTTAATCTAGCTATCGGAATCTGGGCGAGCCTTTCCACCATCTCTGCGGCTCTTGGCCCCATCGTCGGCGGATTGCTTCTCGAAGCATTCTGGTGGGGATCGTGCTTCCTCGTCAACGTTCCGCTTGTCCTTGCTGCCCTGGTGGCTCTGCCTTTTGTGTCTATATCCGAGAATCCAAATCCCAACAAGCACTGGGATCTGGTCTCTTCTTTATATGCAATGGTTACCCTCGTCAGTGCCGTTCTCGTCATTAAAGAGAGCACTCACGTACCACAGAACTGGCCAGTCATTGGGGTTGCTATCGTACTGTTCTTTGCCGGCGGATGGGCCTTCGCGCGGCGTCAAGAAATAATTGCACAACCCCTAATTACCCTCGACATTTTCCGTTACCCAGCTTTCCGCTCCGGGGCTCTTGGCGCAGCCTTGTCGATGTTCGCGCTTGCGGGGTTGCAATATATCACCACTCAGAAGCTGCAGCTCGCCGATGGCCTTAGCCCGTTGCGTTCGGGCGTGTACGTGACCTTTGCTGCATTGGGTGCATTGGTGACGTCGATCTACGCAGGAGCGCGCTTAGCCAGTCTCGGTATTAGACGGCTGATCGCCGGAGGAATGGGGGTTGCCACGCTCGGGGGCGTAGTTCTGTGCCTCTACGGTCTTGTGGGATCGACGCCCCTTCTTCTCAGCGGCCAATTCATCATGGGCGTGGGGCTCGGCGCTGTGATGTCGGTAGCCTCCATTGCGATGGTCTCAGGTGTGCCGAGCCACCGAGCGGGAATGGCCTCAGCAGTAGAGGAAGTCAGCTATGAGTTCGGTTCACTAACCTCAATTGCGGTGCTTGGAAGCCTCGTGACGTTTTTCTATTCGCTGCTGATTAACATTCCCACAGACGCTCCTGCGGAGGCACAGGAGAGCCTGCACTCGGCGGTACACCTGACACATGCTGCAGAGGAAAGCTGGGCAGACTCCCTCCTCGCCGCAGCCGATACGGCCTACTCACAGGCTTATGCTTTCATTTCTGCATTAGTCGTCATCGTGCTGGCAGTTGGTTCCCTCTATACGGCTCGTATTCTGCGGGGCGTAACAGTGGAGCTGGAAGACTGACGCGAGCCCCCGCCTCTAATAGCGGCTAATAAATGTCCGGGGTTCACCGGTCAGTGGATCGGGGAAGTGAAGCTCCTTTGCAATAAGACCCATGGGGGTAGCAAAGTCCTCGTCTTCCACGTAAACCGGCCGGGGAGTTGGGGCGTCCATACTAAAGAGAGCATCATCCGAAAGATCGCTATACAAAGGGTCGTTGATGATCGGCAGGCCCATTGAACGGAGCACGACTCGCAACTGGTGCGTTTTGCCGGTACGTGGCTCTAGGCGCCAGACCAAGACTTCGCGACCATCGCGCTGCTCCGTACGCAGGCCAGTAACAAGCGTGACGGCATTCGGAGGTCCCGCGGTCAAGATTGTGCTGAGATGCCCGCGTGTTTTGGACATGCTGTGCTCCAGCTGCCACGGATGCTCTGGTGTCGGAAGATCCCACGAGCGCCAGTCAGCCAGTGGGGCAATAGGGTCGAAGGGGGCCTCCTCGGGGAGAGGAGTAAGTGCCTCGTAGACCTTGTGGGGGATACGGCGCTCGAACATCGTCTGATAGGCACCCCGGATCTCCGGACGGGCGGTCATTAGCAGCACCCCACGGGTTAAGCGGTCGAGGCGATGGGAGGGGGAAAGCTCCGGAATGCCGAGCTGTACCCGTGTCTTTACCAAAGCAGTTTCCGTAATATGCTGACCGCGCGGGAGAGTGGCGAGAAATGGCGGCTTATCAACGACGACGATATCCGCATCCTGGTGAAGCACCGTGATCTCACCCGGCACGGGGCGTTCGGGTGCGGGGCGACGATAGAAATTAATAAAACTACCGGGGCGCAGAAGATCGTCGGGTGCGAGTGGCTCACCGGAGTCGAGGCGTACTTCGCCAGCGGCGAAGCGTTCTAAAACGGCGCTAAAATTATCATCTTTTGCTCGGTGGCGTTGGGCGGAAATGAGGTGCCACAAAAAATCTTTTGCCACCCACGGCGTGTCGGTAGCTGGGGGAACAAGAATCCGCGTAGGATTGAGCCCCTTTTTTACTGGTAACGGTCCCATCAATCCGATATGCTACCCGGCATGGATATTGCTGCAATTACCGGTTCCCTGACCAACCTGTTCAAGAGCGAGCTTGGCGGTGTTCTGCTGAACATCTTCCGCACCCTCCTCGAGTTCTTCTCTCCCTCCAACGCACCCGCTGCCGACGACGTTCCGCTGCCCAACACTCGGGGCTAGTTTTCCTTAAAGGAAAAGGTTTGCGCCTATCGCGCAACTGCCACGACTACCACACGACGACTACACGACTACTTAAATTTCCACTCACAAGGTGTCCACATTGTCCCGAGAATAGGGGCAAATGGGCGCCTTTTCTGCATTCATTAGGGCTTTTGAGGATAATGGAAAGTGTTAGAGGATCAATCGAAAAATCCCCCTGCAAGGAAGGATCGTTTCCCAATGGCTACCACGAGCGATAAGGAAATCATCGTCGCAGTTGATGGCTCTGACGCCAGCAACGAGGCCGTTCGCTGGGCTGCAAACGCTGCCCTGAAGCGCAATCAGCCACTGAAGCTGGTGAGCGCCTATACCATGCCTCAGTTCATGTACGCCGACGGAATGGTTCCGCCGCAGGAGCTGTACGACGAGCTCGAGAGCGAAGCTGGCGACAAGATTGAAAACGCCCGCAAGATCGTCACCGACTTTAGCTCCGACATTGAGGTCAGCTACCTGGTTAAGGAAGGCGCCCCGATCGATACTCTGCTGGATCTATCCGAGACCGCAGAAATGATCGTTATGGGATCGCGTGGCCTGGGCGGCCTGTCTGGCCTGGTTATGGGTTCTGTCTCCAGCGCCGTAGTTTCCCACGCCGATTGTCCTGTAGTGGTTGTGCGCAAGGACAACGACGTCACCGCTGACAATAAATACGGCCCGGTTGTGGTCGGCGTGGATGGCTCCGAGATTTCCCGCCAAGCTCTGAAGATCGCCTTCCGTGAGGCCGAGGCTCGTGGCGCCCTGCTGCGCGCAATCCACTCCTGGACAGATAACCAGATCCACACTTCCTATGTAGGCCTGGTGGACGCCCAGAACCAGATGGATCGGATGATCGTCGAGCGTCAGGACATGATGGAAGACGAGCTGAAGGATCTCATCAAGGAGTACCCGAGCGTACAGGTCGAGGAGATCGTTGAGCGCGAGCGTCCAGTACAGTCCCTGACCGAGGCAGCGAAAGATGCTCAGCTGTTGATTGTCGGTTCTCACGGACGCGGCGGCTTCAAGGGAATGCTGCTGGGATCAACCTCCCGCACCCTGCTGCAGTATGCACCGTGCCCAATGATGGTTGTCCGTCCGAAGGACAAGAAGCACAAGTAGAAAATTGCCGGCAATTGCTGGCTATATAATTCAGATCCTGTAGAGTCCAATGGGCTTTGCAGGATTTTGTAAACTTGGGGCTGGTACGAGCGCCCCAAAGCTTTCAAATAGATCTTTACGATCTTTACGATAAGGAGTTAGGTAGATGGCAACCGCAGAGGAAAATTCCCGCACGGCGGGCTCCGCAACCTCTACTGACTCCTCCGCCGCTGCACACGACGGGGCGTCAACAAAAAAGGCGCCTACCAAAACCGCGGCAAAGAAGTCTGCGGCGAAGAAAACAACTAAGAAGGCCACGAAACAAGCGACGCGATCGAGTCGCCGCAATCGTCCCGGACCACGCCAACGTCTGTTGGCCAGCGCCACGAACCTGTTTACGACGCAGGGAATCCGTGTGATCGGTATTGATCGCATCCTGCGCGATGCAGACGTGGCAAAGGCCAGCCTTTACTCGCTGTTCGGTTCCAAGGACAACCTGGTGGTGGCATACCTACAGGAACTGGATCAAAAATGGCGAGCTGACTGGCACGAACTGGCGGATCCACGGGAGAGCCCGGAGGATCGCATCATCGCCTTTTTCGATCTGTGCATACAGCAGGAGCCTGACAACAATTTCCGTGGTTCCCACTTTCAAAACGCCGCCAGCGAATACCCACGCCCCCAGACTGACTCGGAACAACGTATCCGCGACGCTGCGATGGAATACCGTCGCTGGTGCCGTGACACGATGGCCGAGCTACTCACCGAACGCTTCGGCTATGCTTCACAAACACTCGCTGACCAGCTAATGGTCTTCATGGACGGTGGCCTGAGCGGCGCCAAAATGTCCCGCAATACTGTGCCTCTGGAGACCGCGCGGGGGCTGGCGAAGCAACTGCTATTGACGGTGCCAATGAGCTATAACATCTAGTTATTCTGATCTTCCGCAGCAGGCTTTTCCTGCTCTGCGATCGCGGTGGGCTGCCCATTCTTCTTGGACTTGCGCGCCAGCTTCTTTTCCTTCTTCCGCTCGACGTGTTTCTCCTTCATAGCATTGCGGTGCTCAAGGAACTCTTCGGAGTAGGGAATCTTGCGGTCTAGAATCCGCTGGATGGATATCGTCTGCGCGGTGGTCCATAGGTTGTTACCCACCCAGTAGACCATCAGCGCCACCGGGCCAACCGCACCCAGGGCAATGGTGAACGGGGCGATAAGCACGATGGGGCCGATGAGCCACATGAGCTTGAGAAGCCACCGAGCCATTGCGGAATTGTGATCCACCGTGAGGTAATTGCGGTACATCGAGTACGCCCAGTTGGAGGTCGTAAAGACTGCAGCCACGATGGCCATGGGGAATACGACCCAAAAGACTTGATCCATAGTGGTATGAATCTCCGCGAACTGCGACTCCGACATCTGCACATAGGCAGCGAGTGGTACGTCGAAAAGCTTCGCAGAGAGCAACGATTGAACCTCTTCGGCATTCAGCGGGCCGAAGCCATTGACCGACGCATTAACCTCCGGATCCGGACTGGTGACGTGGATAAGCATGCGGTACAGACCCAACAGCACGGGGAGCTGCACAAGCATAGGAACACAACCATCCGAAAAACGGTATTCGTGCTCTTTTTGCAGTTCGCGCCGCTTCTTGGACAGTTCCTTGCGAGCCTCCGGCGTATTGTCGCTGTATTCCTGCTCTAAGCGATAAACCTTAGGACGAATGTTCACCAGAATGCGGCTGGAATAAGCCTGCCGATAAACAAAAGGCAAAAGCAGACCGCGTACGGTGACGATCATGAGAACAAGTGCCAGCAACCAAGATTGAGCCGCATCCCAACCGAAAATATCGGCGAATAGGTAATGCCATGCCTTGAGGAATAGGGCAACGGGATACTCGACTATCTTCATGCAGGCGAGCTTACCCGCCACCTCAGGTAGTTGCGGGATAGGCTGTGTCGTGGGAGTGGTGAGGGAGAAGCATGGGAGAAACGAAAGAGCCTGTAGCTAACACCGGAAATAATGCCTTAACGTAGTACCATGTGACGCATGGGAAAGCACCGGCGCCAGGCAAAAACACGACTCGACCCGATTAGTGTTTTTGGCGAAATCCTTATTACGTTCGGTGTAGTTGCCCTACTTTTTGGTTTCTGGGACGTCTTTTGGACGGATATCCAATCCGGTCGCGAGCAGGCAGCCGTTGCCCACCAGTTAGATGAGCAGTGGGACGAGAAGAACCCCCGCCCATTAACTGAGCCGGCGGAAGGCACCGCGTTCGCGCGCCTGTTTATCCCTTCTTTCGGTTCGGATTTCAATTTCTCCGTGGTCAAGGGGGTCGCCGATGGAGACCTGTCCAAGGGGCCCGGGCACTATCAGGACAGTCAGGCGCCCGGTCAGCCTGGAAACTTCGCCATGGCCGGTCACCGAGTGGGCCGTGGCTCCCCCTTCAATGACCTTGGCCTGCTAACGACCTGCGATTCCGTTGTGGTGGAAACTGCAGGAAGTTGGAATATTTATCGCGTGCTGCCCATCGATGCGGCTCCTGGTAATCGCAAGTCGGAGGCTGAGAAGTGTATGTCCCCCGAGTTGGCGCAGAAAGTGTCTAGCGGTGAATATGCGGGCGTTAATGGCCGCTATATCACCACCCCGAACGACATTAACGTCATTAATCCTATTCCCGGCCAGTCGCGTATTGAGGTGCATCCGGACGATGCTGCACTGCTGACGATGACTACTTGCCACCCGCAGTTTTCCAATAAGGAGCGCATGATCGTCCACGCGGCTCTCGTTCGTTCCGAGCCCAAGAAGGATGGGAAGATGCCCAAAGAATTGACGGAGGGAGCCTAAATGTACGCAATGCTATGGCGGAACCTGCCGGGGCCGTGGTGGGTCAAGCTATTCATCGTTTTGGCGCTATTAGTGGGGATCTTTTTCCTATTGATGGAAGTCGTATTCCCCTGGATCGGCCCAATGATGCCCTGGACTGACGTGGGAGTCGCCGAGGGACTGCTACGAATCGCCAGCGATACTTAGAACCTGACTAGAACAAGACCTAGAGAAATCTAGCGAACCTAGAGCTTAAGGTTTTTGATCGTCTCTTCGGCGATCTTCTGAGCCTTCACGGACTGTTCCTGAGCCGTGGTCACCACGACCGCCGTTTCGTCCTTCCACACTGCGTACACCGCGCCGGACTTGCCGTCACCACCGCGACGCCCGCCGCTCCACCCCTTTGGCTCGAGGGCCTTCAGCGTGGAATCGATCGGTGCAGCGTGATCCACCACGGCTATGGCATCCGAATTAGTGCGCATGTGCCTGACCATTACCGTGGCCTGTGGGTAATCTTCGTAGGACCAGAACACGCAGGCAGGCGGATCGAAGCGTTCGTCGGTACCCGTGCCGGTCAAGCGCTGACCGTTGGTGTTCTGCAACCACTCGCCGTTCAGGTAGGGGCACACCTCTTGGCCGCCTTGGCCCACATGTTCTGGTGCTGCCTCGATAGGAAGATCTGTTCCCTTTACCGGATCGACGGTGCGCTCCGTTGAAGATTCGGATGTTGGGGAATCGTCCCCCGATTCGCCCCCGCAGGCACTTACGCTAAAGGCTAGTGCGACCCCTGCTACGAGCGCGAGGGATGCCTTTTTTGCTTTATGACGCCCCAACTTCGACAAACCTCGAATCTCCTGTTTAAGCGGGATTTATCGTCGCTTTTTACTTTCCCTGCGCCTTTTCGAACTTCTCGATGACATCGGCGGAAATGCGGCCTCGCTCTGAGACTTCCACGTTATTCTCTCGTGCCCATTCGCGGATCATACGGTTGCGCTCTGGATTGGCGCTTCGGTTTGCCGTGCGACGGCCAGCGGCGCCGCCACGGGTCTTGCGGCGTGCAACCTGGACAAAGGGAGCCAAAGCCTTGTCAAAAGCATCACGGTTCTTAGCGGACAAATCAAGGGTGTAACCGATGCCATTGAGGCTGAAGTCAACAACGTTGACTTCGTCCTCGGAAAGTGGCGTGTCGTCTAGATCATCGAAGAACTGGGTAATTTCGCGGCGAGCCATCTGTATATTCCTTCCAGTTAAAGGGTTTGTGGCCTAGGCCAATGTTTTTCAGTAACAAGTGTAGCGCTAGATCAACAAATTTCAATGGAATGAAAATGAATTAGTATTTTAATGATAAAAATGCTGGAAATGAGGCGTCGTAAAGAAAGAGATAAATAGAAAAATACCCCCAGGGGTGAACCTGAGGGTATTTAAGAGGCAGCCTAACTCGGATTAGCGAGCGGAGTGCTGAGCCGGGTCAATGCGTACATTGGACGTGTGGATGCCCTCGCCCCACTTGGTGCTTGCAGCCTTGGCGAAGTGCAGCGGCTGATTCGGCTTGAGCTTGCCGTCTGGTCCGAGAGCCAACCAGTTAGCATCCACTGCGTCCTTCGTCACGCGCACGACCGTGTAGCCGTGGGAGTCGAAGTCCAGGTACTTCACGTGGCGGTTCATGTTTGTAAACGCGTACTCCACAGTGTGGGACAGAGCGTTATCCTCCGGCAGCTTTAGGATGTCGTCGATGTTGGACGAGGTGACGGAGGTGCAGACGATTTCGACGCCGGCGGTGCCGCCGTTCGGGTACGTGCCCGGGACGGCCGGAATATCGTTAGCCCACGAAGAGTGAATATCGCCCGTGAGCCACACGGTGTTGCGGATCTTGTTGTCCATCAAGTACTTGATCACGCGGCGACGTTCTGCGGCGTAGCCATCCCACTGGTCAAAGTTGTACGGCATGCCCTCCTCCGGCAGCCCCAGCAGCTGCGTGACAGCCCTGGTGGCCTGCGGATCCAGCGGCGGGATCAGCACCGGGCTGAACATTACGGAGTTGCCGATGAAGTTCCAGCGGGCCGTGGAGGTGGACAGCTTCTTGGTCAGCCATCCGAACTGTTCAGAGCCAAGCATGCTGCGGGAGGCGTCGTCAGTCTTGCGAGCGGAGGTGAAGCTGGGCTTTTCGTTGCGGTAGGTGCGCAGGTCCAGCATGTTCAGCTCAACCAGGTTGCCGAAGGACAGGTTCCGGTAGATGTGACCCTTTTCAGACAGCGGGGTGGCGCGAATCGGCAACCATTCGAGGTATGCCTGCATCGCGTTGTTGCGGCGGGCGTGGAAGTCGCGCTCCTTGTTGGGCTGGTGATTCTCCGCACCGTGCGCCCAGTTGTCGTTTGCGACCTCGTGGTCATCCCAGGTGACGATCCACGGGCAAACAGCGTGCGCAGCCTGCAGGTCAGCGTCGGTGTGGTGCAGCGCGTAGCGCTGGCGGTAATCAGCCAGGGAAACGATCTCGTTAGCCGGCTCGTGCAGGCGAACCGAACCGGTCTTTCCCGTGTACTCACCGCGCGGGTACTCGTAGATGTAGTCGCCGACGTGCAGGGCGTAATCGATATCGCCACGCTTAGCCATGTCGCGGTATGCACTGAAGTAGCCAGCCTCCCAGTTGGAGCAGCTGAACAGAGCGAAGCGAAGTTCGGAGATGTCCGCGCCCCGAGCCGGTGCGGTGCGGGTTTGGCCAACCGGGGAGGTCTGACCCTTGCGCGGGCCATCGGTGGTGGTGAAGCGGTAGAAGTAGCCGGTGTAAGGCTTCAGGCCGCGTGCCTCGACCTTCACCGTCATGTCGCGCGAGGGTTCTGCCTTCGCAGTGCCAGAGGTAACGATCTGGGTGAACTTGCTATCGGTGGCAAGTTCCCACTTCACGGTGGTGGCGTTGCCCTTCTCCAGGCCCGGGTAGTCGTTCTCATTAGAGGTCACGCGGGTCCACAGCAGCACACTGTCGGGATAAGGGTCGCCGGATGCAACGCCATGCTGGAAGGCCGCCTTGCCCATCTTCATATTGATCGGCTTGTCCGCTGGCTTCGACGAACCGAGCGGAGCGGCGGAAGCAGTGGAATTAGCAGCGACGGTGCCGATGCCAACTGCAGCTGCACCGGCGGCGCCAGTCTGGAGAACCTGACGGCGAGTAAATTGCCCGGACTGAGCCGGAGTGGAATGTTCCTTAGGGTTGTTCGTCATAACCCTTATGAAACCACGCTCAGTTGAGTTTTGCTGGACAAGGGGCCAAAGCTGGATTCTACTTTTTCTTGGCCTTGAGCTGTGCCTCTACCAAGTCCAGCTCATTGGAGACGGAGCGCAGCACGCGCTTACCCGGACCCGTGTCCATGGACTTCGAGTTCTCGATAGCCTTATCCAGGTCGTCAAGACGATCGGAGATGTCCTTTGCAAAGCCACCAGGAACACTCTTGTCCAAGGACTGGCGGATCTTCTTGATGCGTGCCTGCTGCATTCCACCGTCACCAGGGAATTGTGCGTTGGCCTTGGGGGTCAGGCCCATGCGACGGGCGGCAGCGTCGTTCGAGGCCTCCTGCAGCATGGTCACGCTGCGGTAGAACAGCGGGATCGCAAAAGGTGCGGCAACGCGGGCGGCGCCGACGACCCGGAGCACCCTCTTGGAATTAAAACGACCGGCCTTGATTTGCTCCAGAGAGGCCTTCGCCATCTTCTCGTTGTGCTTGCGCTGCGCCTTGAGCTCCTTGGCATCCATCTTGCGCACCTGTTTGGCCGTCTTACGCAGGTAGGCTTCCTTGCGCTTTTCTAGCTTAGAGTCGGCCTTTACCTGTGCCTTGGCGCGAACCTTCGCAGCCTTTTGGATGGCCTTCTTTTCCTGACGGCGCTTGCGCATACCGCTGAGCAGTCCCATGTCACTCCGATGCGAATTGATCTGTCTTACTGTTCAACCAGATTACTTAACAAACATCTTTACTGTACGCGCTTCACTGTACTTCGACACCCTGGGGAGGCGCGCAACCCAACCGGCCGACGCGCTAGGCTTAGAAACTACTGTGAGCCTGCTTGAAGAACTTCCGCCGCTCAGCCCCCGTGACCTAGTGGGCTGCCGCCACCGTGCGGCACTTCGGCGTCACAAAGAACCGCAGGCACAACAAAAACAGCAGACACAACAGGCTGCCCCGCGTCTCCACATTCCGCAAGACCTCGAGGCTTACACCGAGGCGATCCAGCACAAGGTCAATGCGACGATTCGCCGGGAGATGGTTTTCCAATGCCTTCCCAATGTGCCGCGCATAGGCGACAAGGTATTCCCCAGCCGGGTGGATATCGACCCGGCTGATCCCGAAACAGCCGTTGAACAAACTCTGGAAGCGATGGCTGCCGGGGTGCGTTTGATTACGCGACCCGTTGTGGCCGAAGGACCTTTTCGTGTGGAGCTGGACCTCCTGGTCCGCGCCGACCTCGGCAAGGGGGTCGACGAGTTTATGCAGTACACGCCCGTCGCCATATCTTCGCATTCCGTGGCGCGCCGCGCGAAGTCCACGCAGCTTGCGGACTGTCGGGTAACGGACATCGGCGCATTGGGGTTAGCAGTGCCCGTCCCGATCAATTTTCGCCACCGCGCCGCTGCCGGAGATGCTCAAAAGGTCGCCATGGCTCACGTTGTGCTCCAACAGTGGGGCTTTGCAGCCGACACCGTGGCGCTGATCGGCCGCGCCGGGCCCGGTAGGCCACGCTGTTTCTTTTTTGACGCCCCCTCTGTCCTCCCCGGATTGCAGGCTGCGTTGGAAGAACCGATTCCGAGCGGTCCGCGGCGGATTAAGGAGTGCCAGACTTGCGAGTTTCACAACCACTGCCGAGCTCAGCTTCTGCAGGAACTAGAAATCAGTCTGTTGTTGCCGGGGGATAAAGCCCGGAACTGGCGAGAGAATGGGATTGAAACCCTTCCGCAGCTGGCGGCCTCGGGCAATGGGGAACATCCGCAGTTAGCACAGGCATGGATGGACGGGCAGGCTGCACTTCGCCGTCCACAAGAACGCTGGTTCGAACTACCGGAACTGTGGGGTGGAGCAAAGCGAAACACTGACGGTGGCCTGCGGGACTGGGTGGAGATCGACGTGGATATGGAGGCCCACCCGAACCGTGGCACATTCCTCTGGGGAACCTTCGACGGTTCGCGCTATATCGGTTTCGGAGACTTTAGCCGCGAGGGAGACGAAGGCCAGCACGTTGCGGAGTTTTGGCATTGGATGCAAGCACGCAAAGACCACGCGGTGGCCGCTGGCAAAAACTTCCAAGTTTGGGTGTACGCAGCCCAGGGGGAAAACTACTGGCTACGCCACGCAGCCGAGCGCTATGGTGGGCGCCGCTACAAGATCGATGGGATGAACCAACAGGTAACAATGCCAACGCTGGAGCAAGTCAATGCCTTCATCGCCTCAGTACACTGGTGCGATTGCTTTAGCTTAGTGAAGAAAGCACTGGCGCCCACGGATTCTCTGGGATTAAAGACGGTGGCTCCGCTGGCAGGCTTTGAATTCAGTCAGGCCGGCATTAACGGAAAGGCTGCGGTGGAGCTTTTTGAGCAGGCCATCGGCGGATCTCGCGGCACTGCGCAAGCCGCCCGGCGTAAGCTGGAGCGCTACAACGCCGATGACTGCGTAGCTACCTCGACAGTTCGCGCGTGGCTGCGAAGGGGCGCGCCGGGGCTACAGGAACTGCGGCGTCAATAGAGTAAGAAGCGCAAGAGGGAGAGTATCCGAGCATGACCAACTTCTTTGACCGCATCATGGCGCTCAACGCCCAAGGGCCGTATCGGGCCGAGCGGGTCGGCCCGGAGGACGCACTAAAGGGCGGTCGGACTCCTGTGTTGGCGGATCCGCAGCCGAATGTGGTGCTGGGAACCCCGCTAAGTGGGTTAGAGGATGCCTACTGGGCGGAGAACCTGCAAAAACCAGCGCAGATCGTCTGCGGATTGGGCTGCTTCTGGGGAGTGGAGCGCATGTACTGGGGAGTGGACGGAGTGTGGGGAACTTCCGTGGGCTACGCGGGTGGCTACACTCCTAACCCGACCTATCGCGAGGTGTGTACGGGGCGAACGGGACATGCGGAAGCGGTGCGCATCGTGTTCGACGAAGCAGTAGTGAGCGTGGAGCAGCTGTTGCAGATCGCCTTTGAGAATCACGACCCAACCCAGGGGGATCGCCAGGGCAATGACGTGGGGACGCAATATCGCTCTTGCGTGTACGCCCAGGATGCTGAGCAGTTAGCTCGGGTGCAACGAGCCGTCGATGGTTGGCAGCAGCGCTTTACCGATGCGGGTTTCGGGGAGATCACTACCGAAATCGCTGAGCTGGCTAATGCGGGTGACAGTAATTACTACCTCGCCGAAGATGAGCATCAGCAGTACCTACACAAGCACCCCGACGGGTATTGCAACCACGGCTCTAATGGCGTGAGCTGCCCCGTCGGGGTGTTGGGTGACTAGCTGTGACTAGCTAGCGTTTGTACCTTAGTGGCCTCCGATTTCCTTGGGGAGGTTCTGGTTCGGGATGCGGCCTTCGGGCACGACCTTGCTGCCATCCCAGCGGAAGGTGACATCAGAGAAGTACTTGCCGGCCATGACATTGGCCTCGCCCGATTCGCGCAATGCCTCCCAGTCGCGCATACGCACCTTGACGGAGTTGGGGGTGGTGCGGAGGATCTCAGTCTGCTGAATCGTGTCGGACGCAATGCCGATGTACTTGCCCTTGTGGAAGAGCATCAGCTGCGTGGCGAATTGAGCATTACCCTGCCTTGCCTGAGTGATCAGCGCGTAGCTGAGATCGGAGCACGGGTTGTAGTTGGTCTGATTCGTCAGCTTCCAACCGTAAGGGTTATGAGGGAGCTTGCTGATGTTTTCAGTGATCTCCGGAGCGTTCGAATCTATCGGGCAATCCTGAGCTCCGTGGGTGCCATTGCCTGTGCGGGGGCTGGAGGCTGCGGCGTTGTACGTCTTGGCATTGGCGGATGCGGTGGGAGCCGCTGCGTCCTCGGGTGCCTTCTCATCACCGCAGGCAGCAGTGCCCAGCAGCAGACCGGACATGGCGATTGCGGTGCCGATCAGACGTGTACGACGGGTGCGAAAAGTGTGGTGGGTGGTCGGAGTCTTCATCGTTCTCTCCAATCTTGGAAGTGTGCGAGTGACTGTCTGCATAGGCCAGGCATGAAAACCGCCCCATGCTGTGGATGCTTCCTCAGCTGGGTGAGCGAGAATGTGGGAGTCGAGTGAGTTGAAACCCCGCCCACCTTGATGGCTGGGGACGCAAAAGACCCCATATCGATTGCCAGAATTTTTCTCCGGCGGATATAGGGCCTGCCTTATTCAGTTGGGAAATTATGAAGTTATGTATGTAGTTCTAGCGCTATGGAGTTGTAGAGTGCTTCGGGCTACTTCTTGGCAGCCTCGTAGCGCTTGGCAACCTCATCCCAGTTGAAGACGTTCCAGACAGCCTTGACGTAATCTGCCTTAACGTTCTTGTACTGCAGGTAGAAAGCGTGCTCCCACATATCCAGCAGCAGCAGCGGGGTCAGGTTGATGGACAGGTTACCATGCTGATCGGTCATCTGCTCAACAACCAGGTTGCCAGCGATGTGGTCGTAACCCAGAACCGCCCAACCGGAGCCCTGCAGACCCAGAGCAGCGCCGGAGAAGTGATCCTTGAAGGCCTCGAAAGAGCCAAAGTCACGGTTAATGGCCTCGGCCAGCTCACCAGTTGGCTCGCCGCTGCCATTCGGGGACAGGTTCTTCCAGAACAGGGAGTGGTTGGTGTGGCCACCCAGGTTGAAGGCCAGATCCTTGGACAGTGCGGTAACTACGCCAGCGATGGAGCCATCCTTACGGGCGGCCTCCAGCTTTTCCAGAGCAGCATTAGCGCCATTGACGTAGTTCTGGTGGTGCTTGGTGTGGTGCAGCTCCATAATCTCGCCAGAGATGTGGGGCTCCAGAGCGTCGTAAGCGTAATCCAGCTCGGGCAGTTCGTACTTAGCCATGGTTTCTCTTGATCCTTTCACACGTTGGAAGTGCCTGTGACAACAAGTGTGACGGCAAAAAACTGTTCCTGCAAGGTTTTTTCTCATGAACTTCTTAATTATTGACGCCGTATTCCAAAAGTTCAATATTCAGAAACCTTTGAGGTGAGGTTGGTTGGACGTGTCGCTATGCTGGCCGGTGGCGTCAGAAAAAACGGCAGCTACCAACTAGCAACCAGCAGCACCTAGCAAGGAAGAAGGCCAAGACGTTGACGGCATCTACTGGGCAAGAACAACCACTTAACCGCAACAACACCGCAGCACCAACCCCCGGCTCCAAGATCGTCCTGATCGGCGCGGGTGACGTTGGTATCGCTTATGCATACACCCTGGTCAACCAGGGGCTCGCCGATCACCTCGCCATCATCGACCTGGACGAGCGCAAGACCTGGGGTCACGTACAGGACCTGAACCACGCAGTGCCGTGGTCCCATCACAACACCCGCGTGACTGTCGGCACCTACGAAGACTGCCGCGATGCCGCAATGGTCTGCATCTGCGCGGGTGCGGCACAGAAGCCGGGGGAGACCCGACTCGACCTCGTTGCCAAGAACACCTCCATTTTCCGCAAGATCGTCGGCGATGTGATGGAGCATGGCTTTGACGGAATTTTCCTGGTTGCCAGCAATCCAGTGGACATCCTGAGCTACGCAACGTGGAAGTTTTCCGGACTGGATTCCAGCCGCGTGATCGGCTCCGGCACGATCCTGGATACCGCCCGTTTCCGTTATGGACTGGGGCAGTACTTCGGCCTTGCGCCGACCTCGGTGCATGCCTACGTGATCGGCGAGCACGGCGATACCGAATTGCCAGTTTTGTCGGCAGGTTCTGTGGCGGGCACCTCGATTCACCACCGACTCGAAAAGATGGGCGAATCCGCAGGCGAGGATGTAGACGAGATTTTCGTCAAGACCCGCGACGCGGCCTACGAGATTATCCAGGCCAAGGGCTCCACCAGCTTCGGCATCGGTATGGGGCTGGCGCGCATCACCCAGGCGGTCTTCAGCAACCAGGACGTTGTACTGCCGATTTCCACGTTGCTGGAAGGGGAGTACGGATTCGAGGATATTTACATCGGCACTCCCGCCGTGATCAACCGCCAGGGCGTGCGCCACGCGGTCGAGCTGCAGCTAAACGACGAGGAGAAAGAAAAGTTTGACCACTCTGCAACCGTGTTGCGCAAGGTTATGGAGGAAACTGGACTGCTCGGGTAAGTCAGCTAACTCAGCTCTTGAAAGCGGCGGGGCTGCGTAAGTAAACAACAGATGAAACTTGCGTTCGCCCCGCCGTTAGCGGATGCCGGTTGCCCTCCGGCGCACTAAGAATGGAGGGTATGAAAATTGTCGCCCACCGCGGAGCCTCCAAGGAACGCCCAGAACACACCCTGGCAGCCTACGAACTGGCCGAGCAGAGGGGCGCCGATGGCTTCGAGTGCGACATCCGTCTAACACGCGACGGGGAACTCGTGTGCCTGCACGACCGCACCATCGACCGCGTGGCGGTGGAAAAACCAACGAAGTCAAGTGGCGTAGTCAGCGAAATGACGCTGGCAGAGCTGCGGGAACTCAACGTCGGTACACCCGAGGAGCCAGCGCAGGTGCTGACTCTTCGCGAGCTTCTGACATTCTTCAACGATGTCAACTCTTCACGCACTGCTGCCGGGCAGGAGCATAGCCAGAGGGTTGGCGATGCGGACGCGGAGGACGGGGCGTCGTTAAAGAAAGAGCTATTCATCGAGACCAAGCACCCGAACCGTTATGGCCCCAAGGTCGAACACGCCCTGCACTACGAGCTGCAGCGGGCACGCCTGGCGGATAGCGCGCACGTGCACCTGATCAGCTTCAGCCCCCAGTCACTGGTGCGCTTTAAGATGATTAACCCAGCCATCCACCGCATTTTGCTGCGACGTGAGTATCAACGCATGCTGAATCCGGGGCTTCAGGCACTGCATGTTGTCGACGCCCACGGTCTGTCCGTCGCACGGGGACGGATTCGTCCGGACATTATCGGTCGCTTTGGCGATGGCACGTATGTCTGGACCGCGGATAAGGAAGACGAGGTGCGCTGGGCCGCGCGACAGGGCGTGACGTGGCTGGCGACGAATTACCCAGGGCGGGCACGGATGTGGCGCGACGACGAGCTGGGGTGGGGCAGCACAGCGGGCACAGTGAACACAGCGGGCAAAGTGCGCACAGTGAGCAGAGCCGACGTAGTAGAAGAAACAGGCGCTGCTGCTATTTCTTAAGCGCAGCCCAGGTACAATAAATCACCGTGGCTAAGAAGAAAAAGAACCAAGAGAACCTGCCCGAGGGCATGAGCCGCCGTCAGGCTAAGCTCGCTGCCCGCGCCGCCGAGCGTGCGAAGCTGCAGAAGGATCCCCGCCCCTTCGATGGTTTTGCCATGGAGGCCGATCTTATCGCCTTGCAGGAATTCGTCCCCTCGGCGCACTTCGTTGCCGATGTGAAGGACGCGGAGCACAAGATCTCCATCGTTACTGTCCTGCCGGGTGCTGTTGCTGCCCTGCGCCGTTCTGAGGAAGACGGCGGGGAGGCCTTCGTTGCGCTGCAGGCCCAGCGCCGTGGCGATAACCCGAACCGCGACCTGGCATACGCCCTGAACTGGGTGAAGCAGGCCGAGCCGGGACAGTCCCTGGAGGTTGGCGTGTCCGACGGCACCGAGCCCGCCCTCGAGGACATCCTGAACAAGGACACCGAGGCGGACATCACCGTTGCGCAGGACTTCGGTTGGTGGCTGACCGAGGAGAACCGCAACAACCCGCAGATTGCTGCTACCCTGCAGCGTGCCAATGATTCCGTGCTACCTTCTGAGCGCATCGATGCAAACATTAAGGGCGCGGCATGGTGGATTGACCCCTCTGACAAGGCACACATCCGCTGGGTGCGCCAGGAGGGCGAAGAGCAGCTGCTCAATGCACTGGCACGCCTGCACGCAGCTGGTGAGCTGCACCTGGGTGAGGGCTCCAAGCTCGCCGGTGTGTTCCGCACCCACGGCATCCTGGTTCCGGTGTGGGATCTGGATCGTACCCGCGAGGCAGCGTCCTGGAAGGAAGGCCTGGAGGCCCTGGATCCGAAGATCGAAGAAGCCCTGGCCAAGGACACTCCGCTGACTGCCGACGAGCAGAAGGCCAAGCAAACCATCCAGTCCCGCGAGGTCACCATCCGCTAAGAGTGGCTATCCGACTCACTATCGGAGCTGAGAAAACATTTCCTCTGCGCCGGCATCGTCCCACAATGCGACGTTGCCGGCGTACGTGTCTTCGTAGCCCGCGATCGGTACCGTCTCCTGCTTCGCACCGCCGGCCATAGCCATTCCCAGCGAAGCGAGGTGCCACACATGGTCACCCTCGTTGACCTTCATGTTCGAGCTCAAGGAATCGGCAACCTTTAGGTTCTTAAACGGGTTGAGCAGCGTGCCGGGCGACTTGATTTTCTGCGACAGCGCAGCCAAGAACTTGCGCTGACGTTCCACACGATCCAGGTCGCCCTGCGCAGAGGTGTAGCGGGAACGTACATAACCCAGCGCCGTCGGCCCATCGAGCTCCTGGCATCCGGCCTGCAGCTTAATGCCTGCCATTGGGTCATCCAACGGCTCATCCAGGCACATCTCCACGCCACCGACAGCGTCAACGACATTGGCGAAACCGCCAAACCCAACCTCTGCGTAGTGGTCGAGGTGGATACCCGTCGCCTGCTCCACGGTTTGCTGCAGAAGCGCCGGGCCACCGATGGAAAAGGCCTGGTTGAGCTTGTTCTTTCCGTTTCCGGGGATGTCCACCCAGCTGTCGCGCGGCAGCGAGAGCATAGTTGCTTGTCCGCCGAAGCGAGGAATGTGCACCACCATGATCGTGTCAGTGCGGCCGACCGAGTCGTTCAGCTCGCCGGCCATCAGGCGGTCGCCGTCTTCCTTGCTCAGCCCCGCGCGGGAGTCCGAACCCACCAGTAGCCAGTTCGTGCCGGAGGTGCCGCCCAGGCGGCCGTCATAATCCTGCAAGGCGTCAATTCGCTGCAACTTGGAATCCACCCACACAGCAGCGCCAATGCTCAGTGCGAGAACGATGGCCAGCAGCATTCCCACAATCTTGAAGAAGCCGAAACGCTTGCGCCTTTTGGGGCGCGGGGCGGTGCGGCCGCGGGGGCGTCGAGAAGGACGCGGGATTTCGCGGGAGCCTGGACGCGCAGAGCGACCGGAGTAGTTACCGAATTGCGGGTCGCCGAAAGGCTGACCCTGTCGGGGTTGCTGGGATGGACTGGGCTGGTAGTCCTGGGGGGCTCTGTAGCCCTGGTACTCCTGGCTGCTGTCGCGCGGAGGCAACGGTTCGGCACGGCGGTAGTGCGGCTTTTCGGGCTGTTCCGGGCTGCTCGGTTGTTCGCGGCGGGGAGGCTCGGTAGCGCTCGGAGGAATGACGCCCCTACGCACGGGTCGCCCATAGCGATCCAGAAGGGGCTTGCCGTGCCGGTCCCGGGCGATCTCCGTGCCGTTTGCACGGTTGTTAGCGCCAGAACCTTCGCCGGAGCGGCCGGAGCCGAAATTGTCGCGAGAATTCATGGGCACAATAATAACGGGTCAATCGGCGCCGGATTGAGTCAGAAGAATGTGGCATAGCCGACGAAAGCGACGGTATCGATCAGCCCGTGACCGATCACTAGCGGCCAAATGCGTCCCGTTTTCTTGAAGTACCAGAGGTACACCACGCCCATGATGATGTTGCCCACTCCGGCGGAGTAGCCCTGGTAGAGGTGATAGCTTCCCCGCAGCAGCGCGGATGCGACGAAGACCCATGGCCAACTGATGCGCAGCTGTCGCAGACGGGTGCTTAGCCAGGCTACGACTACCAGTTCCTCCGCGAAACCGTTTGCCCAGGAGTTCACCACTAGAAGCGGCAAACGCCACCATGTGTCGTCCAGACCACTGGGAACGACTTGCTTGGAGAGCCCAAGGTGCACGGCGGCGAAATAGAAGGCCAGGCCAGGAAGGCCAATGACCGCAGCCAGGCCCGCACCGTGGAGCCAATCGCCTGTTTTTAGGCGCCAGGTGCGCACCAGTGCGGGAGTAGGCAGGTGCCGTATGAGCAGAAACATTGCCAGCCCGCCCCAGGCGAAGAGTGCTCCGCTGGAAAGCAGCTGCAGAATCGGATCCAACCACGGTAGTTCCGACTGTGTGCGGTTCAGGGTAGTCGACTGCTCGTTGAGCGCCTCCGGGCTGGCCGCTGCCTCGACAAGACGCGCGATAGCCCGCAGTCCGCTAGTGCCAAAGGTGACAACGAGTAAAAGCAGGATTTCCCAGCGCAGCGCGGTGCGCTTGTCGCTTGTACTAGTGCTCATGACTGTGACTGTGGCTGTGACCGTGTTCGTGACTGTGGCGGTTGTCCGGCTTCGCGCGAAAATCCAATGCCTCGATATCGCCCGGAACCGCAACGCTGAGATTGTCGACGGGGAGCTGTGAGGTGGCGTCCATAATAAAGGCCGCCAGCGAAAGCAATGTTTCCGCGCTGACCCGATTGCCCACCGCACCCAGCATGAGGGCGATGGGCCAACGACCAGGGACGCGCTCCGGGGAGACTAGTGGCACGGTGACGCTGGCCCAGCCCGTGAGGTTCCACAAGGTGCCCCAGGGAGTCCAGGCGGTCTGCGCCCAAAAGTTATCGACTGGTGTGAGCTGAGAAAATGCACCGGGTGTTGGTGGCGCGCACGCGAGGGTCGGGGTCGCGACGATATCGAACTCGGGCCATACCCGCTGTGGGTCGAGGCCGATAATCTGTTCTTCTAATTGTTGACGCCGCCATGCCGGTACCTGCCGACCCTCCTCGCGCAGCCACGCGGTGATCGGCGATAGTTTGCCGGGAAGATCCGCACAGCGGGAGGCGATGAGCTCGCGGAAAAGCTGGAAGGTAGCCGGCGGGTAGGGAGCGGGCGCCTGCGTGACCGATTCGACAAGCGGATGGGTGGTGGCTAAGGCAGTGGCTGCGGCGGTGGCGGCGGCAATGTCGGGGGAGACGCGACTACGAGTGTGGAAAGGCTGGTTCGTGTAGCCGATACGCAGCGGCGAAGAACGGTACAGCGTGCTGTTGTCGGGCGCGGGGAGGCCATAGGCACGGGCGGTAGTCGGGAGATCCGCGGCGATAAAACCTTGAGCTACCGGCGAAAAAGTGCCGAATTGGTGATTGTGGGCGGGCTTGAGCGCCGCCAGGCCACAGCATGCCGCGGGGATGCGGATGGAGCCACCACCATCGGTGGCATGGGCGATGTTCACCAATCCACGGGCGACAACCACCGCTGCGCCGCCGGAGGAGCCGCCGACCATCATGCCCGGATGCAGCGGATTTACCGGCTCGGGCATCCCAATCGGCTCGGTGTAAGCGGTGGTGCCGAACTCGGCAGAAGCAGAGGCGCCAACCAGCGTTGCCCCGGCAGCCAGTAGCCTGTGTGCGGTCGTATCGTGATAGTCCGCGACAAAGCTATGGTGCACCGACCCCATCGTCGTGACCTCACCCGCGACTTGCTGCAGATCCTTGATTAGTACTTCCTCGCCGCTTAGAGGAAGGCCGGGGTGGCCACGCAGAAAGTCATAGCCGTGCGGGTTGTCGTAGATACGGGTGACGCCCAGTTGGGCGTTGTTAAGACCCGTGTCGCGCCGGGCACGGGCGAGGCGGGTGGCAAAAGTGTTAGTGCCACCTTGCTCGCTGAGGATGTCGGAGGTGCAGTTCATTGATTCCCAAGGATATACCCCGCGGAAGAAGCGGCCAGGCGCAGGCGCGATTACACCCTCGCCGAGGCTGCGGGGGTCTCCATTAGACTGCGTTGCATGAGTGATTCTTCCGCACGCGTTGCCTTTTTAGGGCCTGAGGGCACCTTCACGGAGCAGGCACTGAAGCAGTTCAAAGAGCTCGGTGCGCTGCCGGAGGACGCCACTGAAATTCCGGTCGTCTCGCCACGGGCGGCGCTGGACATGGTGCGTAACGGAGAAGCCGATTTCGCGTGCGTGGCGTTGGAAAGCTCGGTTGACGGTCCGGTGTCGCAAACGGAAGACGCACTGACCTACGGCACGCCCCTGCAGATCTACCGCGAGGTTTTGGTTCCGGTCGTGTTTTCCATCCTGGTACAACCTGGTACTGAGCTGCGAGATATTAAGACTCTGACCACCCACCCCGTCGCCGAAGCACAGGTGCGCAATTGGGTAGCCGAGAATCTGCCGGACGTCGACTTTGTCCCCGCCGCCAGCAACGGAGCGGCTGCTGCTGCAGTCAAGGCCGGGCGGGCTGATGCCGCCGCCGCCCCGGCCCGTGCTGGCGAGATTCATGGTCTAGATGCACTGGCGGAGGGTGTGGCGGATGTCGTGGGTGCACAGACCCGATTCATTCTGGTCGGAAAACCCAGCAAACCTACCGCGCGCACGGGGAACGACCGTAGCGGCATGATCCTCTGGCTGCCGAATGTGCCTTCCAGCTTGTTAGATGCTATTGCGGAATTGTCCACCCGACAGGTGGATATGGCTCGCATCGGCTCGCGACCCCGCCGCACCGGGGCCAGGGGAGAAGGGGCGGCTAATGGAAACTATGTCTTCCATATCGGCGTCGTCGGCCATATCGAGGACGACGCAGTCGCCGAAGCTCTGGCTGGCCTGTACCGCCGCGCTGAGGAGGTGCGTTTCCTGGGCAGCTGGCCCTCAGCCGAGCCGTTGCCAGAGGCTGCAACGCATTCCAGCTATCCGCTGCGCCGTCATGCGGGCAGTGCCCCGCCGAACTACGCTGAATCCAGTAGGTGGATCGAGGAACTTAAACGCGGCGGAAAGGGCACCTAGCCAATGGCGCAGGCACAATCGACACGGCTTTTCCTGGTTAGGCACGGCCAGACAACCTCCAATGCCATTCATGCTTTGGACACTGCACTGCCGGGCGCCAGCCTCACCGACCTGGGATGGCAGCAAGCTGCCGAGGCAGGTCGATGGCTCAACGAACGTACTGGGCGCTTAAAGATCGCCTCCTCCTTTGCCGCGCGTGCACAGCAGACCGCCGTGGGCGTGGCCGGTGCTTTCAGCGGTGAGCTCGTGCCCGCGGAGTTCTCACATGGTGAGGCATTGGATGACGCCACAGCCCTCGACAAGGCCGCGGATCCTATTAAGGCTTCACTCCAGCGCCTACCACGGGTATCGGAGATTCCTGCCGGACGATACGAGATGAAAAACGACGAGGACTCCCACGAGGCCTATCACTCCATCCTGGGGACGTGGATGCTCGGTCGGGTGGATAAAGCAGTCCCGGGCGGACTTTCCGGCGCAGAAGTGCTGCGCGAATATCTCGCGACACTGCTGCGGGCGCTCGCCGACAACCACACGGCAGCGAACCCCAGCGATATTGCCCTGGTCAGCCACGGTGCCGTGATTCGCCTGGTCGCCCGCTTCCTGGGCGGGGTGGATCCGGAATGGGCCTTCATGCACTATCTGGCCAATGGCAATGTCATCACCCTCCGCGTACCAGACAACATTGCCGAGTTGGCTGATGTGGCAGAAGGGCGGCCTGGGGCGTCACAAAATAAGGGCGACCAACAAGACAGCGCGGCAGTAAATAGTGCGGCGCAGACCGGAGTGCTCGACAGTCTGGAAGGAACCTTCGAGATCCTGGGGTGGGGCGAAGCCACCCTTTAGGGCAGGGGCGGGTGCCGCTAACCCCAACCGAGTTCGTGCAGGCGATCGTCGTCGATGCCGAAATGATGGCCAAGCTCGTGAATGACGGTGATGGCGACCTGCTCGATAAGCTCTTCCTCGCTATCGCAGATGTCCTCTAGAGCATGACGATAGATCGTGATTTTGTCCGGCAAGGCGGAGGTGTACTCGGAGGTGCGCTCAGTAAGCGCGATGCCCTCATAAAGCCCCAGAATATGCGGGCTTTCGGGGTTATAGTCCTCCGTGACGATGGCGACATTGCTGACATTATCCAGCAGCTCGCGCGGGATGCGCCTTAAACCCAAGTCAACGAGGTCTTCGAAGCGCTCCGGAGAAACGTCAATGGCCATTGGCTTTAGGAACCCTAGGGCGCTGGGGTCGGGTTCGCGCTGGGGGCAGCGCTCGGCTTCGTCTCCTCGCCCGGCTTCGCATCCTGGCGCAGCGGATTCCGCTTCGGCGGGGTGGCCGGAGCCTTGCCGTCGATGGTGAACTTATTGCGCACGTCGCCATTGAGAGCCGCGAAGCCGCCACCAGGGCGACCAAAGGTAAGCGCACAATTCACGGTGCGGGAACCGGCATCCCAGGACTGGCGCTGGAGCGTATTCCAGAACGGTGTGAGCGTGGAGTTGTACAGCGCATCGTCGCCACCGAGGTAGTCCTGCGCGGCCTTGGTGCAGACCTTATTCAGGAACTCATTCTGCTTCTTCAGGTCCGGCCATGCGCCGGGGAACTGTGTACCTAGGTTGACCACGGAGGTTACCTGCCAGGCGTGGTTTTCCGTACATGGCACTTCATTGGTCAGCTGGCCATCGACCCGCACACAGCGATCCTTCTCGAAGTAGCGTGCCTGATCCTGCTTCGCCGCAAAACCCGTGGTCTCTGTAGTGCGCCCGGTCGAATCGGGCACCATCACACCGCATAGCATCGTGCGGTCGCCGTCATTCCAGGCGGACTGTGGCGGCAAGATGGGGGAGATTGAGTAGCGTCCCTCTGGATCGAGCTTTCCCTTGAGGTACTGCATCGTGGGGCCGGTGCAGAGCTCATTGGTTAGTTCTTCTTGACGCTTCAAGTCCGGCTGCTTCGCGTTCGGACCAAACTCGCTTGTGGGGTACTGGCTGAGATCTTCGCGGGAGCTGACCTCGAAGCGGTGGGGCTGCTCGCAGTTGACGGTGGAGAACTCGGTATTTACGCCGTTCGCGCCGGGCTTCCAATTCACACAATCGCCGTGGCTGGCCTGGGTGAAGGTGGTGTTGTCGACATGCTGGCCCTGCTTCTCATCAGTAATGGGAACCAAAGGTGAGCTACCCTCGGGCGCGACCAAGGCGAACGCAGCTGCGCTGACACCTCCGCAGAGGGCGGCGAACAGTGCGACAGTGATGCTGCGGGCTCTGCGTTGATTCTTCGCTTCGCTGGTGGTCATGAAAGGCTCGCTCTAATCCGACTCGGGTTCGACTGCTACTTGAGGCTAGGTACTTCGAGGCTAGTCTAGTAGGGGTTGTGCCTCAGGGGGAACTAGGCGGACAAGTGCGGAGCCGAACCGGCTAAGCTAAACACCATGATTGATCTGAAGCTTCTGCGCGATAACCCCGATGTAGTCCGAGAATCCCAGCGCACTCGCGGGGAGGACCCAGCACTGGTTGACCAGCTGCTGGAAGCCGATGCACAGCGCCGCGAGGCTATCAGTGCCGCCGATGCTGCCCGCGCGGAGCAAAAGGCTTTCTCCAAGGAGATGGGGCAGAAGATGCGCTCTGCCTCTGACGAGGAAAAGCAGGCTCTGCGTGAGGAGGGCAAGAAGAAGGCCGACTCTGTCAAGAAGTTGGAGGAGGAGCAGACGAAGGCTGAGCAGGCCGTCAACGACCTGCAGATGCAGATTTCCAACATTGTGGAAGACGGCGCGCCAGCGGGCGGCGAGGATGACTTTGTCACCCTCGATGTGGTGGGTGAGCCGCCACAGTTCGACTTCGAGCCAAAGGATCACCTGGAGCTTGGCGAGTCTCTGGGGCTGATCGACATGAAGCGCGGCACCAAGGTCTCTGGCGCTCGCTTCTACTTCCTCACTGGCGACGGTGCTCTTTTGCAGTTGGGCATGCTGCAATTGGCTGCCCAGAAGGCTGTCGAGCATGGTTTTAAGCTGATGATCCCACCGGTGCTGGTGCGCCCGGAGGTTATGTCCGGTACCGGTTTCCTGGGTGCGCACGCCGATGAGATTTATCGTCTGGAAGAGGACGATATGTACCTGGTTGGCACCTCTGAGGTGGCGCTGGCCGGCTATCACTCCGAGGAGATCATTGACCTGTCCGACGGTCCGCTGCGTTACGCCGGTTGGTCTTCCTGCTTCCGCCGCGAGGCTGGTTCCTATGGCAAGGACACCCGCGGCATTATCCGCGTGCACCAGTTCGACAAGGTCGAAATGTTCGTTTACTGCAAGCCGGAGGAGGCCACCGAAATCCACCAGCAATTGCTGGCCATGGAACGCGAAATGCTGGCTGCCATCGAGGTGCCCTACCGCGTGATTGACGTCGCCGGTGGCGACCTAGGTTCCTCGGCTGCCCGCAAGTTCGACACGGAGGCTTGGGTTCCCACCCAACAGACGTATCGCGAGCTGACCAGTACCTCCAACTGCACCACTTTCCAGGCGCGCCGTCTAAAGACTCGCTACCGCAATGCCGACGGCAAGGCGCAAACCGCCGCCACCCTGAACGGCACCCTGGCTACAACGCGCTGGCTGGTGGCTATTTTGGAGAACCACCAGCAGGCCGATGGCTCCGTGGTAGTGCCGAAGGCTCTGCGTCCTTTCGTTGGTAAAGATATTCTGAAGCCTAAAGAATCCGGCGCCTAAAGCGCTTTAGACTTCCAGGAGAGGTAACCGCCACCCATGTCGTTGCTCGATAGCTTCAGCTTTCCCGATGGCTACCAGCCAGTAACCACCGGCCACAAAGAGGCCAAGGAATTCCCCTATGGTTTCCCGACGATCGGTATTGCCAAGCTGTGGTTCCGCTACATGCAAAACTTGGATTGCGCGGTCTACGGTGCGGAGAATATTCCCGCCGATGGCCCCGCCATGATCGCCGTGAATCACACGGGCTATTGGGACTTCACCTACGGTGGCGTTCCGGCACATGTACGCGGTGGCCGCCTGGTGCGCTTCATGGCGAAGAAGGAGATCTTCGACGTCAAGGGTGTGGGAATGCTGATGAGCTCTTATCACCACATTCCAGTGGATCGTGCCGATGGACAAGGCTCAGTCGACCAGGCCATTAAGCAGCTGCGCGCCGGTGATTTGGTGGGTATCTTCCCGGAGGCCACTATTTCTCGTTCCTTCGAGGTCAAGGAGTTCCGCCAGGGTGCAGCCCGCATTGCCCATGCAGCTGACGTGCCCCTGATCCCGTTGACGATCTGGGGTTCACAGCGCGTGTGGACGAAGGGGCGTAAGCCGATCTGGAAGCCCAAGAAAACTGAGCTGGTGATTACCGTCGGTAAGCCGATCGAAGTCACCGATGATGCGGAGGCTACCACTGCGCTTCTGCACCAGACCATGGTCGAGCAGTTGGACTTTACCCGTGACCGCTGGGAGGAGCGCTTCGGCCCCATGCCCAAGGGCGAGTTCTGGGTACCCGCGGCCCTGGGAGGCAGTGCCCCTACCTTGGAAGACGCCACCGTTCAGGATCGTGCAGACGCTGCCGCCCGCAAGGAAAAGCGCGCCCAGGAGAAGGCCGAAGCTGAACGCCGGGCAGCGTCCGAGGCGCGCGAGCGTGACGAGGCCACTGGCATTAACAAGGTTTTGGTTCCTCTGCGTCAGCGCCTTAAGCGCCTACGCAAAAAATAGGACGGAGAAATGCAGGAATCCCCGTTGCTGGTTGTCAGCGACGTTGACGGCACTCTACTAAACAGCAGGGAGCGAGTCTCGCAGCGCATGCGTCGCGCAGTGAACTCGATGCTGCACCAGGGCACCGTGTTTACCCTTGCGACCGGCCGACCGCCACGCTGGCTCATGCCCGTCTTCGAGCAGCTGCCTGTCCGTCCCGTCTGCGCCTGTGCCAATGGCGCCATTATTTATGACGCCAACCGGGATCAGATACTGCACGCCGCAACCCTCAAGCCCGCCCTGGTGAGGGCACTTATTGATCAGCTCGCCGAGGCTGTTCCCGGCGTGGGGTTCGCCGTCGAGCGGGCCGGTACCAGCGCTTTTGACCGCGCCGACGAGCTCTTTTCCGTCTCTCCCGGCTATGACCATGCCTGGGACTCCACCGAGCACGCCGTACAGAATATTGACGAACTCGCGGCCACCCCGGTGGTGAAGCTGCTGGTGCGCGACCCCCGCCGTACCTCTGCCGAACTCTACGCCGCGGTGAGTCCTTTTATTGACGCCACCCAAGCGAAAGCGACATACAGCTATGAAGGTGGGCTGGTCGAGGTCGCGGCGGCGGGGATCTCCAAGCGCTCCGCGTTGGAGTGGATAGCGGAACAGATCGGGGTGGAAGCCTCTCAGGCCATCGCTTTTGGGGACATGCCGAACGACACAGAAATGCTCTCATGGGCCGGCCACGGGGTGGCCATGGGCAATGCCGAGGAGTCCTTGAAGGGCATCGCCGATGAAGTCACCCTGACCAATGATGAGGACGGTGTAGCCGCCGTACTTGAGCGGTGGTTCTAGTCCCATGTCGAAGCTGAGCGAAAACGTCCGTCGGAAAGTTTCCGAACTGCAGGTACATCACGAGGGGCTGAAAAAGCGCAGCTATGGTTTCCTAGTTCGTCCGCTGACCCTCCTGGCGGGCTGGCTATTTGTGGTCGTCGGCATCCTCATCATCCCCACGCCCGGGCCGGGGTGGTTCCTACTTTTCTTCGGCATCGGGGTGCTCTCCTTCGAACTGGCCTGGCCTAACCGGCTGCTGGACTATGGACTGCGGAAATACGACAGCGCTGAGGAGTATTGGAAGCGCCAAGGCAAGGGTATGAAAGCCCTGATCCTAGTGATCTTCTTGCTGGGCTGTGCCGTGATGTTCACGGGCATCTTCTGGATCATGTGGAACACCGGAATGCTTAGCTTGGCGGAACCCTGGTTGGCGGACTGGGTGAATACGCTTCCCGACTGGGCCGGGTTTAAAAACCGCTAGCTTGAGGCCATTAGCCGGGCGGCACACCGAGGTGGCGTCGTGCCCAAACAACCACGAGTGAGCGCGGTACCCTGGCAGACATGACTGAGCAGACACACAGCGGACAGAACTACGACCTCATCGTTGTCGGCAGCGGCTTCTTCGGCCTTACCGTGGCCGAGCGTGCGGCAACCCAGGCCGGCAAGAATGTGCTGGTGGTGGAGAAGCGTTCCCACATCGGCGGCAACGCATACTCCGAGGCCGAGCCGGAAACGGGCATCGAGATCCACAAGTACGGTGCGCACCTGTTCCACACCTCCAACAAGCGCGTGTGGGATTACGTCAATCAATTCACCGATTTCACCGACTATCAGCACCGCGTGTTTGCCATGCACAAGGGCACGGCCTACCAGTTCCCGATGGGGCTGGGTCTAATCAACCAGTTCTTCGGCAAGTACTACAGCCCGGATGAGGCACGCCAGCTGATTAAGGACCAGACCGACGGGCTGGATCCAGCAGAGGCGAAGAACCTGGAGGAAAAGGGAATTTCCCTGATCGGTCGCCCGCTGTACGAGGCTTTTGTGCGCGATTACACCGCCAAGCAGTGGCAGACCGACCCGAAGGACCTGCCCGCTTCCAACATCTCCCGCCTGCCGGTGCGCTACACCTTCAACAACCGCTACTTCAACGACACCTACGAGGGCCTGCCGGTGGAAGGCTACACCGCGTGGCTGGAGAACATGGCAGCCGACGAGAAGATCGAGGTGCGCCTGGATACCGACTGGTTCGAGATCCGCGATGAGATCCGCGCAGCCAACCCGGACGCGCCCGTGGTGTACACCGGCCCGCTGGACCGCTACTTCGACTACGCCGAAGGCCACCTGGGCTGGCGCACCCTCGACTTCGAGACCGAGGTGCTGAACACCGGTGATTTCCAGGGCACCCCGGTGATGAACTACAACGATGCCGAGTTCCCCTACACCCGCATCCACGAGTTCCGCCACTTCCACCCGGAGCGGGGCGACAAGTACCCGAAGGACAAGACGGTCATCATGAAGGAGTTCTCCCGCTTCGCGGAGGAGGGCGACGAGCCGTACTACCCGATCAACACTCCGGAGGACCGCGAGAAGCTGGAGGCCTACCGCAAGCTGGCCGCGGAGGAAGCAGCACAGAACAAGGTGCTGTTCGGCGGCCGCCTGGGCACCTACCAGTACCTGGACATGCACATGGCCATCGGCGCTGCGCTGTCGATGTACGACAACAAGCTGGCGCCGTACTTCAACGATGGCCAGGCGATCGAGCAGGAGCGCGGGCACTAAGGCGATTAGTGAGGTAGGGGCCATAGGCGACAAGTGGGGCCGATTAGGCTCCTAGATTCAGCATGCCAATGCTGTTCACTACCATGTAGATTCCGACAATCGCGGCGACCCACAGTAACGTCACTTTTGCCTCGTATTCCATTCGAGGGGCAATACGTTCGAGTAGAGGAAGAACCTTTTCTTTGAATGCCAGTGCAAGGGCTACAAAAGTGAGTGCGGGAATAACCATGACTAGGCAGTAGATTCCCACGGTTGAGGCCTTAGCGACTGGCGATACGTCCCAGCTGCTGATAATGCCCATGGCGGCGATGTAAGGGAGCATCGTCGCAGCTTCAGTGAGCGACGCGCCGAGTCCGAGAGCGAGCATTCCGGACACACCGTTTCGGGGGTTCGGTACCTGTTTTGGCATTTCTCCCGGATTCGGCTTTCGCGGGGTGCGTGCAAAGACTCCGAAGCCGGCAAGGGCGACGCCGAGTATCAGAGTTATCCATGGGAAGAAGCTGGTCTGTGTGAATTGCTTGGGGAAGGTACTTAGACCCGAGAAGCCGAGCAGTATGGCTATGCCCAAGAGGAAGTAAACGGCTGCGACTGTAGATAGATAGACCGTCAGGGCGGGGGTTTTCACCGTGCGCCATCGAATGATGAGTGCGAGGGGAATCACGAGCGTGCCGATGCTCAGACTGTCGAGTAGTGCCAATCCAAAGACTGCAATGACTGATCCCATTGGTACTCCAATGTGTCGTACGATTGTATGGTGCTCGTACGAGTGTATGACAGGCTAGGCTGGTGTGCAATCATGGAAAATGTTTCGTTGGATCATCAGTTCTCAGAATCATCAGCTCTTATCGCGGATGCGACCATAAGAATCATTGCTTCCAGAGGTCTCGATGCGGTAAGCGTGCGCGAAGTCGCTAAAGAGTCCGGATTTGCCCCGGGATCTGTGCAATACCACGCTCCCAACAAGGAAATTCTGCTTGCTCACGCGTTCATTCGCTCCTTTCAACGGCAAACCGCTCGTCTGAAAGAAGTATCAGTGCCAGACGACAGGTTGGAGGCGCATGTAGTGAGGTTTGCTGAGCTTCTCCCTCTCGGGGGCGAACGGTCCGAAGACGCCGCGATGTGGGTTACGTATGGCTCGGCATCGGCCACACGTGATTGGATGGCCGACCTCTACGATCAAGTTCTCCGCTATTTTCAAGGAGCTGTCACAAAGGTACTTGATGGCATGGATCACGCTGCTCTTAGAGGGCGATTGATCACAGCACTCGTCAACGGTTTAACTCTTGATAATCTGCGGGCCCCCGTAACGGACGCAGATCGCATTGTCGGAGACCTTCGTGAGGGTTTGCGCCTAATCGTCGGTGACTAGACCTGTTGGCTCGAACGATGGCACCGTACTTTGCTGCACTAATATTGCACGAGTGCCGCGTGAGAAAACCCAAACAAAGGAAAGCCAGCAAGAGCCATCGCCGCGGCGAGTGAGCAAGTTCCTCACCCTGCCAGTGGCACCGGTCCTCCTGGTTCTCATCGGCTCGATCGGCACCCAAACCGCGGCGGTACTGGTCACAGACATGCTTTCTACGGTCGGTGCGCCGGGCGTATCGGGCCTGCGTATGACCGCCGCCGCAGTCATCATGGTGGTCATCTTCCGCCCGAAGCTGTCTGGCATGACGCGCACCCGCGCCCTCAACATCGTGGTCTACGGCATCGCCATTGGCATGATGAACATGATGGTGTACGCAGCCATCGCCCGCCTGCCCCAGGGCGTTGCGGTGACCATTGACTTCCTTGGCCCCTGCGTCGTGTCTTTTCTGGGGCTGACCATGTGGCGCTCCCGTATGTGGGCCATCGCTGCGTTTGTTGGCGTTGCTCTGATCGCGCAACCCTCCAATGACCTGGACATCATCGGTATTGGATTCGGCGCTGTCGGTGCGGTTTTCTTCGGCGCCTACACGCTGTTTGCTGCCCGCGTTGGCAAAACCGAGGGTGGTGGCATGCCGGATCTGGCGCTGTCTGTGGTCGTCGCTGCACTCGTGCTCGCACCGTTCTCTGTCCCGGCGGTGCCGCATGTTGACGGCTCGATGTGGGGCATCATTGTCATCTCTGGTTTCATCGGCGCCGTTGTTCCCTATGTGGTGGATACGATCGCCGCGGGAATTGTCTCGGCGGCGGTTGTCGGCACGCTCTTTGCATTGGACCCGGTGATTGGCGCGATCCTGGGGTGGGTGTTCTCCGGCGATCAGTTGACGTGGTCCATGGCGCTCGGAATCGTGCTGATTGCCATGGCTGGCGCGATTATTACGTGGCGAGGGGCACAGGAGTCACGGCAACTACGACGGTTGGGCGAAGCAACGGCGTAGCCAATTGGGGCTGTGTCGCGCAAGCCCTTGCGCCCGGCTTTCATGGATAATCGGATATATTCCAATGTCTTTAATTCCTATGCGGAGGTCTGTGTTCAGCGTATGAACGCTCAGCCAGTGAAAGCCCAGTCCGATTCTCAGTTCGACGCCACCCGCTTGGCGCGCATCCTGCTGCCGAAGCGTGGCGAGCCCCGCAATGTGCGCTCGCTGTACATCGTGGAGAACGAGGCCACCACCCCTGGCCGCGTCAACGCCGTTTCCCGTACCGAGGCGATTCTTCCCGCAGGCAGTGAGATTTCTTTCGAGACCTACTTCAACGCCTTCCCCGCCTCCTACTGGCGACGCTGGTCCCAGCTGGACGAGGTCAAGCTTCGTATCGAGATCACCGGTGAGGCACGCGTAGACCTGTACCGCTCCAAGTACGACGGCTCCCGCATTGGTATCGAGGGAGCCCAGATCGAAACCGACGAAAACGGCCACGGTATCGCCGAGTTCACCATCTCCCTGGCTCCGTTCGAAGATGGCGGCTGGATCTGGTTCGACCTGACCTGCGAGAACGAAACCCGCCTGCACTCAGCAGGTTGGTTCGCCACCGTCGAGGCCGGCGAGCAGACCTTCGAGGGCGAAACGCTGCCGGTCACCGAGCCAAGCGTCACCATCGGCATCCCGACCTTCAACCGTCCGACGGACGCTGTGGCTGCGCTGCACGCGCTGGCTTCCGACCCGGAGGTTGACGGTCGCATCGAGGCCATCATCATGCCCGACCAGGGCGACAAGCACCCCGCCGACGAGCCGGACTTCGACGAGGTTGCGGAGCACTTCGGCGACCGTCTGCGCATTGTCAGCCAGGGCAACCTCGGCGGCTCCGGTGGCTACTCCCGCATCATGTACGAGGCTCGCCACCCCGAGCGCGGCACCACCAGCCCGTACATCCTGTACATGGACGACGACATCGCCATCGAGCCCGATAGCGTATTGCGTGCCCTGGCGGCCGCTCGCTACGCGAAGTCTCCGATGCTGATCGGCGGCCAGATGCTGGACCTCCAGGAGCGCAGCTACCTGCACAGCATGGGCGAGGTCGTCCACCGCGACGTATTTATGTGGGGTGCCGCACCGCACACCCACTACACTCACGATTTTTACCGCCACCCGCTCCGCGACCTGGGCGATGGCACTGCCCACAATGCGGCAGGTCAGCCCATCGCGCCTGTGGCCCGGGACGTGATCAACAAGGGCTACGGCACCCCAAACAACGCGGAGAACTCCAAGGATCTGCACCGCCGCATCGACGTTGATTACAACGGCTGGTGGATGTGCCTGATCCCGCGCTTTGTCGCTGATCGTATTGGCCAGCCCCTGCCGCTCTTTATCAAGTGGGATGACGCCGAGTACGGCCTGCGCGCAAAGGACGCTGGCTTCCCCACGGCCTCCTGGCCGGGCATTGCAATTTGGCACATGGCCTGGGCAAACAAGGACGATGCTATCGACTGGCAGGCTTATTTCCACATCCGCAATCGCCTGATCGTGGCAGCTATGCAGCTGGAGGGCTCCCCGCGTGGCCTGCTGACTTCCCTGGCCAAGGCTGCAGCCAAGCACCTGCTGTGCCTGGAATACTCCACCGTCGCCCTGCATATTGAGGCGATGAAGGACTTCCTGGCCGGCCCGGATCAGCTTTTCGACATTCTGGATACCTCCCTGCCGCGCATCGCGAAGCTGCGCAAGAACTACTCCGACGCAGTCGTCGTTCCCTCCGCCACGGAGCTGCCCCCAGCAACGGGCGGCCCGGCGGACCTGACGCGCATTCCGCTGAGCAAGAAGGCGAAAATCGTCACGCTCGCCAAGGGGCTGTTGAACAACGCCAAGCCTGCCGATGCCCGTCACCACCACGCACCGCAGGTGAACCTCCCGCCTGTCGAGGCTCGTTGGTTCAGCCTTTCCCGCATCGACGGCGCGACCGTGACCACTGCTGATGGCAAGGGCGTGTTCTACCGCAAGCGTGACCGCGGTCAGATGTTGGCACTGGTCAAGGAGTTTGCGCGCCTGGAAAAGCAGGTTTATGACCGCTTTGACGAGCTACGCAATGCTTATCGTGCGGCCCACCCGTACCTGACCAGCCAAGAGGGCTGGGCGCAGATCTTCGAGCCCGAGCGCGCTGCCACCGAGCAAGCCTAAGCAGCTCCGACCAACCCACCCCGCGACAAAAGCTAAGGACATCGCAAAGACAATGAGCTCCACACGCGTAAGCGGCGACCCACTGGGCGAATCCGAACTCCTGGTTGCGCTGCAGAAGCAGCTGACTGATAAGCCGGGAGTTCTCCCAGTCGCCCGGGGGATGAGCCATTTCGGCGAGCACGCCCTCGGCTGGATGGGCACCGCTGCCCTGGGGTACAGCCTGGCCACTGTCCGAAACAAGCCCGCCGATGGCCCGGAACGCCGCGGCTGGCTGACCATGGGGGTCAGCGCCTTTATCGCCCATGCGGCAAGCGTGGTGCTCAAGCGCATCGTCCGCCGTCCACGCCCGCATGATCCGCGGATTAAGATCGGCGTCGGAACACCCTCGAAGTTGAGCTTCCCCTCGTCGCACGCGACCAGCTCCACCGCGGCCCTCGTGGCCTTTGCCCAGTCGGCGAACAACCACACAGGGGCGCTACCCCTGGCTGGTATCCCAGCGATGGCGCTGTCCCGCATGGTGTTGGGCGTACACTATCCCTCTGACGTAGCTCTCGGAAGTTGCATCGGTGCTGCCACGGCCATTGCCGTGCGCAGGGTTGTCGATGGGGGACGTGGGGGCGTCACAAAGAAGAACAGTGAGGAGAAAAGCCAGTGAGCGAACAGCGTAGCGAAGGCCGACCAGAGCCGCTGATCGGCGCGGAGCCGCACACTTCCGGGCTGGAAGATCCGAACCAGGCGACCAGCACCGCCACCGACACGAAGAAGTTGCGCCCGCCGCGCAACCTGCCGGAGGCGATGATTAAAGCTCTGCGCCCGAAGCAGTGGGTGAAGAACGTCCTGGTGATCGCGGCTCCTGCAGCTGCCGGTGGCGACATGCTCTTCCACACCCGCGTTCTGCTGGATGTGCTGATCGCCTTTGTGGCCTTCTGCCTGGCGGCCAGCTCCATCTACCTGATCAACGATGCCCGCGACGTGGAGGCAGACCGCGCGCACCCGACCAAGCGCTTCCGCCCGATCGCGGCAGGCGTGCTGCCGGTGGGGCTGGCGTATGCGATGTCAGTGGTGCTGATCATCGCGGCGATCGGCGGCTCGCTGCTGGCCTCGTCGGGTACGAACCTGGCGATCGTGGTGGCTGTGTATATTGCGCTGCAGCTGGGCTATTGCTTCGGCTGGAAGCATCAGCCGGTGATCGATATTGCGCTGGTGAGCTCCGGTTTTATGCTGCGTGCAATGGCCGGTGGCGTGGCGGCGGCGATTCTGCTGTCGCAGTGGTTCCTGCTGGTCGCGGCGTTTGGTTCCCTGTTCATGGCTGCCGGTAAGCGCTATGCGGAGCTGAAGCTTTCTCTGCGTTCGGGCGCGAAGATCCGTAAGTCGCTGGAGAGCTATACCCCGACCTACCTGCGCTTTGTGTGGACTTTGGCTGCGACCGCTGTGGTGCTGAGCTACGCGCTATGGGGCTTTGGCCTGGCACAGACGGTGGAGTCTGGCGTGGCGGCCGTGTGGTACCAGGTCTCGATGGTGCCGTTTACGATTGCGATTCTGCGCTACGCGGCTGATGTTGACCGCGGTGAGGGTGGCGCGCCGGATGAGATCGCTCTGGAGGATCGCACTTTGCAGCTGCTGGCACTGGCATGGCTGTTCTGCGTGGCGATGGCGGTGTACATCGTGCCGCTGTTCTAGGTACTTCTTTAGGTTTTTTGACGCCGACTTGTCCGCCGTGGGCAGTCGGCGTTTAACACATTTAGGGGTAAAACCCGGTGGCGTTCTGCGGCAGATGTGCTCTGTGTGACTCAGGAGCATGGGGGAGAAGGGGGAGAGAAAGAGATTCGGAAGATGTAGCGCTTTGGGGGCGGGAATCGATTATTACTTTGAGGGAGAACGTAAAGATTTGGTAACGTACACCCATCTTAGGTTTCGGGGTCGCCCTCTGACCCCGTGATTTTTTCGTTTCAAGACTGTTGTTTCGCGACTGTTTAGGACTACATGAACACGACTATGAAGACTAAGGGTCTGGGAGCCAAGCTCACCGCCTTCCTGGTTGCAGTTGCCACTGCGCTGGGTATGGCAGTGGTCACGGCTCCTTCGGCTGCAGCTGATAACCGTGGCTACCTGCGTCCGGGCTGCCACTGGAGCAAGCACAAGTACTACCTGCAGAACTGCTGGGTTTACTCCCCGGCAATGGGCCAGAAGATCCAGGTGCAGATCAAGCCTGCTTCCCGTGGTGGTAGCGCTGGCGTCTACATGCTGGATGGTCTGCGCGCACGCCAGGACTACAACGCATGGGTTTGGTCCGGTAATGCTGTAAAGAAGTTCGTCAACGACAACGTGACCCTGGTTATGCCGGTCGGTGGTCAGGCGCAGTTCTACACGGACTGGATGGGGCCGTACCGCGGTACTGGTGGCCCGAAGAAGCCGCGTTGGGAGACCTTCCTGACTCGCGAGCTGCCGGGCTACCTGCAGCGCAACTTCGGCGTGAGCCCGACCCGCAACTCCATTGTTGGTCTGTCCATGGGCGGTACCGCTGCGATGAACCTGGCGGCATGGCACCGTAATCAGTTCAAGCAGGCTACCTCCCTGTCTGGTTACCTGAACCCGACTTGGCCGGGTATGTACGCCGGAATCCAGTACGCAATGAATGATGCTGCTAAGGGTGCCAACATCTGGGACATGTGGGGCAGCCCGGTTGATCCGCGCCGTTTCCGCAATGACCCGACGGTTCAGGCTGGTCGTTTCAGCGGTATGCCGCTGTACCTGGCTGCTTCCGGTGGTGTGCCGTCTCGTGGCGAGAAGTTCCTGGAGAACCCGCGGGGCGTTGCAGCAGGCATCGGCTTGGAGTGGATGGCACGTACGTCCACTGCGAAGTTTGAGATGGCTGCCCGTGCAGTTGGCGCACGCCCGGTCGTGAGCTACCCAATGACCGGCCTGCACGCATGGCCTTACTGGGATGCGGAGCTGTCCAAGGCTCGCCCGCACATCCTGCGCGCACTGGGCGCATAGCCTGGAGTTGCCTACGGGCGCTATTTAAAGCCGCCGCCTGAGGTGCTGACCTTTAAGGTCAGATGCCTTTGGGGGTGGCTTTTTTGTATGCCTGGGTTTGTATGTATGGGTGGGGTGTTGAGTGGGGTAAAAGGGGGAATGTCGCTAGAACGGGAAAGTGCTACACCTGCAAAGTGTGCATGCGATTGGCTCAACGTGCTGACCTGCGGTTTTATGGTGGTGAAAATGATTGGCTGTAACAGATTCCCGTTTTAACGACATTCGGGTGCGGCGGATGCGTGGTGGCGTCAAAAGAAAGAATCACAAGAGCCACATAAGTAACAATGGCAACATGCTAGGCTAACCCTAAAGTAAAACTTTAAATGTTCCGCGTGTTGTCCATGTGAAAACGCTTTTGCTTGCCATAATTGCTCACGTGCTAGCAGCGAAACTGTGGGTGCCAGCTACAAATCAAAAAGTAGAACCCCCACAGATCGCGATAGACGAAAACGTGAATAGAGAATGGCCACAAAAGCGATCGGTGAAGTCGAAGCAGGAGGGGAACCTGCTCCGGCCAACACTCGCTGAAAACAGCACTTCAAACCTCACACGGCTAATCACGGCCAACACAGGCTAGAAGTAGCGCTGAAGCGCGCCCGACCTAGCCAGACCACAATTCAACACACTCAAAAGAAGCAACAGAAAGAATAAAGACTATGCGCCTTGCAGCGAACCTCTCCCGTCGCACTCGCTCCGCCAGCAGCAAGACCGGTAGCAAGAACAGCAGCATCCTCGGCCGTAAGAGCACGGCCCTCCTGGCTCTGCCGCTTTCCGTTGCACTGGCAATGCCACTGATGCCATCCGCTACTGCTCAGAGCCCGCTTGGCGGCTCGATGGGTCCGGGCTCCGGCACGAGCTACCTGGACCCGGACAGCATTCCGAAGCGTACGCCGCGCCAGGTCACCGAGCAGAACCTGCAGGGCCTGCCGGAAGGCGTCAGCGTGGATCGCGTCGAGTGGATCACTGAGCGCTGGGCCAATGTCTATATCAATTCCGCCGCAATGCCGGGCAAGCCGATCAAGGTACAGATTCTGCTGGCTCGCGACTGGTACTCCCAGCCAGACCGTAAGTTCCCGACCGTTTGGGCTCTGGACGGCCTGCGCGCCCGCGAGGACGAGTCCGGCTGGACCCTGTCCACCAACATCGCCTCCCAGTACGCCGACCGTAACGTCAACGTGGTCCTGCCCGTCGGTGGCGAGTCCTCCTTCTACACCGATTGGCAGAAGCCGGACAATGGCAAGCACTACAAGTGGGAGACCTTCCTGACCAAGGAGCTGCCCGCTGTGCTCCGCGAGGGGTGGCGCGCCAACGAAGACCGCGCGATCACTGGCCTTTCCATGGGCGGCACCGCCGCAATGAACCTGGCTGAGCGCTTCCCGAAGATGTGGAAGTTCGTAGGTTCCTTCTCTGGCTACCTGGACACGACCTCCTACGGCATGCCGGAAGCTATCGCCTACGCCACCAAGGACGGCAACGGCTACGACGCAAAGAAGATGTGGGGCGATTACGGCTCTCAGGACTGGATCGACCACGACCCGAAGCTGGGTGTGGACGCTCTAAAGGGCATGACCGTTTACGTCTCTGCGGGTAACGGCAACGCGGGTAAGTATGACAAGCCGGGCTCCATCCCCGGCCTGCCCGCCAACATGGCAGGCTTCGGCCTGGAGGCAATGTCCCGCATGACCACCGAGACTTTCGTGAAGCGTGCCAAGAAGGCCGGCATCAAGCCGATCACTGCTTTCCGCCCCTCGGGTACTCACGACTGGCCGTACTGGCAGTACGAGATGATTCAGGCATGGCCGCACATCGCGAACGCCCTGGGTATTCCGGAAGCTGACCGCGGTGCAAAGTGCCAGGTCGGCGGAGCTATCGCGGAGAACATTAAGAACGCTCCGAACATGGGTGCCTGCATCTCCAACGAGTACGACGCTAAGGACGGCGGCAAGGTACAGGACTTCCGCGGAGGCCGCGCCTACTGGTCCCCGAAGACCGGTGCCCACTTCGTATGGGGCCGCATCGGCGCCCGCTACGCTTCCATGAACGGCCCGGAGTCCTGGCTGGGCTACCCGACCTCCGAGGAACACGTCATCGCTGGTGGCCGTGGCCGCTTCACCTCCTTCGAGAACGGCGCGATCTACTGGACCGCAGAGACCGGCGCCTTCGCGGTGCCGAAGGACTTCATCGACGAGTGGGGCAAGACCAAGTGGGAGAACGGCCCGCTGGGCTTCCCGATCGCAGACGTTGAGAAGGTCGGCGACAGCTACATGCAGAAGTTCCAGAACGGCGTCATCGTTCGCAACAAGGACAATAAGACCAACTACGTCCAGGGCAAGATCGCTGAGAAGTACCTGCAGCTGGGCGGCGTGACCTCCAAGCTGGGCAACCCGACCAGTGGCGAACTGGCCATCAAGGGCGGTCGCTTCACTCAGTTCGAACACGGCAACATCTACTGGTCCCCGACCACCGGCGCGCACGTGATCTACTACGGAAACGTGTTCGACGAGTGGGGTAAGAACGGCTGGGAGCAGGGCAAGCTCGGCTACCCGACCAGCGACCACGAGGACATCCCGGCGGGCGGAACCCAGATCAAGTTCCAGCACGGCGAGATCCGCGAAGTCAACGGACGCGTTGAGGTGCGCTAACTGTGGGCGTCACAAAGAGTAGGAAGGCAACTGCAATCACCGGTGCTGCATGCGCGGCGCTGCTGTCGCTCGGCACTTTGACGGCCTGTGGTGGCGATGAGACGGTCGATAACTCAGCTGACTCGACAACGGTACCTTCGGTGACGGAGTCCACCTCGGAGACTGCAAAGTCTGGAGAGTCTGATGAGTCGGACAAGTCGGACAAGTCTAAGGACGATGATTCTGACTCTTCGGACAGTAGCGACGCCCCGTCGTCCGCTGCTGAGGGCGGTGGCGCACCGGCACATGATGGCGCCGTTGACGAGGTAGATGAAATCCCGTCTGGCACGCAGCGCAGCGATAAAGACAAGGACTTCCTGAAGCGCTTGAAGGACGGCGGTGTCGACCTGGCAAAGGCTGATGATGCAGCAGACATCGGTGGCCTGGAGGACCAGGTTATTGCCGCTGGTCACGCGCACTGCACCGCGGAAGGCGGCGGCAAGGAGGACGTCTACACTCCGCTAGCTGCAGGCCAATTGCAGACTAATGGCGTGATCGACGGAGACCCGAAGAAGGCCGAAGACGCAATCCGCGAGGCTGCGAAATCAGCGTATTGTTAATGGTCACTTGTATCCCATTAACCGACTTGCCTTACAACTAGGAAGTTATGAAAAAGGTCTTAACGATCCTTGCTGCTCTGGTCGTCCTTGCGCTCATTGTCGTGGGCGTGGGGAATTGGCTGCTTACAAATGACGGCGCCGGCGGTCCTAAGCCGGGGAAGCCGACGCCGCCGCCTAGCTCGGAGGCGCAGAACCCGCCCGGTTGCGTGGATGTCGAAGTACTGGCTGCGCCGGGTACTTGGGAATCGTCGCCCAATGACGACCCGTTGGCGCCTCACTCACATCCGCGGTCGCTGCTGTTGAACGTCACCCGCCCGCTGGCTGATGAGTTCGACCCCAGCAAGGTGAAGGTATGGACTCTGCCTTACACTGCCCAGTTCCGCAATATGAATGCGCAGGGTGAGAAGAGCTATGACGATTCGCGCAATGAAGGCTTTGGCCGGATGAAGGAGGAGCTGCGCGCAACCCATAAGGCCTGCCCAGCAACGTCCTTTGTGCTTGTCGGCTTTAGCCAGGGTGCTGTGATCGCTGGTGATTTGGCGGGAGAAATCGGCAATGGGCGTGGCCCGGTTCCGGCCAATTCTGTTTTGGGTGTATCGCTGATCGCTGATGGTCGCCAGGAGCTCGACAAGGGCAACCTTGTCGGTGCGAAGGGGATTCGCGGGACGGGTGCGGAGATCGCACTGAACCCGGTAAGCGGTCTTATCCAGGGGATCGTCCCCGGGGCGACGATGCGCGGCCCGCGGCCGGATGGCTTTGGCGAACTCAACGATCGAGTGAACAACTACTGTGCCCCTGCCGATCTTATTTGTGACGCCCCAGCGAATCTGGGCAACGCTATCGTCCGAGCCAAGGATTTGGTGGCCGCCAACGCGGTGCACGCTGAGTATGCGACGAATGGAAAGGTCGTGGAGGGGCAGACCGTGCCGCAGTATATCGTGGGTTGGGCTCGCGGCCTGATTAACGAGCGGCTGGGGAAGTAGCTCGGCACCCCGCGACTGTGGTGCGTGGTCGCGTTAGCGCTTGCTGGCGTTTTGGTGCGGGGGCAACCGTGACACGGCAATTCGAATTTGCAGGGTAACGATCCTGCCTGCCGGTACGATGTGTTTTACAAGTAAAACTAAATGCTTATTGCGTTAGAGCTATGCGACTAGCGAGAAACTAGTTAAAGCAAGCGGACAACAAGCGAACGACAAGCGGACAGCAAGTAGACAACAAGTAGAGGAGACCACGTGGATATCACTGCAGCAATGGGTCAGTTTTATGACGAGCAGGGCAACATCAACGTCCCTGATCAGATGACCCTTTCCGGCATGTGCGAGATGCTGTACACCATGGCGCAGATGGACGGTACAGCAGAAAACGTGTTGATCCGCTACTGGGACTTCTCCGAATCGCGCGAGGGCAAGGTGCATGAGATTACCCGCGCGCAGGTCAATACTCGTATCAAGGCCGTGTGCGTGCGCTTGCAGCAGATCGCCAAGCCCGGCGACCGTGTGGCCATTTTGGCGAATAACTCCCCTGAGTACATGTACGCCTTCCTTGGCGCCATGTACGCCCGCATGGTGCCGGTTCCGCTCTACGATCCTAACGAGCCGGGTCACACCGGTCACCTGACAGCTGTGCTGGGTTCCTCTGAGCCGACTGTTGTACTGACGAACAAGCGCTCCGCCACGGCAGTGCGCAAGCACTTTGCCTCCATCCCCGCCACCGAACGCCCGCGCGTGTTGACGATTGACGCCCTGCCGGATGCGCTGGCGGAAGACTGGGTCAACCCGATGGCCGCCATCATGGCGGATCCGTCACTGGCTCCAAAGTCCAGCGAAGAAGCTTTCTTGCAGTACACCTCCGGCTCCACCCGTACCCCGGCGGGCGTGGTGCTTACGCACAAGTCGATCGTCACCAATGTGTTGCAGATCTTTAAGGCCGTGAATCTGAAGTCCCCGCTGCGTCTGGTTACCTGGCTACCGTTACACCATGACATGGGTGTGATCCTGTCTGCGTTCGTCATCATCCTGGGGCTGCCCTTTGATCTGATGTCCCCACGCGACTTCATCCAAGATCCGGCCCGCTGGGTTCGTCAGCTTAACCGGAAAAGCGAGGATGAGAACGTCTACACCGTCGTTCCCAACTTCGCGTTGGAGCTGGCAGTGCGCTATGCCGACCCGGCAAAGGTCGCCGACTTGGGTGAAGTCGACCTGTCCACCATCGATGGCATCATCAATGGCTCGGAACCGGTGCACCACAGCTCCGTACAGAAATTCCTGGATACCTTCGCCCCTTATGGGCTCAAGAGGGAAGCAATGCGCCCGTCCTATGGGCTGGCAGAGGCAACCCTGATCGTCACCACCCCACAGACCGATGAGCGTCCGCTGACGAAGTGGTTCAAGCGCGATGAGTTGTCCGCGGGCACGGTAGTGGAAGGCTCGGAGGACGACGCAGACAGCCTCTCCCTAGTTTCCCTCGGCCAGGTGTGCGAACCGCAGGCAATCGCCATTGTGGATCCGGAGTCGGGCAAGGAACTTGCCGATGGCCAGGTGGGCGAGATCTGGGTACACGGCGACAACATGGCCGCGGGTTATCTGAACCGTCCTGAGGAGACCGAGGAGACTTTCCGCAACCACCTGCCTATGGCCAACCGGCTGGAGTCCGGTAGCCGTGCAGCCGATGTCCCGGAGGACAAGTGGATGCGCACTGGCGACCTGGCCGTCATTGTGGACGGCCACCTATTTATCACTGGTCGCCTGAAGGATCTCATCATCGTCGCTGGTCGTAACCACTACCCCCAGGACATCGAGGCCACCGCAGACGAGGCGACGGAACAGACCGCCCCGGCCGTCATCGCCGCTTTTGCCGTGCAGGCCGGGGACGCTGGAACGGCGGGCGCAGGTGCCGACGGGGAATCCGTTGAGGGGCTAGTCATCATCGCCGAGCGCGACCCGGAGGCCGCTGAGGCGGACGACGCGGAGGCTATTGAGGCTATGCGCGCTGCCGTAACTGCCACCCACGGCGTGCAGCCCTCGGATGTACGCATCATCGCGCCGGGCGCTTTGCCGCGTTCCTCCGCCAACAAGATCGCCCGCCGCGTGGCAGCGAAGGCGTATCTGGAGGGCACGCTGGACGCTTAATCCATAAAGCGACTTCGGCGCGTTAAAATATGGCGCTACGTTAGGACTCACTCACGACCCACACTAAGCCTTATCGAAGGCATTAGGTACGAAAGGAATCGGCGACTTTCCATGGCAGACAACCAGCAGGACGCCCCCTCGGCGGACCAGCACTCTCGCCCCGCAACGATCCAACAGATGCGGGACTGGTTACGCACCTGGGTCGCGGATACCACTGGTCTGGACGCCACGGAGATCGCCGATGAGCGTTCAATGCAGGATTTCGGCTTATCCTCTCGCGATGTCGTCGTCCTTTCCGGTGACCTTGAGCGCCTGCTCGGCACCCACCTAGACGCCACGATTGCCTACGAGTTCAACACCATCGCCGCACTGGCAGAGCACCTGATGAATGGTCGCGGTACTGGTGCGGTTGTGGGTAGCGACGCCGCAGGCTCCGTAACCGGTGCTTCCGCCGCAGGCGGGCCATTGCCGCTTGGCCAGCGCGATATTGCCGTGGTTGGCATGGCTGGCCGCTACCCCGGCGCCGAGAATGCGGATGAGATGTGGGAGATGTTCTGCAACTACCGCTCCGGCGTGGGCGAACTGCCCGCCGGTCGCTGGTCGGAGTATTCCCGTGATCCGGAAATGACGCGCCGCATGGAGCAAGCACAGCTGACCGGTGGCTATATCGAAGATATTGCCTCCTTCGACGCGGAGTTCTTCGGCCTGTCTCCATTGGAGGCTGCGAATATGGATCCGCAGCAGCGCATGATCCTACAGCTGACGTGGGAGGCATTGGAAGATGCACATATCCCTGCCAACCAGCTGCGCGGTAAGCAGGTCGGCGTGTTCATGGGTAACACCAATAACGACTACGGCATGTTGATCTCCGCCGATCCGGCGGAGGCGCACCCCTATGCCCTGACGGGTAATTCCAGTTCCATCATCGCTAACCGCGTGTCCTATGCCTTCGATTTCCGGGGGCCTTCCGTGGCAATGGATACGGCCTGCTCGTCGTCGCTAGTAGCAATTCACCAGGCGGTGCGCTCCTTACGCGATGGTGAGTCTGATGTTGCTGTAGCGGGTGGCGTCAACCTCCTGTGCAGTCCCTTTGCAACGGTGGCGTTTTCCGAGCTTGGAGTGCTCAGCCCGACGGGTGGTATTCGTGCGTTCAGTGATGATGCAGACGGCATTGTGCGTTCCGACGGCGCTGGTGTGGTCGTGCTGAAGCGACTGGAGGATGCGCGCCGCGATGGCGATGACGTGCTGGCTGTGATTAAGGGCTCGGCGGTGAACTCCGATGGACGTTCCAACGGCCTGACCGCCCCGAACCCGGATGCACAGGTCGACGTGCTGCGCAGTGCATACGCCGATGCACGGATCGCCCCGCAGTCCGTGGACTATGTGGAAGCCCACGGCACCGGAACGATCCTGGGCGACCCGATTGAAGCAACTGCGTTGGGTACCGTTTTGGGGCGCGAACGCGACATTGCTGAACCTCTGCTGCTGGGAAGTGCGAAGACGAACTTCGGACACACGGAGGCTGCCGCGGGTGTCGCGGGCGTCATGAAGGTCGTGATGGCAATGCGCGAGGGTGTGCTGCCGCCGAGCCTGAACTACACGGGGCCAAACCCCTATATTGACTTTGACCGCGAGCACTTGGAGGTCGTGGAGGATCCGCGCGAATGGCCAGAGTATTCCGGCCGCGCCGTTGCGGGCGTGTCCGGCTTTGGCTTCGGCGGTACAAATGCGCACGTCGTGATCGCCGCACCAGACCTAGAGGAAGAAGCTGCGGCGGGCGTGGGCAGCACCGCGGGCACCGTCGGCGTTGCTCCGATCGGTCTAGACCATGCAGACGCAGCGGGTGAGGCCCCGCGCGTTCTGCTGCCTGTGAGTGGTTTGCTGCCTTCCCGACGCCGCGAAGCCGCCGCAGCGCTGGCCGAGTACCTGGAGCAGAACCAGGAATCCTTTGCCGAGCCAGAGCAGCTTCGTGGGGTGGCCATGGCGCTGGCAGGCCACAATCATGGCCGCTCTCGCGGCGTGGTTTCCGCAGCGACGGTCGAGGAGGCCATCGCCGGGCTACAGCGCATCGCTGCAGGTAAGCAGAACGCGACGGCTAAGACAGCTGACTCTCCGTCGGCCAACGGCCCGGTGTGGGTGTTCTCCGGCTTCGGTTCCCAGTTCCGCAAGATGGCCAAGGATTTGTACGAGCTATCTGAGTTCTTCGCCGCGCGCCTGGATGAGCTGGATAAGGTCGTGCTGGCCGAATCCGGCTGGTCTTTCACCGACATGGTGCTGGACGATGAACAGAACTACGACACTGAGCGCGCCCAGGTGGGCATCACCTGCGTCCAGATTGCGCTGAATGACCTAATGCGAGCGCTGGGCACGAAGCCCGCCGCTGTTGTCGGCCAGTCGATGGGTGAGATCGCAGCGGCCTACGCCGTGGGCGGAATCACCGCCGAAGAGGCCGTACGAACCGCTTGCCACCGTGCCCGCCTAATGGGCGAGGGCGAGCGCCTCCTCCCAGAGGACAAACAGGGCGCCATGGCGGTTGTCGAGTTCGGAGTAGAGGAGCTAGCCACCTTTACCGCCGAACACCCGGAATATTCCCAGGTAGAGCCTGCTGTGTACGCCGCGCCGGGCATGACCACCGTCGGCGGGCCCGCCGAGCCGGTGCAGAAGCTCGTCGAATACCTGGAAGGTGAGGGCAAGTTTGCCCGCCTGCTGAAGGTAAAGGGCGCGGGGCATACCTCGATGCTGGATCCGATCCTGGGCGAGCTGCACTACGAGATCAGCGACCTGGATCCGCAGCCCATCCACACGCCTCTGTACTCCACCGTGGATCGTGGCCGTGTGTACACCCCGGGCGAGGTCGTTCACGACGCCGAGTACTTCCTGCGCTGCACGCGCCAGCCGGTCTGGTTCTCTGAGGCAACCGGTAAGCAGTTCGACGATGGTTATCGCACCTTTATCGAGTTCTCCCCGAACCCGGTGGCGCTAATGCCTTTGATGAATAACTCCTTCGCCCACAACGCCAGCGATTCCAAGCTATTGTTCCTGCTCAAGCGCAAGGAGCCAGTGTCCCAGACCTTGCTATCCACCCTCGCGGAGCTTTATGTGCAAGGCGCGGATCTCAACCTGAAGGCCCTGGCCGCTGGGTCCCGTACCCCGCAGGATCTGGCGACGGTTAAGGCCGGTGCGCGTAGCCCGCTGCCGAAGGTGCCGGGTACGCAATGGAACCTGCAGCGCCACTGGACCAGCGCCCGCCCCTCCTCCGGGCCCGCTGTGGACTTGCCGGGCACCCGCGTGAACCTGCCCGACGGTCGTGTGGTCTTCAGCGTGCCCGCCGAGGACGTGCCCAGCATTGCGCTGCTGGCCGAGGCCGCGGCTGAGGCGCTGACCGGTGGCGATGCAGGACAGGCCACCGTAGCCGCCACCCGCGACCACGCCCCGTTGCCGACTGCCGGCCAGCTCACGACCATCGCCTCCGGTTCGTTGGGCGGTTGGTCGCTGTCGATCTATGCTGCCGATGCGCCCGGTGCGCAGGCAATGCCGCTGGTTGCGGAGGTATTCATCGCCACTCTTGGTGGTGTAGCTGAGGGTATTGGAATGGACGCCACCAAGGCGCCAGGAACCGCCGATTCCGGCGTGGCGCCGGCGGCTCCCGCTGCCCAGGCGCTGGCAAAGGAGAGCGCGGGCAACACATTGCCGGAAGTTGATGAGACCGCGGATCGCTGGGATCCGAGTTCTGGCGAGTCCGCCGGTGATCGCCTGCGCGCGATTGTCTCCGAATCCATGGGTTATGACATTGAGGACCTGCCTGGTGAGCTGCCGTTGATCGATCTGGGGCTCGATTCCCTGATGGGCATGCGTATTAAGAACCGCGTGGAATACGATTTCGATCTGCCTCCACTGCAGGTTCAGACACTGCGCGATGGTTCGGTGGACGACGTGATTGCGCTTGTGGAGCAGATGATCGCGGAACGTCACTCGGGTGAGAATGCTGCTGCCGGTACTGCTGACACGGCTGCCGGCGGAGAAGGTGGCGTCGCCAATAACAATGGTGAAGACAGCGACGGCAGAGACAACGACAGTGACGCAGCGACCGATTACACCGCGACGGGCGGTGGCGTAGCGCCGCGCGACGCCAGCGAGCGACTTGTCTTCGCTACCTGGGCAAAGGTAACCGGCAAGGCTGCTCCGGGCGTGACTAGTGAGCTACCGAGTATCGACGAGGAACAGGCTCGTGGCATCGCGGAACGTCTTTCCGAGCGTTCGGGTGCAAAGGTCAGCGCGGAAGATGTACTGGCCGCCGACACTTTGGAACCGCTGAGTGAGAAGGTGCGCAGCAGCCTGGAAAGCGAAGTCGAGGGCAATATCCGTGTCCTGCGTGCACGCCCTGAGGGCAGTACTCGACCTGCGGTGTTCCTGTTCCACCCGGCAGGCGGATCCTCTGTTGTGTATGCGCCCCTGATGCGCCGCCTGCCGGAGGACGTTCCGGTGTACGGCGTGGAGCGTCTGGAAGGCGAGCTGGCTGATCGTGCGGCCTCCTACCTGGAGGAGATCATCGAGCTAGCCGACGGCCAGCCGGTCGTGTTGGGCGGTTGGAGCTTCGGTGGTGCCCTGGCTTATGAGGTCGCTTACCAGTTGGGTAAGCGTGCTGCCGCGGGGGAGCCGAGCGTGGAGATCCAGCGGATTGTGCTGCTGGATACCGTGCAGCCAAAGAACCCCGCTCCGGATACTAAGGAAGAAATGCACGCGCGGTGGGATCGCTATGCGGCCTTTGCCCAAAAGACGTATGGTCTGCCGTTAGAGGTTCCGCACGAACTGCTGGATCAGCAGGGCGAGGGCGTGATGATGCAACTCTTCCAGCAGTTCCTGGCATCGCCGGAGGCGAAGGGTATGGGGTTGCCCGCGGGCGTTCTTGAGCACCAGCGCGCCAGCTTCGTGGATAATCGCATCCTGGAATCCCTGGACTTCGGTGCATGGGCCGACGTGAAAGCGCCGGTCACGCTGTTCCGCGCGGAGCGGATGCACGACGGTGCGATCGAGCTCGAACCAGCGTACGTCGAGATTGCCGCAGACGGTGGCTGGGGCGCGATCGTCGAGGACCTGGAGATCATTCAGCTGCGTGGCGACCACCTAGCTATTGTGGACGAGCCAGAGATCTCTAAAGTGGGACGCGTGATCGCCACACATATTGAGGACGGCGCTTAGTCGGTCCAGCGCCGACCTAGAGCTGAAACGCAGACGGCGAATAACGAGATAGCTCCTTTAGAGGGCTTGTCGAACACGAAGGGACTTTCACTGTGACTGCTGCCGATGAGGGAGCAACCGCCGCAAACGGCACCGAAGCCACCGGCACAACCGCCGAAAAGCTGGCGGAACTGCACCGCAGGCTGGAACAGGCGCAGGATCCGGGCTCCGAGAAAGCAAAGGCCAGGCGCGACAAGGCGGGATTGACGACTCCCCGCCAGCGCATCAACGCGCTTCTCGACGAGGGCACGTTCGTGGAAATCGGGGCGCTGGGGCGCACTCCTGGCGAAGAGGATGCTCCCTATGGCGATGGCGTGGTCACCGGCTATGGCCGGGTTGGCGGACGCACCGTCGCGGTATATGCCCACGATAAGACGGTATATGGCGGCTCTGTGGGTGAGACCTTCGGTAAGAAGGTCTGTGAGGTCATGGACATGGCCATTCGCATTGGCTGCCCGGTGATCGGCATTAACGATTCCGGTGGTGCACGTATTCAGGATGCCGTGATGTCCCTGGCGATGTACTCCGAGATCTCCCGCCGCCAGCTGCCGCTGAGCGGCCAGTCCCCGCAGATTTCTATTCTGCTTGGCCCGTCCGCCGGTGGTGCTGTGTATGCGCCCGTGACCACCGACTTCGTGGTGGCCGTCGAAGGTCGCACGCAGATGTTCGTCACTGGCCCGGCCGTGATCGAATCGGTGACGGGCGAGAAGATCTCGATGGAGGAGCTCGGCGGTGCGCGTCAACAAGCCCGCAACGGCAATGTTTCCTACGTCGCAAGCAGCGAAGAGGATGCCTTCAACTACGTCAAGGATCTGCTGGACTTCCTACCTGCCAGCACCTTTGACGAAACCCCGGAGTTCTGGGCGCCGAATGACGAGCTGACCGAGCGCGACTTTGAGCTCAACGACATCATTCCGGATGACCCGAACGCGGGTTACGACATCATGGAGGTGCTCACCCGCATCTTCGATGATGACAATGTGCTGGAGGTCCAAGGCGACTACGGTTCCAATGTCGTCACGGCTTTCGCCCGTATCGACGGCCATGCGGTGGGTGTCGTGGCCAACCAGCCGATGGAACTGGCAGGTTGCTTGGACGCCGACGCTGCGGATAAGGCTGCGCGCTTTATCCGTATTTGTGACGCCTACAATGTCCCCCTCGTGTGGGTCGTGGACACACCCGGATACATGCCGGGCGTGGAGCAGGAAAAGGCCGGCCTGATTCACCGCGGCGCAAAGCTGGGCTTTGCCACGGTGGAGGCCACGGTGCCGAAGGTGACCGTGGTGGTGCGCAAGGCCTTCGGTGGTGGTTATGCCGTGATGGGTTCGAAGAACCTGGGCGCGGACATAAACCTGGTCTGGCCGACTGCGCAGATCGCCGTGATGGGTGCAGAAGCTGCTGTGGTGATGATGCAGGGCAAGGCCCTGGCTGCGATGCCAGAGGAGCAACGCCCGGCGGCGAAGAAGATGTTTATGGACTTCTACAATGCGAACATGACCAGCCCTTATGTGGCAGCGGAGCGGGGTTATGTGGATTCCGTGATTACTCCGGATCAGACCCGCATCCGCCTGCGTCAGGCTATGCGTCAACTGCGTAACAAGCAGGTGCTGGAGCCGCCAAAGAAGCACACCATTATGCCGATGTAGCTGCCCTTCTTGCCGGGGCGTTTACATCCCGATCTGGGTGCCCTTGGGTAGCTTCAGCTCGTCGGCCTTCACGAAGTACGTCTGCATGGTGCCGTTTGTCATCTCCAGGTGCTCGGAGAGCGCGTCTGGCGTGCCCAATCCGATCTTCTTCGCGGCTTCCTGCAGCTCCTTCGGCGCCATGTTTGCGTCGATGGGCAGCGGGATCAGCGGTAGTCCGGCCACGCGCGGGGTGACGTTAAGCGAGCTCACCACAATGTGAAAATTACCGGTCAACGTGGTGATCTGTCCCGGTCCAGTCCGCTGCCAAATGCCACCTCCAGAGCCTGCTCCCGGAGTCGGGAACTGCACCGAAAGGTTCGTCAGGATCGCCTTGTCGGCGTCGATCCGCAGCGCGGGCTTTGGCCCCTGGGGCGTGGCCTGTTGTACAAGCGACATCTTCACGTGTCCAAGCAGGCGCGTGTTGTCGCTCTTGATCACGTAGGTGCCATTCTGCACAGGTCGCTCGCCCTTGATTGGGCCCGGCGGAGTGAGATCCACCCGCAGGTTCTCCGGCACCTTCGGAGGCGAAGGAGGCGGTGGCAGCTTTGGCGCCGGTGGCAGCTTTGGTGCTGGTGGCAGCTGTGGAGACTGCGGTAGGGGAGGCAGCGGCGGGAGCTGCAGCTGCGCCTCGGCAGTTGGCGACATCTCGACCGCCATCGCTGCCACCAGCCCGCACATCGATGCTGCGGCGACAACGGCCTTGGCAATGCCGCCGCGCTTATGCTGCTTGCTCATCGACCTTCCTTTTCTTGACGCCCTTAGGCGCCTTTTCTTCATCCGTCCACGACAGAGCCAAGGCTCCGCCAATAACGGCGCACAAGGTTCCTATGACAAAGCCACCGATATTCGACATTGGGAGCGCCACAATGCCGAGGATGAGCGCTGCCACGCCAGTGAGTAGTCGAGCGTCGGGCTTAAACCACGTCATGAGGCCTGAGGTAATAAGCAGGGCGCCAATAAGTAGCGTGGATACACCGGAGATCGTGGATACCTGAATAATGATGTTCGATACCTCGAACGACAGGTAGGCCGGAACGATCATGATGATGCCCGACAAAAGCATGAACAGCCCCGCCGCGAAGGGGCGGCCGCGACGCCAGCGGGTGAAGCCACGGGTGTTCTTCACCGCGGCTACCTGGTGCTCCTCTGCGTCTTGAGCGACAGCGGTGTTCGGTGCGCTATCCGCATCGAGATCTGCATCTAGATCTGGGTCGTAGTTCGGATCCAGCTCGGTGGTTGGGTCTAGCTCGGGGTTTGTGCTGGAGTTAGCACTCGGCATTGTCTTTATCCACAATCGCGATCTTGCTGCCACCTGCGGTCATCTTATCCGCGGACAGAGAGGTCGCCTCGATGCCTTGCCCCTTCGCCGATAGGGAATCGGCGAAGATTCCCCAGCCGCCATCGGGCGCATCTTTGTCTATCTTGCCCGCGTCCACACCAATCTGCGGGTTCTTCAAGGTCAGGTCACCGGAGAGCTTGCGGGCGCCGATCAGCATATTGTCGGCGGAGAAGTTCTGACCTGGAACGGTCATTTGGAACTTCTTCTCGCCAACCCCAGGAAGGTTAATCGGGGCAGTCATGCAGACATCCGTTACCTTGGCATCCTTGATGCGCAGGCGCGAGATTGCTTGATCACCGTTGTGCATCTTGTCAACGTCGGTGAATAGGTCAAAGCCCTTGCCATCCAGTTCCCCAACTTCCATGTTGAAGATGGTGCCGGATAGTGCCAGGTGGGCGGATACGCCGCCCTGGGCGACTGCGACGCCCATGCCGGCTGTGGCTAGCAATCCCACGCCGAGAATCGATGCGAATCGTACTTTACGAGTATGTCCCATGGGAGTGATCTTAAACACACATCGGAGCGAAAGGAGGTTTTTTATCTAAAAAAATGTATTGGTTTAAATAATTTGGAACCCCAATGCGAACAAAGCTCTCATTTTTAGTTCACGCGCTAAGTGTTTGCTGAAAGGGCTATGGCTGGCATTGTGGCGTCATTAAGAATCAGCTCTCACTCGTCGCATGGCGGCAAGGGCGGTGACGAGGGCGATAAAGGTCAATAGGATCAGCCACCCGATAAACAGGCCCCAACTGTGGGCAAAGAAGTAGCCGGACACCCAGCCAATGACGGAAGAACCGAGATAGTAGCTCAGGATGTACAGGCTGGAAGCCTCCGCGCGATCCTGCCGCGCGACGTCGCCGACCCATGCACTAGCAATTGAGTGAGCGGGGAAGAAGGTGGCAGTAAACAGCAGCACGGCCACCAAGGTGGTGGGAATGGTCGGGATAAAGGCGAAGAACAAGCCGACCAGAGCCAATGCGATGCACGTGACCACGACCTTGGATTGGCCAAAGCTGTTGACCATCTTGCCCGTGCGGGTGGAGGTCCAGGTGCCCGAAAGGTAGATGATGAAGACCAGGGCAGTCAGTGATTCCGGCAGACCGAAAGTATGGATCAGCCGAAAGGTCATGTAGTTGTACAGGGAGACGAAGCTACCCATCAGCAGGAAGGGCAGGAGGAAGAGCTTCAGCAGGATCGGATCACGCAGATGGTTGGTGAAAGCCTGAATTTCATGAGACAGGGTGATCTTCTTCGGCGTGAAGAACTGCTGCTTGGGCAGAACCCAGGTGGTGAGAAGCGCCATCGAGAATGCGAAAAGGGCGCTCAAGAGTGTGGCGATACGCCAATTAGTGAACTCCAGAGCGATTCCCGGGATGAGCCTGCCGATGAGGCCACCGAGTGAGTTACCGGCAATATAAAAGCCCATGATGCGGGGTAAATAACGGCGATCGATCTCTTCGGAGAGGAAGGCCATTGTCACGGCAGGTACACCCGCCACTGCGATGCCCTGTACAAGACGCACCGCGATGATCGACTGGATCGAGGGGAGTGCAACGAGCGCCAGGGAAAGAATGGTAGCCGCCAGGACGGAAGCTTGGATGACGTGGCGACGGCCGAAGCGCTCCGAAACGATGCTGAGCGGGATGACCATGAGAGCTAGCCCGCCCGTGGTGGCCGAGACGGTGAGTGCCGCCAAGGAAGGGGAGATGCCGAAATCCTCTGACAGAGCCGGGAGGACAGCCTGGGTGGCGTACAGAGCGTTGTACGAAGCCAGACCGGAACAAAGGGAGGCAATCAGCGCCTTCTTGTAGCCCGAGTCCTCCGGAGTAAGGGGGCGGACGTCGGTGGTCACCGCTGTTGGCTCCTTTCTGCGGCTGCTCTTCGGTCGCGTGTTGTTTGATGGCACCCTGCCACACATAGCGTTATACACCCACGCTAATTGGCTACATTCAATAAGCAAGCTTGCTCCCGGCCACCGATGGGGTCCGAAGCTGGGCAATTGCGGGCATAAAAATGCTCCCTCTCGACGAAACGCGAGAGGGAGCTGGCTCAAGCCCTAGGAAACTGCTTAGGCGCCGATGGTGCCGAAGTCATCCTTCCAAGCCACCACGGTGGCCGGGCGGGCGATGGAGTCGCCGCCGTCTGGCCAGTGGGACTTGGAGGTCTTGACGGTAGCTTCCTCGTCCTCACCCGGGTGCTGAACGTTGACAATAACGCGCTTATCGAAGACCAGTGGGCCACAGGTCTCAGCGCCTGCCGGTACGGTCAGGAACTGCTTGGTCAGGCCACGGGAGTCGCCCTCCAGGGCTACAGCGAACAGGCCGTCGTTGGACTCCAGAGCATTGCCGTCGGTGGAAACCCACAGGTTGCCGAAGGAGTCGAAGGTGACGTTGTCCGGGCAGGAGATAGGGGACACCTTGGACTTGTCGAAACCGCCGAAGTAGGTCTCGGCCTCATCTGGGTCACCGCAGACCAGCAGCAGGTTCCACTTGAGTTCCTCGCCGGTGAAGTCATCCTCGATTTCGATGACCATGCCGTTCTTGTTTTCCTTGACCGGGGCGTACTCCTTGACCTCTTCGTAGTCCTTGCCCTCTTCCTGCACGCCGCGGTACTTGTTGTTGGTCAGCGAAGCGTAGATCTTGCCGGTGGTCGGGTGCGGCTCGACATCCTCTGGGCGGTCCATCTTGGTAGCGCCGACTTTGTCGCCTGCCTCGCGGGTGAAGACGATGACCTCTTCAGCAGACATGCCGTCCACGTGGGATTCTGCGGAGCCGTCCTCCTTGACGGTAACCAGCTTGATCCACTTGCCGGTGCCGTCGCACTTCTCGCCCTTCGGCGGGTTCTCGGAGTCGAAGTCCTTGTTGTTGCCCTCGAAGGTAGCAACGTACAGGGTGCCCTCGTCCAGGATCTTCATGTTCTCTTCGCGATCCTTGTCGGAGTTACCGCTGCGGATCTTGCGGGAAGAGACGAACTTGTAGATGTACTCGAAGCGGGAGTCGTCGCCGGAGTAAGCAACTACGGTGCCGTCGTCGGTGACGTGGATGTTGGAGCCCTCGTGCTTGAAGCGACCCAGAGCGGTGTGCTTGACCGGGGTGGACTTCGGATCCCACGGGTTAACCTCAACCACGTAGTTGAAGCGGTGTGGTTCGTTCGGCTCCTTGGTTACGTCGAAGCGGTCGTAGTGCTTCTCCCACTGACGCGCAGTCTTGGCATCCTCGATGCCGTAGCGGCTCAGGCGCTCGCGCACCTTCTCGTCCTTGACGTTCTCGCCACCTGCGAAGTACTGGTCAACGTTCTCCTCACCGGAGAGGATGGTGCCCCACGGGGTGACGCCACCGGAGCAGTTGTTGAAGGTGCCCTTGACGATCTTGCCTTCCTTATCGTCAGAGGTCTTCACCAGCTTGTGGCCAACGATCGGACCGCGCAGCTCGAACTCGGTGGTGCCGGTCAGGCGGCGGTTGTACTTGCCCATAACAGGCTTCAGCTTGCCATCCTTGCTATTGCCCTCAACCTCAACAATGGACATGCCGTGGTTGGCCAGCTCGATGTCCACGTGCTCCTTGGAGGGGTTCTCCAGGTCGTAGTCCGGGATCATCTGCTGCGGGGTGGTGTACTCGTGGTTGGAAACCAGCAGGAAGCGGTTGTCCTGACCCTCGATCGGTAGCAGGGCTGCGAAGTCGCAGTTAAAGCCGTACTGCTTTGCGGCGGCCTCGGCGGTCTGCTTGTCTACATCGAACTCAGGAGCGCCCTCGACAACCGGGTCGCCCCAGCGGATAACAACCTCGGACTTGTAGCCAGCCGGAACAACGACCTCGTCCTTGGTGTTCGGCTCGACCATCTCGAACTTCAGGCCGTCCGGTGCATCAACGTCGCCGTTGGAGCCGCCGCCCTTGTTCTCACCGTTGCCACCCTTGGCCTCGCCGTCCTTGCCATTGTCGTCGCTGCAGGCTGCCAGGAAAGAAGCGCCACCGACGGTAACGACTGCTGCGCCACCGGCGCGCAGTGCAGTACGACGGGAGAAGGTTCCCTGGATCAAGTCCATGAAGTAGTTGTTGTCGGACTTGTTGTTGACTGGCTTGGAGCAAGCGTCACCGCACTTGTAAACGCAGGTGCGGTGGGAGCGGCTGGACGTGAAGTCCATCTTCTTCAGCAGGTTACGACCCTTAAGGCCCATGGGGGATCTCTCCTCGATGTTCGTAGTCGGCCGAGCCGCAAATACGGTGCTTATCCGCGGTTTTGCTGCCGGCCTATAACTTTTGTTGAGTTTTATCGTCATCTGCACACGCTGGTTTTGCCATGCCATTTCGTCATGTCGTCTCATCGCGCCCGGCCAGTCACTGCCGGATGTCTAATGAGCGTGTACGGACTTCTTGCAAAACTCTAAGGAATGCGAACGAACCCCATGTGGCGCAAAGGTGTACGCCAGGTTAAATCAACTGAAATCTACTTCACTTGCCGAAGATCCGACCCATGCGCTTCATGCGGGAGAGCCTCCCCAGCCTGCGCATCCTCCCCAGACGAAACATTCCGCGCCATCCGAATAGGAGCAGGCCGCTCATCACCGTCGCGACAATCATGAACGACCAATGCGGAACCTCCCCGTGCCGGACACCCCAAATGCCCAGGCCGACGATCACATTGACGATCCACACCAACGCGCCCGTAGAGAATTCAAAGCCACTGCGTCCACTGCGCGGTTGCACCACACCAATCCACAGCAGTGCCCATACGATCGCCACACCAATCAGGAATGGCCAGGCGGTATCCAGCCAGCCCGTGAAGCTCAGCGGCATCTCGGGGGTGTTATGAGCAATGCGCGCCAGCAGCGCAAACAAAAGAACAGCGAGCACGTCGAAGCACAGCGCCATCCCCGGGGCGCGCTGGACGGTGCCGGGAGTATCGCCTGTGGAGGTGCGGTTGGTGGTCATAGCTTCGTATCCTACTGTGCCGGGCCGACGGGTTCTTCTTGCTTTTCTGTTTGACGCCCAGTCTCCGCGGTTTTCTTTTCATCGGCACCTTTGGGGTTAACCATCTTGGTGGCGAAAAAGACGATCCAGCCCACGAGGGTAAGCCCCACGAAGCTGAGCATGCGGAAGACGATCACGGCGCCGAATGCCTGAACCGATGTCAGCGTGGCGAAGCCGACCAAACCACTGGTCAGGGCCACATCCACGGTGCCTAGGCCGCCGGGTGTTACTTGCGCCTGTCCCACCAGCTTTGCAGTGAGGAACGCCAGTGCCACGCCGGCGATAGGCGGCGTGGCACCGACGGCGTAGACGCAGCACAGCAGGCAGAGAATCTCAAAGATCCATTTTCCCAGGCTGGCAGAAATAGCCGCGGTGAGCTTAGACAGTGGTAGCTCTACGGCGGAAAGCTGGTGGGAGAGTCCCTCCACCTTGTCGGTGAAACGATCTGCGGGCTTGCCGCGACGTGTGTTGTAGGTGCGCAGGCGGTTAACCAGCCAGCGTTCCACCTTGTCTGGGTTGGAGGCCACCCAGTTGGTCAGGAAAGCCAGACCAATCATTGCAAGTAACGAGAGCGCCAATGTCATTGGCTTTACGGTTAGCCCCAGGAAGAACACCGCACCGATGGCAAGAATTGCCATCCCACCGCCAGCTAGAGCTCCCGAAAGCAGCATGTACCAGCTGGCGATCACGGGCGTGGCTCCCCACTTCAGCTGTTCGCGGAAGATCATGGCGGCCGACAGTGCCGGCCCGCCAGGGAAGGTCGCAGACCAGGAGTTTGCTGCTAGTCCCAGCCAGTTCACGCTACTGCGTTTGACCTTCACCCCGGCGCTGCGTAGCAGCACCACCATCACTTCAGCCTGGGCAATCATGGAGATCGCCAATGCCGCAACGGCCAGTCCGATCCAGCGTTTGTCCGAGTGCCGGAGGGCACGCCAGCCTTCTCCGATGAAGTGCAGGTGCTCCCGGGCGAGAAAGGCAATGAGGCCTATCAATGCCAGCGAGAGCAGAGCCCTGACATCCGCACGTCGCAACAAACTACGCATTAGTAATCGCCTTCGTGGTGCGCCTTGTCAGTCTTTTCGTCAGTCGTCTCGTCGGTGGCATTGCGGCTGTTTTCCATTCGGCGCATCAACTCCGCGAAAGGCAAATCCCGCTGACGCGCGGGAGCCTCGCCGGGACGTTGGGCGGGCACGGGGGCGATGGCGTCCACACCAGAAAGCTCCGCGACCGTCACTCGCGAGGAGGAACGTGGTCGCATAGATTCGTGCGATCCGGATTCCAGCTGCTCATTGTGCCCGACCTTCTCCGAAAGTCGCTTGACCCAACGCGGGGCCCACCAGTTATCCGGGCCGAGCAGATGCATGACGGAAGGTACAAGGAGCATGCGGATGATCGTCGCGTCCAGGATGAGGGCGATGACCATTCCGAAAGCGATGTACTTCATCATCACGATCGACGAGAAGCCGAAGGCGCCACAGACCACAATCATGATCAGCGCAGCAGCGGTAATGATACTGCCGGTGGTCGCTGTGCCGAAGCGGATCGCCTGATCGGTCGAGGCTCCGCGGGCACGGGCTTCGACCATGCGTGAGACCAGGAAAACCTCGTAGTCGGTCGAAAGCCCAAAGACGATGGCGATGATCAGCACTAACACGGGCGAAGTCAGCGGGCCGGCGGTGAAGTTAAACATGTCCGCACCGTGGCCGTCGACAAAGATCAACGTCAACAGGCCAAGGGTGGCGCCGGTGCCCAGGATATTCATGATCACGGCCTTAGCTGGGATGATCAGCGAGCCGAAAATCATAGCCATCAGCACGAAGCTGACGAGGACGATATACAGCAACATCCACGGCAGCTTCTCAAACAGCGCGTCGATGGACTCGACCTCCAAGGCCGGAGTGCCCGCGACGTACACATTGGCGCCGTCGACGTTAATGTCCTCCAGGGAATTGACGATCCGGTCGTTATCCTTGCGGTCGGTAATACCGGTGGACAGCACCGTGACGCCGTCCTTCGTTGGGCGCGAAACCTGGAACGGGGCGGTGAGGCCCTCGATGGCATTGGCTTCCTTGTACACCGCACCCACGGCCTTGGAATCGCCTTCGATAACCAGCTTGATCGGATCGGTGCGGAACTGCGGGAACTTCTCGGTGAATTCCTCCTGGTTCACGCGCGTCTGATTCGACGGAGGCAGGTAGGTCTCGTTCATGCCACCCAGCTTGATGCCGGCGATCGGTACGGCCAAGAGCAACATGCCACCGACGATGACTACCGTAAACAGCTTGGAGTGACGCATGGCAAAGGCCGGAATACGTCCCCAAATGCCATTGACCTGTTCAGAGCGACGACGGTCGCGCTTTTTCTTGAACGACAACTTGTCGATATTCGGCCCGAGCATTGCAAAGATACTGGGGAGTACAGCCACCGACAGCAGTGCGGCCAAGCCCACTGCAGAAATTGCACCGAAAGCCACGGACTTCAAGAACGCCTGCGGGAAGATAAACAGTCCGGAAAGCGCCACGGCCACCATGGCGGCGGAGAAGACTACCGTCTTGCCTGCAGTGGCGGTCGTGTTGCGCACGGAAGTACGGGTGTCATTGCCCTCTGCCATCTCTTCGCGGAAGCGGGAGACCATGAACAAGCCATAATCGATGGCCAGCCCCAGTCCCAGCAGAGTTACAACGGACTGTGCGAAAACGTTGATCTGTGTGAAGCTGGCCAGGATTGCCAGCACGCCCATGGAGCCCAGGATCGACAGACCACCGACCAGTAGTGGCATGAATGCGGCGATCAATCCACCGAAAACGAGCAGCAGCAGTAAGCCCACGGCAGGCAGCGCGTAGACCTCGGCACGGTGGATATCGCCTGCCATGCCCTCGTCCAGGGAATCGGAGACCGCCGTTGCGCCAGCAATCTTGACGTCCACGCCAGGCGCGCTAATGGCCCGCAGATCATCCTCGATCTTGCGGAAGTTGATTAGTACGTCGTCCTCTACGCCCTTTAGCCCAATCGAAGCGAACGCGGCGGTGCCGTCCGGGTTGGTCATGGCAGCCGGGCCCCGGTTGAAGTAGCTGGTCACACCGCCGATCTCATCGGGGTGATCCTGTCGCAGCTGCTCGATTTGGCGGGTGATGTTTTGTTTCACCTCGTTCGAGGTCGCACCCCCCGGCTTATCGCTGGTGACCATCAGGATGATGTCCCCGTTGGCGTCACGACCAAAAACATCTTGCTCGATCTGCGCGGCCTTCGTGGACTGCGAGTTGGGGTCGTCCCAACCTTCCTGGCTCATCCGGTCGGCCAGTTTCAGCCCGGCGACGACATACAGCACCAGAATCGCCGCAATGATCACCAGTGGGATCAGCCGGCGGAACCGGTAAGCGACATCGCCCCAAGAGCTAAACAACGTGTGATCCTTTCCTTTCAAGTTCCCCTTAGTCTACGAATCCGACCAGGGCGAATGGCAAACCAATCAGGGCGTGTTAGCTATTTCTTCCGCCACAGGTACTCGCGGATTACGTGCTCCTTGTCCAGGCCTTTACCCTCGAACTTCGTGATCACCTGGCGATCTGTGAGCTGCGGAATGTCGGACTGATCCTCCGGCCAGCCCAGGAATTCCAGCTGCTGTTCCACCTCCACCAGCTCGTCGATCCACTCGGCATAGTCCGCGTGGTCGGTAGCAATGTGCAAAATGCCACCGGGCTTGAGGCGGGAAGCAATCAAGTGCAGCGTGCCGGATTGCACGATGCGGCGCTTGTGGTGGCGTGCCTTGGGCCACGGATCGGGGAAGTAAATGCGTACGCCCGACAGTGATTCGGGGGCGAACATGCGCTGCAGGACTTCCACGCCATCGCCACGGATCATGCGCACATTGTGGATTTCGCCACGCACAACAGAGCCCAGCAGTTTGGCCAGCCCAGGGCGGTAAAGCTCGACGGCAACAATACTCTTTTCGGCTTCCAAGGGAGCCATTGCGGCGGTGGACGTGCCGGTTCCGGAGCCAATTTCCACGATCGTTTCAGCTTCTCGGCCAAACCATTCGGGCAGGTCGATGACCTCGTCGGCGAGGACTTTGCCCAGGTGGGGCCAGTGTTCGTTCCAGAGAGCCTCCTGGTTATCGGTCAGGGTGCCGCGACGGAAGCTGAAGTTTCCCAGTCGCGGATAGTCGCGACCATCGTTAAACTCTGTCTGTAGAGGGCGGCCTGGGGGAAGGCTGCCTGGCGTTTTATCAGAATTATTCATCTCGACCATTCTTGCAGATGGATTGCAGAATGTCTTAAGCCAAGTGGGGGACTTAACAATCATGTTGAAGACCATTTCGGTCATCGGCCCGGACGCGCGTGTCGTGGCCGAGTGCGCTGCGGCGCTGCGTGCGCGAGTAGAGAGCACGGCAGAGGCGGGGGAGAGGTTAGAGGTCATCGAGGGAGCTGGTCCAGAGCGGCACCCGGACATTGTCGTGGCAGCGGTTGGTCGCTCGACGCAACAGGATCGCGAGGTTGCCCGGGCCGTTGCACAAGCCATGGGCGTGGTGCTGTTGTGGCCTTTTGGTAGTGACGCCCCCTCGTCCGAATGGGCTGATACTCCAGGATGGGTGTGGTGTGACACCGTGGAGGAGGTGTGCGAATGGATCCGCACGCTGGGGGTGGACCTTAATGAGTGGGAGATGCAAGCGCGCCGAGCAGATGCCGAGCGTGTAGATCGTGTGCGTATCGCTACGCGCTTGAGTGCGACGCGGATCGCCCAGGAGGTGCTGGATGGCGCCGGTGATACGGACGGGCGCGTTTCGGGCGCAGGAGGAGCTGCAGGTTTTGCGCACCGGCATGCAGTGTTTATGGCGCGGCTGCGGCTGGCGGTATTGGAACAGGGTGTGTTGTTCCCTGCGCTTCCGGAAGCGCAGGCGGAGGCTCCAGCCCGGCCTGCTGTGGAAATGGGATCCCGTGCGAGCTTGGTGTTGGCTGCCGCCGCTGGGCTGGCAGCGGGGCTGGGTTTGGGCACCATGGTTGGCAGGTTATTTGGCGTAATTGCCGGAATCCTTGTGGGAGTGTTCGTGACCTTGGTTGTGGTAGGAGCGCGACTGGCAATGCAGCGATCCGCAGCGCTGCGAGTCCGGGTTGCCAAGGAGGGGGCGGCTCTGCGAACCCACTGGGCAACGGTGGTGACGGAGGTGGTCGCCCGGCTAGAGGTTCCGCCGGTCGCACCTCGAATCCGCGAACTGGCAATAAAGACGCGCTAGTGAATCGCTAATGAAAATGCAGGGGTGAAAATGGAGGGGATGGACATGAGTGATTTTCCAGGGGATGGCCTCGGCCTAGACGGTGCGGGCGATTACGCGGGCATTGTCGGCGGTAACAGCGGGGCTCTGCCACAGAATCCGCTGGTCGATCTGATCGGTGGAAACGAGCTGCACGGCGGGAACGAGCTGCACGGTGGCGGAGAGGGCGAGATTCGCGACGGGCTGACTGTTGAGTACCAAGGCCGTGAGTACTACGTCAACGAGCTGAACCTCAGCGATCCGCATGCTCACGACCCGAATCGGGCGCCCGGCCACGGTGGTTGGGGTGCCGGTGCCAACAGTGCTGAAACCAGTGAAGGATACAGCGGGGCCGGTGGAGCTTATAGCACCGGAGTGGAAGAGTCCGTCACGATTGCCGACGACCAGGGGATGAGCATCCTTTCTGATACGGATGGTGACGGCAAGGTGGATTATGTCTCCTCAGTCTCTTATGACGGACAATGGTCAGCCTGGCGGTGGATAGAGCCCGCGGAGGCGGAGGGGGCGTCATCAAGAGGCAACAGCGACACCCCCAATTCGGGGAGGTCTCGTTGGGAAACGGATGCTTGGAAATGCGTTGATCGGGGGCAATGGGGTTAGTGAGGGTGTGACCTGCGTCCACTCCGTGTGGAACCAAAGCATCGCCGCGTTGCTTCGCGATAGTCTGGGGGCATAAGGGGCTCTTGTGCCGTAGTGCAGGCCCGGAAAATTACAGATAGCAGCTATATCGAACGCCCAAGAACCACAGGATTTAGTAGACTTTAGGTGAATGCAGCCGGGGTTTGAACTGGACGTTTTAAACATACGGACGGCTAAATCGGGTTGTGGGAAGAAATAACGTAGGGAGAATATCGATGACCATTCGAGGACTTGTCGGCGAGGCGCCCACCAAGAACCAGGAAATGCTGAACTGGATCGAGGAGGCCGTGGAGCTTTTTCAGCCAGAATCAGTCGTGTTCTGCGATGGCTCCGAGGAGGAGTGGAATCAGCTGGCAGAGCAGCTGGTTGAGCACGGTACCCTGATCAAGCTGGACGAAAAGGCGCAGCCGAACTCCTTCCTGGCTCGCTCCAACCCGTCTGACGTTGCGCGTGTGGAGTCCCGCACCTTTATCTGCTCCAAGACCGAGGAAGGCGCAGGTCCCACCAACAACTGGATGGATCCGGAGCAGATGCGTGCGGAGATGCGCGAGCACTTCTCCGGCTCCATGAAGGGGCGTCGTATGTACATCGTGCCTTTCTGCATGGGTCCGATTACCGATCCGTCTCCGAAGCTGGGTATCGAGATTACGGACTCCCCGTACGTGGTTATGTCCATGCGCATTATGACCCGCATGGGTAAGGAAGCGCTGGATAAGATCGGCGAGAACGGCGAGTTCGTTAAGGGGCTGCACTCTGTAGGTGCTCCGCTGGAGCCCGGCGAGGAAGATTCGACTTGGCCGTGCAACGACACGAAGTACATCACCCAGTTCCCTGAGGATCGTGAGATCTGGTCCTTTGGCTCTGGCTACGGTGGTAACGCCATCTTGGCTAAGAAGTGCTACGCCCTGCGCATCGCCTCGGCTATGGCCCGTGACGAGGGCTGGATGGCTGAGCACATGCTGATCCTGAAGCTGATCAGCCCGGAGGACAAGGCTTACTACATCTGCGCAGCTTTCCCATCTGCTTGTGGCAAGACCAACCTGGCCATGATCCAGCCGACCATCCCGGGCTGGCGCGCAGAGGTCGTCGGCGACGACATCGCATGGTTGCACTTCGGCGAGGACGGCCGCCTGTACGCGGTGAACCCGGAGAACGGCTTCTTCGGCGTGGCACCGGGCACCAACTACGCCTCCAACCCGATGGCAATGAAGTCCATGGAGCCGGGCAACACCCTGTACACCAACGTTGCCCTGACCGACGACAACAACGTGTGGTGGGAGTCCAAGGAGGGCGAGCCGCAGCACCTCATCGACTGGCTGGGTAACGACTGGACCCCGGATTCCGGCAACAAGGCCGCACACCCGAACTCCCGCTACTGCGTGCCAATCGAGCAGTGCCCGGTTGCCGCACCGGAGTTCAACGACCCGAAGGGTGTGCCGGTTTCCGCCATCCTGTTCGGCGGTCGCCGTGCGGACACCGTGCCGTTGGTTACCCAGGCACGCGACTGGAACCACGCCACCTTCATCGGCGCTACTCTGGCTTCCGGCCAGACTGCTGCTGCTGCCGAGGCTGCTGTGGGCTCCCTGCGCCACGACCCGATGGCCATGCTGCCGTTCATCGGCTACAACGCCGGTGACTACCTGCAGCACTGGATCGATATGGGCAACAAGGGCGGAGACAAGATGCCGGAGGTCTTCCTGGTCAACTGGTTCCGCCGTGGCGAGGACGGCCGCTTCCTGTGGCCGGGCTTCGGCGAGAACTCTCGCGTGCTGAAGTGGATCATCGACCGCATCGAGGGTCGCGTTGAAGCTGACGAGACCGTCGTTGGCTACACCGCTCGCTACGAGGACATCGACACCGAGGGTCTGAAGGAGACCGAGGAGGACATCCGCGAGGCGCTGACGGTGAACCCAGCTGATTGGGAGCGCGACCTGGCGGACAACGAGGAATGGCTGAAGTTCCTCGGCCCGAAGGTTCCGTCCGAGGTCTGGGACGAGTTCAATGGTCTCAAGGAGCGCGTTCAGGCTGCGAAATAGCAGTGCCCTAGCGCACGTGGTTTGCGCTTGCGTCCACTAGACGCTTCCGAACAAAGGTGCCGGGAGAGAAACTCTCCCGGCACCCTTTGCTGTGAAATAACACGAGGATTAGCTCAGTTAGGGCAGCATGTGATTGCTTGCGGCTAACAAAACTAGTGCGGATACTTGTGGAATCGTTTTCAACGATTGCCGGGGTACCCGGTCACTCTCTGTTTATCCACGCCGCAGAGGTATTTGCACCACTTGCTGCGATCTTCAGTATTGCGTGGGTATTTCGCCCGCAGAGTAAGACCATCGTCCGCGGCGCTGTCGCCACAAACCTTCTGGCTTTGCCATTCACCTGGCTGGCGCGTGTATCTGGCGAAGCTTTGCTAGAAATACAGGGCTTTTCTGAAGGTGATCCAGGACCGCTCGCAAAGCATGCGGAGTACGCGAATTTCCTCATTGTCAGTGTGATTGTGCTGTGTGCGGCAGTTGTCGGGTTCTTCCTTGTCGACCGCTTCGCTTCTCTGCCTACTTGGCTGGCCAATGTGCTGCGCGTCGTTGCTGTGATTGCTGCGATTGCAGTGATCGTGACAGTCGTAATGACTGGTCACGAAGGTGCTGTGCAGGTCTGGAACGACTAAAGAAGTGTGTTGCTCGAACCAGTGCTCGCGCGTTGACTAAAGCGCCAGTCTCGAAGTCCCCGGTGCTCTAGTCTGGGAGGCATGAGCACCGAAGATCAGACCGCAGAAGATCAGACTCGGCATGACCAGCAATCACAGCAGGTCAGCCGATGGGTGGTTAGCGATTTCATTGATATCGATGCCACACCGGAGGAAGTCTATGAGCTAATCTCCGATGTCACCCGCACCGGAGAATGGTCGCCAACGTGTAAGCGCTGCGAGTGGCTGGGTGAACCTGGCCAGGTGGGGAGTCGTTTCAAGGGAACCAACGAAACGTCCGAGCGTACCTGGGAAACAGTATCCCAAGTTGTAGCAGCGGATCGCCCGCACGAATTCGCATGGGTGGTTGGGCCGGATGCTCAGCCTGGCGGTTTCGTGCGCTGGGGCTACCGTGTGGAGCCGCTCGGTGGGGCTGCGGGCAACGGTGCGGGCATGCGTACGCGACTCTATGAGGATTGGAATTTTCACGAGGCCGGCCGAGCTGCATTCTTCAAGAAGTGGGGTGACCAGGGCGAATCGGAAGCGGAGAAGCGCCGCGAAGCTGCCCTGGTGGGGATTCCCGAAACGCTCGCGACTATCAGGAAGATTGCCGAGGCTGGCAAATAGGTAGCCCACAAAGCGCAACCCGGCACCCCGTGGCGCAGTCAAACTGGCTCCCTGTAGCGAGAGATGTTGGCTCTTTGCGGCTGGGGGGGGGGAGCTCCGCGGTGGATAAAAACCTGTTTTGTAGAGGGGGGTTCCGGGTGTGTGGAGTGGCTACAGAATCGGAAATGTCGTTAGAACGGGAATGCGCAACCATGCGCCATGGTCCCCTGACCGGCTGCAGGTCTCTGAACTGCGGTTTTGTGGTAATGCAAATTATTCGCAGTAACGTATTCTCGTTCTAGCGACATTTGAGCCAACACCCCACTTCGCCACCCTTGAGTCGCTGCCCATTTCCATTATTGGAGGGGGGTAGATAGCTCAGTGGGGCTGATGGGACTGGTGTGGCGCGCAGCGGTTACCGCCAGGTCGCGCAGCCCCGCCACGCAGCAGTTACCGCCAGGCTGCGCAGCCAGACCGCGCCGTCAGACCAGCTAGGCCTTCGGCGCACCCAGTCCCTAGGCCTTCGGCGCAGTCACCGTGTACTGCCAGGCGCCCAAGCCCGCGTTCGCGCCGGCCCCCTGAGCAATCACAATCTGCTTGAAAGGCACGGTGGTGCAGTCGCCAGCAGCATAAACGCCGGGGATGCTGGTGGCATTGTGCTCGTCCACCACAATCTCACCCATCTTGTTTAGCTCCAGGCCGGATTCGCCCAGCCACTGGGTATTCGGCACCAGGCCGATTTGGATGAATACACCGGAAATCTCCAGCGACTTCTCTTCGTCATTGGTCCGGTCGGTGTACTTCAGACCCGTGACGTTCTTGCTGTCGCCCACGATCTCCGTAGTAGCTGCCGAGGTAATCACGTCGATGTTCGCAGTCTCCTTCACGCGCTCCATCAGGATGTCATCGGCACGGCAGGCCTCGCCGAACTCCAGCACCGTCACGTGCTTCACCACACCTGCAAGGTCCAGTGCAGCCTCGATGCCCGAGTTTCCGCCACCGATCACGGCAACTGGCTTCCCCTTGAACAGTGGGCCATCGCAGTGCGGGCAGAAGGTCACACCCTTGTTGCGGTACTCCTCCTCGCCTGGAACGCCCAGGGTTCGCCACTGTGCGCCCGTAGCAATAATCAGGGCACGGGCGCGCAGGGTGGCGTCATCCCCAAAGTGAACGGTGTGCAGGCCACCCTCCTCGGTGGCGGGGGTCAGGCCCGTGGCGGACTGAGACTTCACAACATCGATGTCGTACTGGCCGACGTGCTCCTCGAACTCCGCCGCCAGCTTCGGGCCTTCGGTGGAGGGCACGGAGATGAAGTTCTCGATGGAGTTCGTGTCCAGCACCTGGCCGCCGAAGCGCTCGCCGATCAGGCCTACGTTCAGTCCCTTACGGGCAACGTAGATGGAGGCTGCCGCGCCCGCCGGACCTTGGCCGACGATCAGCACCTCGAAAGGCTCCTTTTCGTTCAGCTTCTTAGCCTCGCGCGCCGAGGAACCGCTGTCCAGCTTGCGCACGAAGTCCTCGATGGTGGTGCGCCCCTGGCCGAACTCCTCCCCGTTGAGGTAGATGGTCGGCACGGCCAGGACGTTGTTTTCCTTCACTTCGTCCTGGAATAGCGAGCCTTCCACTGCGGTGTGCTTGATGCGCGGGTTCAGCACCGCCATGGTGTTGAGCGCCTGTACGACGGTCGGGCAGTTTTGGCAGGTTAGGGACATGTAGGTCACGAACTCGTAGTCGCCGTCCAGGTTCTTTACCTGCTCGATGAGGTCTTGGTCTTCCTTGACTGGGTTGCCGCCGACCTGCAGCAGTGCCAGTACCAGGGAGCTGAACTCGTGGCCCATCGGAATACCTGCGAAGGTTACGGAGATATCGCTTCCAGTCCGCACGATGCTGAAGGCGGGCTTGCGCTCGTGTGCTTCGTCGTCGCGGCGGGCAGTGATCTTGTCGGACAGCCCGGCGATGTCCTGCAGCAACTTCTCCAGGTCCTCGGAAGCCGATCGGTCATCCAGGCCGTATACCAGCTCGATGTCCTCGGTAATGCGCGGGACGAGTTGGCCTAGTTGTTTGCGCAGGTTGTCATCCAAAAGTTGCTTAGCCATGTGAGGCTCTCTCTTTCTTTCTTCCTATTGACGCCACCCCAATCGGGTAGTGCGCCACGGTGGGTTCTTCGGGGGAGGAGGCGTTGTGTTTTCTATTAGGGGCACTAAAAACGGCGGGCGGGATCCGTAAAAGGAAAGCCCTGCCCGCCGTGGGTTTCCCGCCTCTATGCAGCGGGGGGATAAGGGTTTGTTAGATCTTGCCAACCAGGTCGATGCCCGGGGTCAGGGTGTCTTCGCCCTCTTCCCACTTGGCGGGGCAAACCTCGCCTGGGTGCTCTGCGACGTACTTAGCAGCCTTGACCTTGCGGACCAGTTCGGAAGCGTCACGGCCGATGCCCTCGGCAGTCTGCTCGATGTACTGGATCTTGCCTTCCGGGTCTACCAGGAAGGTGGCGCGGTCAGCCTGGCCGGCGCCCGGGCGCATGTTCTGGAAGTTGTTGGTCAGCTGGCCGGTGGAGTCGCCCAGCATGTAGTAGTTCACCTTGCCGACCTGCTCGGACTCTGCGTGCCATGCCTTGTGCACGAAGTGGGAGTCGGTGGAAACGGCGTAAACCTCTACGTCTAGACCCTTCAGCTCCTCGTAGTGGTCAGCCAGGTCACCCAGCTCGGTGGGGCAGACGAAGGTGAAGTCACCCGGGTAGAAGAAGAATACGGACCACTTGCCCAGGACATCGTCCTTGGATACCTCGGTGAATTCACCGTTGAAAAAGGCGGGGTTGGTGAAGTCCAGAATCTCGGTGTTGATGAGGGACATGTTATGCCTCCTAAGGGCTTGGCTTCGATTGATTTGTTTGGCAGTTTTTCGCAACCGTCGCCCCATAGCCTACCTACTTTCTTCAACCCTGTTGTGGAGTTGAAATGGATTCCGAGTAGGGAATGCGGGTGGCGTTATTGCGATCCACCACTCATTATAGCATCGACTTTGTAAAAGATCCATGATTGATAGGTTTACATTGGTCTTGAGTTATGGGATTGGGTTGGGGGTCGTTATCAATGTTCATTGGGTCACTTTTGGACGCCATGGCTTTGTGGGGAGGGGGAGTAGGCGCTAATATAACCGGAACAAAATAGACAGATCGGTTCACTTTTGGATTTAGAGTAGGGGAGCCCATGATTCTCACCGGACTAGCTTTAGGTGCTGTCCTTGGCTGGGTTATGCAGCGCGGACGGTTCTGCGTCACCGGCATGATCCGCGACATTTTCCTCAACAAGACGTGGCGCGGCTTTAACGCACTGCTCATCGTTATCGCCGTACATGCCGTTGGCCTTGCCGCTCTCACTTCTGCGGGTGTGATCACTCCGGAGTACAAGTCCTTTGCTCCAATAGCAGTGGTTCTCGGTGGGTTGCTGTTCGGCGCAGGAATCGTGTTGGCCGGCGGCTGCGCGTCTGGCACCTGGTACCGCTCGGCAGAAGGCCTCATCGGTTCGTGGCTTGCCCTCGTGTTCTATGCGGGAAGCGCTGCGGCTATGAAGGGGGGCGCGCTGAACTTCCTCAATGAGGGATTGCGAAGCTGGAAGCTGCCCATAACCACCATCCACGGTTCCCTCGGTATCTCGGTCTGGTGGCTAGTGATTCCCTTCGCCATCGGTGTGGCCTTTCTTACCCGGCACTTCCTTTCGCAGGAAGCTAAGGCGCCCACGATGGCAACGCTGAAGCCAAAGAAAACTGGCTTGGCGCACGTACTCGCAGAGAAGCCATGGCATTTCTACCCGACCGCAGCGATCATCGGTGCGCTTGGAGTGCTCGCATGGCCGCTGTCGGCAGCGACCGGACGTAACGACGGCCTGGGTATTACCAGCCCCTCGTCCAACCTGTCGAAGTTCCTCATTGGCGGTGAAGACAAGGTCGACTGGGGAGTCATGCTGGTGCTTGGCCTCCTAGTAGGAGCGTTCTTCGCGGCCAAGGCGTCGGGAGAATTCCGGCTGCGCGTTCCTTCCGCCGAACAGGCCGTCCGCTCCGTTATCGGCGGTGTGCTGATGGGTGTGGGCGCGTCCGCTGCGGGTGGCTGCACCGTGGGCAACGGCATGGTGCAGACCTCCCTGTTCAGCTACCAGGGATGGGTTGCGCTGCTGTTCATCGCCATCGGAATCGGCATTGCCTCCAAGCTGTGGCTCAAACCCACCGACGCGGTGCCTGGCCAGACTCAGACCAAACCGCGCAACGTAAATCCCACCAGCACTGGAACGAGTGCTGCAGACCACGAGTCCATGGCTGCTCAGCTGGGGTTCCAAACCACCGGAACGCTCCTGCTAGATCGGAAATCTACGGCGGCGGAGGCTGTGGCGCCGAAAAGCGATGAGGGAGACAACGGCCTCCAGCTAGTCGGCGAGCGAACCTATAAGCTCGACACCCTCGGTGCGGTGTGCCCGTTCCCGCTGGTGGACGCGAAGGCGGCGATGGCCGACCTTTCCGTCGGGGATTCGCTGCAGATCGACTTTGACTGCACCCAAGCCACCGATGCCATCCCGCGCTGGGCTGCCACTGATGGCCACGAGGTCACGAACTTTGAGCAGACCACCGACGCCGGTTGGACGATTACCGTGAAGAAGGGCTGCTAGTCTCCCCCGCTTCGGGGTGCCTGGGGAATGAGTGGCGTCACCAAAAAGCGAATGGCCGGTGGCTCCAGCAACAATGGGGGCATGAGCGATTCACCGGTAACCAGGCACACAATCTTTCAGAATTCCCTGATGACCGCCCTCCTGGACGGTATTTACGACGGCGAGATGACCGTCGGAGAGCTGCTGGGCAAGGGCAACTTCGGGCTCGGAACATTCGACGCATTGGATGGCGAGATGGTGATCATCGACGGCGTTTGCTATCAGCTGCGCCACGACGGCACCGCCACCCGCGCGGATCTGGAGACCTGTAGCCCTTATGCCGTGGCCACCAACTTCGTACCCCGCATCCGGCGCCGTGCGCCGGAGAATATCCGTCGCGCGGATCTATCGAAGTTCATCGACGGCATGACTCCCTCTTCGAATTACATGTACGCCGTCCGCATTACCGGGCATTTTAGTAGCGTGGTGACGCGCACCGTAATCAAGCAGGAACCGCCGTATCGGCCGATGGTGCAGGTCACGGAGGATGACGCCGAGCAGCACTTCACCGACGTGACGGGCATTATCGCGGGCTTCCGCACACCGGTCTACGAAAAGGGGATCTCTGTTCCCGGCTGCCACGTGCACTTCATCGACGACTCGCGCACCGTCGGCGGGCATGTGCTGGATTTCACCCTGGAGGAGGGCAAGATCGAACTGTGCCCTGGAACTGACCTGGAGCTGCGACTACCGTTGACCAGCGCGTTCTCGCAGGCGAACCTGGATCCGGAGGATCTAGACGAGCAGCTGCACAAGACAGAGGTAAAAGACTAGCCCCGATTAATGGCTCCGCGGAACCATTAACCGGGACTATTACCTAAAAGGGGAGGAAGAACTACTTCTTCAGCGACTCCAGCGGAGTGAAGCGCTCGCCGTACTTGGCGGCCAGCTCTTCGGCGCGGGCAACGAAGCCTGCAACGCCGCGGGTCGGGTAGTCGCCACCGTCGCGGTCCGCAACCTTGCCCTCCGGCAGGGTAGCGGCGGCCGGGCGGTCGTAGTTCTTAATGTACTGGCGGGTACCGCCGGTCCAGGCCGGGAAGCCGATGCCCATGATGGAGCCGATATTGGCATCCGCATCAGAGGTCAGCACGCCCTCGTCGATGCACTTCTGGGTTTCCAGAGCCTCCGCGAACAGCGGGCGCTCGACCAGGTCGATGAAGGCCGGTGCGTCAGCCGGAACGTTGGAGCCAGCGGATACGCCGGTGGAATCAGCAGCGGCCTTCTTGGCAGCGCCGACGGTGGCAGAATCCAGGCCGTGGCCAGCAACGGTGGACTCGGCGTCGGCGACCTTCACCTTGCCAGCGCCCAGCTCGTCCCACAGGCCACGCCACAGGCCGGCACGGCGACCCTCCTCGTTGTACTCGTAGAAGCCCTTGCCCTCCAGCTTGCCGGGGCGGTCGTAGACGTCCAGCATCTTGTCCACAATTTCGGTTACGCCACCGTCGTCGACGGTGAGGCCAGCGGCCTCCTGGGCAGCACGGGTCTCGGAGCCGATCTTGCGGGCCAGCTTCAGGTTCAGCTCGTCCTGCAGCTGCAGCGGCGGTGCCGGGTAGCCGGCCTGGCGGCCAGCGGCCTCGATCACGGCCGGGTCGATGCCCTCAGCCAGCATGCGCATAGCCTCGTTCAGGAAGAAGCCGATAACGCGGGAAGTGTAGAAGCCACGGGAGTCGTTGACGACGATCGGGGTCTTGCGGATCTGGCCGGTGAAGTCCAGGGCCGCAGCCAGGGTCTCGTCGGAGGTCTCCTCGCCCTTGATGATCTCCACCAGTGGCATCTTGTCGACCGGGGAGAAGAAGTGGATGCCGATGAAGTCCTTCGGGCGCTTTACACCCGTAGCCAGTTCGGTAATCGGCAGGGTAGAGGTGTTGGAGCCCAGTACACAATCCTCCGGCACGGCAGCCTCGATCTCTGCCCATACCTTGTGCTTCAGCTCGGTGTTCTCGAACACGGCCTCGATCACAATGTCGCAGTCGGACAGGTCAGCGTAGTCGACGGAAGGCTTGATGCGATCCAGCAGGGCCTTGGACTTCTCCTCGGTGGTCTTGCCGCGCTTCAGCGCCTTGGCCTCCAGGCCCTCGGAGTAGGACTTGCCCTTCTCAGCGGCCTCCATCTTGATGTCCTTCAGCACGACCTCCATGCCAGCCTTTGCTGCCACGTAAGCGATCGCTGCGCCCATCATGCCGGCACCAACCATGCCCAGCTTCTTGAACTGCTTCTTCTCGACGTCCTTGGGGCGCTGGCCGCCACCGTTGCAGTACTGCAGGTCGAAGAAGAATGCCTGCATCATGTTCTTGGAGGTCGTGCCGGTGACCAGCTCCACGAAGTAACGGGTCTCTACGGCCGTGGCCTCTTCGATGTTCTTCAGCTGTGCGCCCTCAACGGCGGCCTTCAGGATGGCCTTCGGAGCCGGCATCGGTGCGCCCTTGATCTGCTTGGTCACGTTAGCCGGGAAGGAGGGCAGGAACTGTGCCAGCTTCGGGCTGGTCGGGGTACCACCCGGGATCTTGAAGCCCTTCTGGTCCCATGGCTGGGTAGCTTCCGGGTTCTCCTTGATCCACTTCTTCGCAGCGTCGACCAGCTGGTCAGCCGGGACGATCTCGTCGATCAGGCCGGTCTTCAGTGCGTCCTCTGCACGGAACTGGCGTCCGGTGGTCAGGATCTTCATCAGTGCGTCCTGCAGACCCAGCATGCGAACCACGCGGGTCACACCGCCGCCACCCGGCAGCAGACCCAGGGTGACCTCTGGCAGGCCAACCTTCAGGCCTTTGGCGTCAGAAGCAATGCGGTGGTGGGTAGCCAGTGCGATCTCCAGGCCACCGCCGAGAGCCGCACCGTTGATGGCGGCGACAACCGGCACGCCGAGGGTCTCGATGGCGCGCAGGCCGGCCTTCATGCCGTCGATCTGCTTGGTGATTGCTTCTGCATCTTCCGGGGTGGACTTGATCATCGACTTGATGTCGCCACCTGCGAAGAAGGTCTTCTTTGCAGAGGTGATAACTACGCCCTTGGCCTCGCCGGATTCCACTGCGCCCTGCAGCTTCTCCACGAGCTCGGGCAGCTCGCCCTGGAAGGTGTCGTTCATGGTGTTGATCGGCTGGTTCGGGTCGTCCATGGTGATGGTTACGATGCCGTCGCCATCCTGGTCCCACTTGAACATGCTCATGTGTGATGCTCCTTGTTTTATGTATTGACGCCCTCACGCATCCGTTCGCGGGAGGAAGTCAGAGGAAAATTTTGAGTGTTTCTGGTGCTTTTGGTTTGCGGGAAAGGTCGGTTAGACGCGCTCGATGATCGTGGCCACACCCATGCCAGCTGCGACACAAAGGGTGATCAGGGCGTAGCGACCGCCGGTGCGGTGCAGCTCGTCGACAGCGGTACCGGTGATGATCGCGCCGGTGGCGCCGAGCGGGTGACCCATGGCGATGGCGCCACCGGAGACGTTCAGCTTCTCGTCCGGAATGTTCAGCTCGCGCTGTGCACGCAGTACGACGGAGGAGAAAGCCTCGTTGATCTCCCAGATGTCGATGTCCTCGGGCTTCAGGCCCGCCTTGGCCAGAGCGGCGCGGGAAGCTGGGGCCGGGGCGGTCAGCATGATGGTCGGCTCCACACCGGAAGTAGCGACGGAGACAACGCGGGCGCGCGGGGTAAGGTCGAAGTCCTTACCGGCCTGCTCGGAACCGATGGCCAGCAGCGCTGCGCCGTCGACGATGCCGGAGGAGTTACCTGCGTGGTGCAGGTGGTTGATGCGCTCCAACTGCGGGTACTTGGTCTGTGCGACAGCGTCGAAACCACCCTGGTCGCCGATCATGGCGAAGGCGGACTTCAGGCCAGACAGACCCTCGACGGTGGTGCCGGGGCGGATGGTCTCGTCGCGGTCCAGCAGGGTCACGCCGTTCTGATCCTTCACCGGAACGACGGTGCGGTCGAAGCGGCCTTCTTCCCAGGCCTTGGATGCGCGCTCGTGGGATCGAGCTGCGAAGGTGTCCAGATCCTCGCGGGTCAGGCCGTCCAGGCTGGCGATGATGTCAGCGGAGATGCCCTGAGGGATGAAGTCGTTGTAGAAGTTGGAGGCCGGATCCATGGCCAGGGCGCCGCCGTCGGAACCCATTGGGGCGCGGGACATGGACTCCACGCCACCGACGAAGACCAGGTCGTCCCAGCCGGAGCGGATCTTCTGGGCACCAAGGTTCACGGCGGTCAGGCCGGAGGCGCAGTAGCGGTTCACCTGGAGGCCGGTGGCGGTGTACGGCAGGCCGGCGTTCAGGGCGGCGGTGCGGGCGATATCCATGCCCTGGTCGCCGACGGGGGTGACACAGCCAGCGATGACGTCACTGATGCGGTTAGGGTCGATGCCCGGGTTGCGCTCAATGATTGCCTCGATCAGACCGGAGAGCAGGTCGACGGGCTTTGCGGTGTGCAGGGAGCCGCCCGGCTTGCCCTTGCCACGCGGGGTGCGGACGGCGTCGTAAATGAATGCCTCTGGGGCGCCAGTGTTACTGGTCATGTCAGTCCTATTTCCTATCGTTCTCGACAGTGATTTGTTAGTGATTTGTACGCGCAAAGCACTAACCTTGTGTCTCACGCCACATTACCCGTTCTTTGGGGAAATAGTTGTAGTCTTATGTCTTTTCTTGCCCCTTTTATGCCCCACGTGGTGCCCCCATTGAGGTGGATCATGGGGGATAGCCGGGGAATCAGCACTTTTGAAAGACCAATACCAAGTTCGAGACCGCGAACTCGCGTAGCCCCGGAACCCTCACCATCCACCATGCCCACCACGGGTGATACCGCGGGAAAGCGGCCACGAGCTCGGCGGGATCATCCGCGCGGGCGTGCACCTTGCGGCCGTATTCCAAACCATCAGAGGCCGAAACGTTAAACAGGCTTTCGCCCCAACGGTTTTTCGGCGGCTTGCCCATCTTCTGCTCATAGCGCCGGGCTGCGAACTCCCCGCCCACGTAGTGCTGCCATAGGCCGGTTTCGTGCCCGCCGAACGGACCCAACCACACCGTGTAGCTGTAGATCATTACTCCGCCGGGTTTCGTCACCCGTAGCATTTCGTCCGCCATCCGCCACGGATCCGGCACGTGTTCGGCGACATTGGAAGAGTAGGTGATGTCGAAGGCGTCACTAACAAAAGGTAGATCTAGCCCCGAACCCCGCACCGAGGTCTGCAGCTTAATACCTGCGGCGGCCATCTCGCCGACGTCCGGTTCGCAGGTGTAATAATCCGCGCCGGCTTTGTCGAAGGCCACGCCGAAGTAGCCGGGTCCGCCGCCGACGTCCAGGATCTTTGCGCCATGCAAAGGCTCTTCAGCTGCACTAGCTGTTAAGCCACGCACGCCGGCGTAAACGTCCCGGATCAATCCGACCGTGTCCGCAGCTAGGTGGCCGTAGAAAATATCCGGGCGAGTTTGCTCGTATTTGAAATCATTCAGCAGGCCAAAAGAACGGCGTAGCGTCGCACGGCGACGGAAGACGCTCAACGCTGTGTGCTGCCGGGAGGGGTGGTTATTAAGACTCATCGAGTGTCCATCTTTTCAGGTTGCGAGGCGATTGTGCGCACGTTTCGCTAAAGATTCGCCAAAGCCCTCAAAGGTGCTGGCAGGGGTGGATAGAATAGTGTTCATCATGAAAGTACTGCTTCTCTGTTGGCGCGACACGAACCACCCCGAAGGTGGCGGCAGTGAGCGTTATTTGGAGCGAGTCGGGCAGTACCTCGCCGACCAAGGCCATCAGGTAGTTTTCCGCACGGCACACTACTCCGGTGCGGCGCGTTCGGAACAAGTGAGCCCCAACTTCCGGTTCTCCCGTGGAGGCGGAAACTTAACGGTCTACTTGCGTGCCCTAGCTGCAATCCTTGCCGCGCGTCGGGGGCGGGGGCCGTTAGCGGATATCGGGCGCCCAGATGTGGTGGTGGATACACAAAACGGTGTGCCTTTCTTCGCCTCCCTCGTAGCGGGCGCGCCCACGGTCGTGCTCACCCACCACTGCCACCGTGAGCAGTGGTCTGTCGCAGGCCCGGTGCTCTCCCGTATCGGGTGGTTTATCGAATCGACCCTCTCGCCATGGATCCACCGCCGTCGCCGTTGGGTCACTGTCTCGGCACCGTCGGCCGAGGAGTTTATCGAGTTGGGTGTGCCTCGCGGCAATATTGAGATCATTCGTAACGGTGTGGATCCGGTTGCTTCCTCTTTGATTCCGGACGCCCCTAACCCCAACTCCGACGATGCCATTGAAGAACCGACGATTCACTTGGTGGCGCTTTCTCGACTGGTGCCCCACAAGCAGATTGAACATGCGCTCGACGCGGTAGCCGCGGTGGCGCGCACCCACCCGAACGTACGCTTGGACGTTATCGGCGACGGGTGGTGGGCCGACCGTCTGCGGGACTATGCCCGCGAGCTGGGCATCGAACCGCTGGTGATCTTCCACGGCTACGTGTCCGAGGAGTTGAAGCACCGAATCCTCAACCGCGCCTCGGTGCACGTAATGCCTTCCCGGAAGGAAGGATGGGGTCTAGCCGTCATTGAGGCCGGGCAACACGGAGTGCCAACCGTGGGTTATGAGTCTTCTGCCGGGCTGCGGGATTCTGTTATTGACGGGGAAACCGGTCTGCTGTGCGATTCGCCAGGTGGGCTGATGAACGCGGTGGAGTTTCTCCTGGACAACCCCGAGAAGCGCCGGGCAATGGGGCGTGCCGCGCAGCGCCGTGCGCGGGAGTTCTCCTGGGAAGCTACCGGAGCTTCATGGGAGAAACTGCTGCGCGAGGAGGCCGAGCACTAGTCTGCCCCTGGATTGTGCGCCATAGCCACAAGCACATTCCCCACATCATGAGCATCCAGTAGAAAGTCATGCCCACGTACAGCGGTGCGCGATCCTGCACAGGGTTGTGCGGAAGTGTCGGACTTTGTACCCGGAAAAGCTCGTAGTTATCGGAGCTTAAGACTCGGCGGATTCCCTTCGAGTTCAGCACCTGCATAGCTTTAGCCATCGCTTCCCCATCGTTGACGGAGTACCAGTCCACCAGCACCCAGCTCACGCCGTTGCGTTTCAGGGTGTTCTTGCCGCTCATAAGGTCAGACAGGATCGCCATGCTGGCCGGGTTGCCGTCGACCACGTGACCATCGACGATCAAAAACCCCGGATCCATCGGCGAGCCCGGCAAGAGCTTCAGCCCAGGAGCCACGTGTGGTCGGTTGTTTCGGGTGCGGTAATTGCCGGGCGGTAGCAGCACAATCTTTCCCTTGGGCGCGCCAGAGATGATGTTGGACATTTGATTCCAAGTATCGGAAAGCTCCACACGCTTCAGCGGGGCCATGTCGGCAGGAAAGGCCGGAACCGTCAGGACACACGCAGCCGCCAGTCCCACGGCCGCCGCCTGAGGCGCCCACTTCGGTGGAGCTGTGGACTTAGGAGAATTTTCCCGTGCACGGCGCGGATCCAGCCGTTCCACGGCGACGGCCAGGAGAAGCACAAAACCGGGGATGGCCAGGCAAACGAACTTGGTTGTATCGCGGAACATGCCCGCACCGGGCACATGGCTAATGGCAAAGCCCATAACATCCACGCCCCAAGGAGTGGCCAGCAGAGGGGGCGTCACTAAGGCAAGAACCGTCAGTACCGCGGCGGCCCGGTAGACGCGCCATAGCTCTTTAAAGCCGAACAACAACACTACGCACAACAGCATGCCGATGACCACAGACATCAAAGTGCGAGAAGGTGGGGAAGCCTCAGCGTTCCACACACCGGAAAGTCCCATGGTGGAGGCGAGGGGGCCTAGAAACGATTCGCCACGGGCGGAGAACAGAGAAGCCGACAGTGCATCGGAGCGGGTCTGCGAAGGATTGGAGATCCACAGCGCCGGCAGCATCCACGGAAGGGAAGCGACAGCGCTCGCCGCCAAACTGTGCAGGCGTTCCCCGCGTGAAGGAGCAAAAACCAGCGCCGTGATCAGCGCCAAGATCAAGCCCGTGGGGACAAAACCGCAAAGGCAGATCGCGACATAAAGAAGTCCGTGGCGGCGAGCCGCAGATAGATAAGCGATGGCGGGCAGCAACATTCCCGCAGTGGCGACAGTCCATTGCCCTTGCAGAAAACGCTCGATAACAAAGGGGTTCCACACGACGAAAAGTGCCGCCAATAGCTGTGCTGATAGCCGTCCCTCTGCCATCCCCCGCACCATCTTGGCCGCAAAGAAACACCCCATCAAACTTGAGACAATGACAAGCGCGCTGGCGATGAAGGACACCGGGATAGTCGGGGAAAACAGGGCGAGGATCGCATCCTGCGGTAGGGCACGCGGAGCGCCCTCATTAATCCCCAGGTTGTTGGAGTTATCCGGCAGCGAGTGGGGAACAAACATGTCCCGCAGTAGATAAGCCTTGGTGGGGTCGGGGCGCAGCCCCAACCAAAACGGCCACAGAGTAACTACGGAAACTACAAAAGACCACCCCAGCACGATCAGGCTATCGCGCTTGGCGGTGGTCTTAAGCGACTGCGAATTCACAGTCAATAGTCTAGTAGTTCAGCGGGGATTATTTGCCTGCCAGGCGGGCTGAACGGTGAGCAATCCAGCCGATAACCAGAAGGATCAGGCCGACTGCGCCTAGAATCCACGGCAGGATGGTGCCCATGAGCTTCATCTTCTTGATGCCGTCGCTGGCCTTGCTCATCTGCTGCTTGCGAGACTCATCGTCCCACGCGCCGGGGAAGTACACGGCGGTGCGGGTCGGATTCTTGATCTCTTCTTCCTTGTTTTCGTAGATGCGCTGAGCGTCCTCGTCGTCCTGTGCGTAGTACTGGAAGACTTCCTCGGAGCCGTTGACGATCACGCCGGTATCCGGCTGCACGCGCAGCACGCGGTGGACGGTGTAGTAGCGGGACATTTCGACCTCAGGGCCGAGGTCTTCCTTCTTGTCAGCGCCTTCTTCGTCCTTCTTGTCGGCGTCCTTCTTGTCGTCCTTCTTTTCGCCGGACTTGTTCTTAATCTCGTCCTCGCTCAGACCCCACACCTTTGCCGGGAACTTTAGGCGCAGCGCAGCCAGGGTGCCCTCGTCACCCTTGGATAGCTCACCATCGGCCTCCAGGCGCTCACGCAGAGCCGGGTACAGCTCGGTTGGGGGAACGGTCTGCTCGAAGCGGTAGACCTTCTCGCCATCCTGCTCCTCCTCGCCGACGTAGTCGATCGGCTGGGTCTTTAGGATCTGCATGTCGAAGTAGTCGTAGGACTTACGGTCAGTGCCCATCGGGAACTGGTAGGTGATACCGGGGCGGGTAAACGGCGCCACGGAGGTCTCAACCTCTTCGTCCTCGCCCTTCTTCGCCGCTGCATCCAGCGCTGGTGCGTTCAGCTCCACCGAGGACGTCGGGTCTGGCACAGGCATCTGGGTCTTGCGATCCAGGGTGACGTGGTCGATGGAGGCGCTAATCAGGTTCTTCGGCTCCTTCCTGTCCGTACGGAACAAAGTCTGGCCGGCCTCGAATGTCACGACCTTATCGTCCGAGGGTTCCTGCGCGGTCGTAAAACGCTGGGACTGCATCTCGAGCCCCTTGCTGATAAAGCACTTGATCTGCGGATTGTCGCCCTTGCACTCGGGCTTGTCCTTGTTGTCGCCGACCGGCTTGCCGGAAGCTAGTGCGCCGGAATCCAGCAGATTACCTTCGGTCTTTGGGGTGCCAGTGGTGGACACGAGGTCCAGTGGCAGCACCTTGCCCTTCGGGACGACATAAGTGGGCAGTGCAATGGCAAAGACCAGCAATGCCACGCCGAGCACGATCGCTACGGAGGAGAGGATTCTCTTCATAGGATGGTTTTCCTGACTCTATTTGTCTGCTTTTATCCGGACCACTGGCCGGAGGAACAAGATTCTGATGTGACTGTAGTTAGCCTGTGAAGCTTCCAATACTTTAGCCAATCAAAACTAGATACTTCGTAGATTTAGAATATTTTTCCAGAAAAGTCTTGTTTGCAGCTTCCGCCTGCAGTTTTGCTCTATACAGTCCACCCGGTCGGTTATGCTGATCCCGATGAGCCCAAAGAAAGTATCCGCCCGACCCGCGCCTTTCCTCCCCGCGTTGGAAGGTCTGCGCGCGATTGCCTGCTCCGGCATCATCATCACCCACGTCGCGTTCCAGACTGGTGCGGATACCGGCAACCTCCTTAACCGCATGATGGCGCGCACGGATTTCTTCGTCCCAGTGTTCTTCGCCCTCTCCGGGTTCCTACTGTGGCGCCGTCACAGGGCGGATTTCTCATTGTCGACCTCGCACGACAATCTGATGACTCTCGCGGGCTACTACGTCAAGCGTCTCGGGCGCATCTTCCCCGCCTATCTGGTTACCGTCGCCATAGTTCTGCTGTTCTTCCCGGTAGCGGGTGCACCAACGGTATGGCAGATGCTATCCAACATCACCATGACGCAAATCTACGTCGATGGTGGTCTCATCGGTGGGCTGACTCACCTATGGAGCCTGTGCGTGGAAATGGCCTTTTACCTCGTTCTTCCGTTAATTGGTGTGGCGTGGGGGCGTCAAGAACGAAAGTGGCGTATCGCGTGGATCGTCGGGGTGGCGGCGGCAAGCTTTGGCTGGGCTTTTATCCCCGCATTCGCCGACGCGCCGGAGCCGGGCGGGCTTAATCCGCACATCATGCCACCTGCATTTATTGCGTGGTTCGGGGTGGGATTGCTCGGTGCAGAGCTGGAGTCGATCGTGCAGGATCGCGCCTACGCACTGACGGGTAAGCAAGGTGCCGAGGGCATTGACGCCCGTTACCAGTTGCCAACGGTTCGAGCTATCGCGAAGTTTCGCTGGGTGTTTTGGCTCCTGGCTGTGGGGGCGCTGGCGGTCGCGGCTTCGGATGGACCGGAAGGGCTTACACACGCGGCGCCGGCGGAGTTCGCCCGCCGGACGCTATATGGGTTGGTGTTTGCGGCCTCGCTGATCGTGCCCTATACGTTGGCGCCAAGATCCACGTTCCTGGAGTCCGCGCTGATGCAGGCACTGGGGCGTTGGTCCTATGCGATCTTCCTGTGGCACATGTCGCTGCTTTCTATTGTGTTCCCACTGTTGGGCGTGAACCTTTTTAGCGGGCACACGGCGCTGGTACTGGTGGCGACGTTCGTGTTGAGCGTGCCGGTGGCCGCGCTGAGCTACTCCGTGGTGGAGGAGCCTGCGCGCCGGGCGATTAACTCTTGGTGGCGTTCGGTGCGCGCAGACCGGAAAGACCGGGCGAGTACCGAGCCGACTACGACCAGCAACACGACGGCCAGTGCGCCGTTAACAACGAACCCACCTGCGTAGTAGTTTCCGCTGCCCCAGTTGCCGCGCACACACAGCAGCAAGGCGAGGAATGCCGCTGCGCCAGCGACAACTTTGGCCGCGCGGATAGCCCGACGCACTCGTGGAGAATGCTGCGCAGGCTCCTCGCTTGCCACCAGTTCCGGGCGCGGCAGTCCGCGTGTCCGTCGTGCGACGAAAATGCATAGCCCCACCAGGACCAACGCTGCGACTAGTCCGATAGCCAGCCAGGCGCGGTACAGTCCCGTGCCTTCGAAGTGGATCTTTAGCAGCCCGGAGGCGCCCTCCGGGACGATCCACCCCTGCTGCCATCCGTTGACGGTGATAGGTGTCAGCTGAATACTTTCGCCTCCGCTCTCCAGGGTGGCGATCCGTCCGGGGTTTGCTTGCGAGGGGCTGAATAGTACGCGCTTCTTGTCCGCAGGTTCCAAGCGAGTGCCTTGCTGCAGGGGCTGGGCCGCCGGTGTTTCCCGCACTGCTGCGGCGAACAGTGGCTCGGCAACTGTCAGCGCCGACCAGCGTGCGGTGGTGGACAGGACGTGCTTGCCCGCTGTGAGGTTGAGCGTGTCCCCGCAGAAGTAGTCTTGCCCGTCGATCGTTACCGGCGCACCCTTCTTTCCGTCAGCTGTGCATTCGGAGGAGTGGACAACAACCGGCAGTTCGCCGGTACCATTGCCAACGGATTTGGGAATCTCAAAGCCACGCAGCATCACGGATTCATTGATCTCTTGGCCAAAAACCCACCGGTTTAGCGTCGACTTGTTATCGCTTTCCCCGGCAGCAGGCACAGTGGGTACTCGCCGCGGGGTCACGTCCTCATCGCCGTCGGCCAGTACCTTTGCCTCGGCGATGCCGAAGTCACCGAAGGCGCCCACAATCGTTACGCGGATCGAATCTGCGCGCCCCGCGGGCACCTTGACCTTGTTCGTTTCGCCGGGCTTGAGGGTAGCGCTGGTGCCCGAAACCGTCTTGCCCTGCAGATATGTTGTCACCTGCACGCGTGCGGGCCGCCCCTGAATGTCTAGGTGCAACCCAAGCTTGTTGTGTGCGTCGCCCACCCGGAACTCGATGTACTGTCCGGCAACGTTGCCGACCGTCGGCCGCCACGCGGTGCGCTGTGAGCCATCCACTGCGGAGGTTGCCGACGAATATGTTTCCGCACCACCGAAGCCCGTTGGGTCTGCTGCGGTTGATGAAACACGTACCTCGCCCTGGGCTTCCACATGCGTCATTTCCTCCGGAGACAGCGGACGCCCATCGGCATCGCGCACTGGGTAATCCCGCACCGGATTGAGTACTTGGCTGGGATCGTCGAGGCTGCGGATCTCACTGTCGGCGCCCACCACGTTGCCGTAGTTATGTTCACGCAGCGCAGGCGTGTCCGTTACCGTTTGTGCCGGTACCCCTAGGTCTTTTCCTTGGGACGCCCCCACGCGCGTCCGCGGCACGCCTTGCCGGCCTAAGGCAGCGTCCGCTGCCGCCAGGCGGGGAAGGGCCTCGGGGCTGGCATGGGCGACGTCGATACGTTCGGCGTCGATAATCCGCAGATCACCCGCGGTGCCGTCGGTGCCATCTGTAACACCGCCGTCGACGCGATAGATCCGCACCTGGTCGTCGCCGAAGGAGGCGACTTCCTCGAATCCGCCCGATCGGTCGAGGGTGCGCTGAACCCGCTTGGCGCCCGGCGTATCGGCAGCGGTGGTGAGGTCGTAGTGCAGCAGCAGATAGCCCACGCCTTGTTGCCACAACGTAGGGGCGAGGGTGGGGATGGCTGTGCCGGACTCGAGTTCGCGCTGGAGTCCGTCCAACCCACGGATGGCCTCGGGCTGCACTAGTGGCACGGAATCGCGCACGACCCACGGCACGTCCAGCAGTGGCTGAGCGGGTTCGTCGCGGGTGTTTCCCCAGGTCTGTCGACCAAATCGAGCCTCGGGTAGGATCATGGTGCGGGCAGGGGTATGGGAATCCCCGGCTTCCTTCTTGACCTCGGAGTTCAACCAGTCGGCGGCTTGGGTCCAATAGTCAGGAATCTGGCGGTACGCATCAGCGGCAGCGATGCGCCCACTCCATCCCGTGGCGGTGACCACGGCGATCAATAGGCTTATAGCGATGGCGCGGGGAACCTCCGGGTGCTTTTCCGGGTTGCGCCACCGTGCCCAGCGCTCGCGGCTAAGCCCTGGCCAGGGCAGGCGTGCAAGGCCGTGGGAGATGCCGGCCACCAGTGCGAGTCGCACTAGTGGATCGAATTTGTGCAGGTTGCGCAGCGGGGCGCCCGTACCGTCGAGAAATATGCGACCCCACACGGAGAGCGGAGAGATCGGGGCGGTGGCGAACACCATTGCGCCGATTCCCACTAACAGAATCGCCAGCCAGCGACGGGCGAAGGGAAGGTTCGGGCGGGTAAGCCCCCACAGGCCCAAAAAGGCGACCAGTAGGGTTCCGGCGATGAAGACCGGTTCGCCGACCAGCACGTAGCCACCCTGACGCTCGGCGGAGAGGAAAGGGGTCCAGCTGGTGGTGCCGCGCAGAATCTCGGCGAGGTTCATCCAATTGGTCGTCAGCGAGGCTGACTCGATGTAATCCGTGAACGGCGGCGAATATTTCCCCAGCAGCAGGAGTGGGCCGATCCACCAGAATGTGGCGAGCAACCCGGCGGGAACCCACCACAGTGCGAAGTAGAGACCCACCCGTGGACGGCGTAGGCACATGCCGAGCCAGAAAATCACTGCGGGCAGGATGGCCACAACTGTAGCGACGGCATTCACTGCGCCGAGGAAGAGTACGGCCAGCGCGCTGAGAAGGGCGTATTTTGCGAGATAGACGCGTGAGCGCCGGTCGGGCCAACCTCGTCCACTTCGCGCTATGAGGGCGGCGCTCGCTACCGGCAACAACACCCAGGGTACAAGCGCGCACACCCACGCCTCGGAGCTAATAGCCCCCAACGTGGTGAGAATGCGTGGAGATAGTGCAAAGAGGATGCCGGCGATCACCCGCGAGCTGCGGCTACCGATCTGGAGCCGTTGCAACAGCAGGACAGTGCCAGCGAAAGCGAGCGTAAGTAGCAGCCCCCACCACAAGCGTTGCGTTACCCAATCGGGCAGGAAGGAAAAAATTGCGAAGAATAGACCGTGGGGGAACAGGTATCCGTAGGCCTGGTTCTGCAATTGCCCCAGGGGGAAAGTATCCGTCCAGGGGTACAGCGCTTGGCGTAGAAAGCCCCAAGGATCGGCCGTTAGATCCAGTTTTGTATCGGCGGAGGTCAGCCCGGGGGACTGTAGGAACGCGAAAAGAAACCACGCAAGGGCACTAAGAGCCCATGCGCGGCGAGAAAGGGGACGGTGCGCCGAAGTTGGCACGTGGGTGGTGCGCCTTATTCTGCGCGGCCGCCGTACTGGACTGCGCCCAGGAAGGCATTGTCCTGGTTCACGGCGATCTGCTCATCGGTGGGGAGTTCAGTGGTGTCGGCCATTGCGCCAGCACCGAAGGTTGCGGCGCCGCCCAGAACCAGGCCTGCGACTGCGGAGGCGACCAGGGCGCCCAGGCCGCGACGGGTGGAGGCGGTTTCGTTAGCCATGTGATTTCCTGTTCCTAGTGGGACTGTTGTGGTTTTAGCGTACTAGCTTCTTGTTGATCGTACCCAATGAAACACGTCACAAACATTCGTTTGCGAAAACTAGTCCTCATCTTCAATGGGCGGGACAATCAAAACGGGGCGACCAGCGTTCTTAATGATGCTGTCCGACACGCTGGACTGCAGGAAAGACTTCCAACCGGAGAGGGCGCGAGTGCCCGTCACGATCAGATCCACGTCCAGTTCATCGGCTGCGTCAACAATGGCGCTCCAGATAGCTGTTCCGGACTCTACCAGAAAGGGTTCGGTAACAAAACCATGGGAGTTGGCCAACTCCACGCCCTCGTTACAGGTGTTGACGGCCTCAGCGTAAGCCGGATCATCATCCTCTGGATGCTCGCCGGTCTCGTTGGACCAGTCGTGCTGCATCATGCCGCTCATGCCCGCTGCACGTGCCGCCTGGCGGTGGATAGGCTCCCAGACCGTCAGGATGTAGGCGTTCTTCGCCGACAGGAAGCGCCCGGCGTGCTCCACAGCTCCGCGGGCCTCGGCGGAGCCGTCATAGGCGATGAGTACGGTATCGCCGCTCGCGTCAAAGGTTTTGTGCTGTGTTTGCTGCGCTTGTTCTGCCTGCTGTGCTTGTTCGGTCATGTTGCTCGCTCCTTGATATGCGCCCTTCGATTGGTGCGCTACACGTTGCGTTTGTTACTACGTTAATACTATGCCCCGTAGACATGTAGCCATTGGCGCCGTTGCGTGCGCTCTTCTTGTTGCCTCAAGCGCTTGTTCCTCTTCGACGCCCACTGACCAGCCCACCGCATCCTCGACCTCTGCCAGCACGTCCGCTGCCGCCTCTTCCGCGGACTCTCCGTCGACCAGCGGCAGTGCCGCCGAGGCGGAGAACCAAAAGGCTTGCACCCAGGTGGAGAACAAGGCCCCGAGGGACATGGCTGGCCGAATGCTGGCTGTGGGCGTCACTAGCTACGAATCCGCAGAACAAGCCATCGACGAAGGTGTGCGCCACCTCTTCATCGGCTCGCAGACTGATCGCTCAATCCTCAACGGCCAAGGTGATCCCGCGCGTAGCTTGGCAGCCCTGGAGAAGCGCGCGGGTGAACCACTCACGGTGAGTGTGGATGAGGAAGGCGGGCTGGTGCAACGCCTATCCGAGATTATCGGCGAACTGCCCAGCGCCAAGGAGATGGCGGAGACGATGAGTCCCGACCAAGTGCGCGACCTTATGGCCGAACATGGCAAAAAGATCCGCGACCTGGGCATTACCGTGGATTTCGCGCCAGTGGTGGACTTGGCTGGCGGGCAGAATGTCTCTGACAATGCGATCGGTTCCCGTTCCTTCAGTGCCGATCCGAAGATTGCCGCGGACTACGCACGGGCCTACTCGGAGGGGTTGCAGGAGGCCGGTGTGACTCCTGTCCTGAAGCACTTCCCAGGTCACGGTCATGCGACGGGGGATTCGCACATGGGTGCGGTGACCACTCCGCCCCTGGAGCAGATGCACGCTAACGACCTGCTACCTTTCCGGGAGCTGATCGACGTTGACGGAATGGCCGTCATGGTTGGCCATGTACAGGTTCCGGGACTCGGCGAGGGGCTGCCGTCGTCCGTGAACCCTGCCGCGTACAAGCTGCTGCGAGATGGCGGCTACGGGCCGCAGCATGACGCCGCAGGTTACAATGGCGTGATTTATACCGATGACCTGACCGGAATGAAAGCTGTGACGGATCGCTACCCCGGTCCCGAGGCAGCTGTTGCCGCGCTGGCAGCCGGTGCGGATGTGGCATTGGCGGCGGCGGGTGCGGTGGAGATCCCCGATGTGGTGGAAGCCATCCGCAAGGCGATTGACGATGGGCGGATTCCGGAAGAGCATGTGCGCGATTCTGTGAATCGCACGTGTAATCCGCGATAAAAGAATTCCCTGATCGGGGGCATTCACGATAGACTTACCTGCGTGAATTCTCAGGATCAGACGAGCAAAGGTCGCCCACACGGCCAGCACCGTGCGCAGGTGGGGGACGGGAACCGTCCCGTCAAGCCCCGCAAGCGGCGAGGCATTCCGTGGTGGGCTTGGTTCTTTATCGGCTTGATCGGTTTGGGGGGCATCCTCTACGGCGTAGATCTGGCCATGAGTGAAGGCAAGGTTCCCCGGGGCGTAACCGTCGGTGGCGTAGACATCAGTGGCGTGGATAAATCCCAGGCTGAACAGCGCCTACGTAACGACCTGGGGGAGCGTACCCGACAGCCGGTCACTGTTCTGGCGGGCAATATGAGTACCAAGCTTGAGCCCACACAGTCCGGCATGCAGGTGGATTGGGGTGCCACGGTGGATCAGGCAGGGCAGCAGCCGCTGAACCCTATTACGCGTATCCGCTCGTTCTTTGAGACCCGTGAGGTGGGCATTATCTCGAAGATTACGGACGAGAATCTCAACCGCTCCCTGAACCGCGTCGAAAGGGAACTAACCCGCGACCCACAGAATGCTGAGCTTTCCGTTAATACCGAGGGCAAAGCTGACATTAAGGAAGACAAGCCGGGGCAGACCGTGGATCGAGAGCTGCTAAGTTCCGAGGTGCGAGACAACTGGCTGAACACTGATGGTCGCGTGAACGTGGAGGCGACCATCACGCCGGCGGATGCTGATAAGGACGCAGCCGAGCGGGCAGCCAAGCAGTACGTGGTGCCCGCGACGGCGAAGAAGTTGGTGTTCCATGGCCGGGAAAAGGTCGATGGTGTAATCACCCCACAGAACTGGCATGACATTTTGACCTTCAAGGTGGAAGGCGGTGAGTTCATGCCGCAGTGGAATACCGAGAAGGTGCAGGAGATCCTAGGCGAACAGCTTTCCAGCACTGAGGTGGAATATCGGGACGCTAGCTTCGAGTTCCACGGCGACGATATCGAGGTGGTGCCGTCCAAGGATGGTGTGGCTATTCAGTGGAAGGAAACGCTTGGCGACTTCCAGGCCAAGGCTCTGGATAAGAAGAAGCGCGATCATCAGGTTCTCTACGAAGAGAAGAAGGCAAAGTACACCACCGCACAGGCCAAGAAGGCACACTTTGACGATGTCGTCGGCACCTTTACCACTGGTGGCTTCAGTGGTTCGTCGGGTACCAATATTCGCCGTGTAGCGGAGATGGTGGACGGCGCCATCGTTCTGCCGGGCGAGACATTCTCTCTGAACGGGCACACGGGGCCGCGTGGTACGGAGCAGGGCTTTGTGGAGTCCGGCATTATTATTGACGGTCACGCCGGCAAGGCTGTGGGCGGTGGCATTTCACAGTTTGCGACCACGCTGTATAACGCTTCTTACTTCGCGGGCATGGAAGACGTCGCCCATACCCCGCACTCGTATTACATTTCCCGCTATCCGGCTGGCCGAGAGGCCACGGTGTACGAGGGGGCGATCGACCTAAAGTTTAAGAACCCATTTGATACTCCTGTGCGCATTAGGACACGTGTGAGCGATAGCGACGTCACCGTGGAGCTGCGTGGTGTGAAGCAGGTGGATGTGGAATCCATCCCGGGTGAGCGGACAAATCCGACCTCGCCTAAGAAGATCGAGCTGGATGGCGACGAATGCTCGCCGTCTTCGGGTGCTCCGGGCTTTACCACTACCGATACACGCGTGGTAAAGGATTTGAAGGGTAAGGAACTATCCCGCGAAACCCAGCGCACGGTCTACGATCCCCAGCCGATCGTGAGCTGTAGGTAGTTGGCTACTGGCTCTAGGCCATTGGAAGCACGGGAGCACTAAGCCTTGTGTAGAGAGCAGTGAATGATGTCGTGCGGCAGGGCTCATACTGTGGCTTCCACGGCGGAAAGATGGCGCGGGCGAGCACAAGTAGGCCTTTAGTGCATGCGAAAAAGGGGCGGGAACGAATTTTCGTTCCCGCCCCTTCGGCTATTCAAAGCTTAGAGCGTTGAAGTTCTAGCAGGGCTTACTTGATGATGCCCTGGTGCTTCAGGTAGTTACCGACGCCGATAATAGCGCTGGCGATGGTGCCAGCGAAACCAGCAGCCAGGCCAGCCCACAGCAGAACGCCCCAACCGGTGAGGTCCTTGCCCTTGGAAGAACCAAAGATCTCAGCAGCGGAGTTCTCCTTGTCCTTACCCAGGGAGTCACCGATCTTGGAGCTGAGGGTGACGCTCTCCTTAGGGGTGTCGGTCTCAGCGCTTGCAACGGCGGTGCCGGTCAGAGCTACGGAAGAAGCGGTGGCCAGAGCCAGAGCAGCCTTGCGAATGTTCATGGAAGTTCCTTTTCCTATCTAAGTGGACGTGTGTTGGTTTCTGCTTAGCGGTTGATGCCGTAGCGCAGGAAGTTGTAGATCGGAGCAACAACCAGGCCGAAGACGCTGATTGCGGCGGTGGTGATGAGCAGGACGTCAGCAGCCTTGGCCCACGGTGCGAGGTTCTTGCTGGTCTCCTCGTTGTTCTTCCAGCTGTCGGAGCCGAAGATGTCCTGGCCCTTTGCCGGCTGATCCCACTTTAGGTTGTCCTTGGGGTCAACGCCCTTGCGGATCTTGTTGAGGGTGTTGTTGTCGGACAGGGTCACGGACTCACCGTTGTCCTGAGCAGAAGCAACGGAAACGCCGGAGATGGCGACGGTGGTAGCGGTAGCAACAGCCAGAGCTGCGTTGCGGAACTTACGCATCTGGATACCTTTCGTGTGTGGTAGAGAACGGTTTTGGCAGAAAGTAGATCCAGTCACTAGCCATAACGTCAGTGTCTCGATCATTTCCTGAACTTTCGCTGGGAACTCTACAGGAACTGCTAAGTGTCTGCACCTCTGGGGAAAGTGGGGGGAGGAGAAAGGGGGAGCGCAGTGGCTAAGCCACAGGTCTGCTTGCTAGTTTTTGACCTTGGTGTAGCTTGCAAAAATGCAGGCGGGTCGATGCGTTGACTTTGCTCGGTAAAATCCCCGATCCCGGCGTCAGGGGTGGGTAGGGCGGTAGGCGGGCTCGGTTGAAAAACTGGTGACGTAAAACGGCCAGAATCGAATGAGGAATCGTTACTTCAGGGAGGCTCTTAAAGAATGGTAAGCCGAAATCCTGAAAAGGTTTATACGGAACTTAACCCGGCGTTGGTAGTGCAGAATCTTACGTATTCTGTTCAAAAAGCACGCGGTCGGCAGGAGATACTTCATAACATTTCAGCCCCATTCCCCGCGAATAGATGGACTTCCATTATGGGGCCATCAGGGTCCGGAAAGACTACTCTGCTGCATAACCTGGCTGGTTTGGTTACTCCGGAGCGGGGACTTGTTCGTATGTATAAGGGCGCCACAAATCTTCCTGTACATGAGGATGCAAATCGTGGGCGCGCAGTAGAGATTTCTCGTTGTACTGAGCCTGAAAGGGCGAAGCTTCGCTGTAGTGAAGTGTCCGTGGTATTTCAGGACTTTAACCTCATCCCAGTCTTGAACGTCAGAGACAATATTAAGTTATCGCGTCGGCTGGGAGGCCTACGTAATCGGATGTCGAAGTCGGCGCCTGCTGCATCGAAGCCTGGTAAGCAAGGGTGGTTTGACTACGTTGTGCAAACTCTAGAAATTCAGGAGCTTTTGAAGCGCCTCCCTGACCAGCTTTCTGGCGGACAGCAGCAGCGAGTTGCCATCGCACGGAGCCTTTACGTTAACCCTGAGGTTTTACTTGCCGATGAACCAACAGGAAATCTCGACTCCGAAAATAGTGATCGAGTATTAGAATTGTTAAGGCTGGCGGTTGATGAGTTTGGGCAAACGGTCGTAATGGTTACTCACGATGAGCAAGCTGCCGATAGAGGAGATTTCGTTCTAAGGATGTCTGACGGCTTAATTCGTTCCGTCGCTACAACGTCAACTTTTACTTCGGTGCAAGGCTAGGCTTAGATTTTGTTTCGTATTGCATTGCATCAGCTCCTGCGACGTCCGCTGCGGTATATTTCGCTTTTTCTTGCGGTCGTTATCGCGGTCAGCCTTTCGGCGGCGACAGTTGGTCTTATTACGTCCATCAAGTCGTCGGTTGAGCAAACGTACCTAGCACCCTATGACAGCGCAAATATTGTTGCAAAGGTTGACGGTGCGAGCTCATCAGACATTGAATTGATTCGCTCCAAGGTAAGGGAACAGGGTGGCGAACTCACCTTTGATCGTCACCTTTCTGTTTTAGCTAAGGGGGCTCAAGCTACCGCATATGAGCCCATGCAGCTTCAAACGCTTCCTCGGGAAGAATCCCTATCTTGGCGGAAGGTATTTGAGGGGCGGCTCCCGCGTGGTTCCCATGAGGTTGCTATCAGTCAGAATCAAAGGGTTCCTGGCGCGATTAATCCGCTGAAGCTAAATGATGAAATTAGCCTTGGCTTCGAAGAAAATCAGAGCTCTGATACCGGGTCTAAGCTGGATTTTCGCAAGGCCAAGATTGTAGGAATTCTAGAGTCGGACGCCACGGGTCAGTTTTTCGGTATGCGTTCTGTTTACTCAGACGCTGCACTGGTTCAAGAGTTTGCCCCTTCAAATCAACCTCTTGAAGGAGAACTCCGGATTTCCGTGCCGAAGTCCACGGAACAAACAGGTATAGAAGCCTTAAAAAGTCTTAATCTCGAACACGTAGAGTTTTACAATTCCGCAGAATACGGACAGCAACAAGCAGACAAGTACGTAGGCGAAAGGCAGTATTACTTCATCCTGCTTGATGCATTTATGTTGGTTATCGCCATCGTTGCGGGCTTGGTCATTTTTAGTTCCTACCAGGTGATAACCGCTCAAAGAGTCAGAGAGTACGGACTTCTCCGTGCACTTGGTGCCGATGACCAGCGTATTCTTCGCTCCGCAGTTTATGAAGCGATAGCTCTCGCTATTGTGGCTTGTTTGGTAGCCGCGCCAATCGGGCAATGGCTCATCGACCTTTCCCGGGAACGGGCTTTTGATTTAGGAATCCAGCTCCCGCTGGAGGAGACTCCGGTGCCGGCCTGGATGTTGGGCTTGATTGCTGCTGGAGCTATCATAGTCACCCTCGCAGGGTGTATACCGAGCGTAAACAAGGTATTGAGACGTGAGACCATAAGCAGTCTGCGAAACGCGAATAATTCGGGGATAAGTTCCTCAACGGTTGTTCTGGGGTTTATCGCTGGTGTCGCTATTCTTCTGGTTTCTACATTCGGTATGCACTTCCTGGTCTCCGCTGCTCACGAGGGTGAGATTTCTCCGAAGCGGCTGGTTTTGGCGATTATTCTGGGGTCAGGGATAGTCCTTGGAAGCATGTGCATGTTGGCAACGTTGCTTCCTGTCATATACCGACGCTTGGGCAACCTTGTGCCGTCACTAGGGTTCAAAATCCCCATGCGCTACGCCGGCATGCAAGCATTGCGCTCCGCTGCGCTTATCATCATGATCCTCTGTAGCTCCGCGCTGGTAGGTGCCGTATTTACGGGTGAACAACGTATTTCTGAGCATTTGGAGACGAAAGCGGATTCTTTAGATACGCCAGATATCACCCTTTCGCCGTTGCAGGGGACTAGTCCCGATAACGTTGGTCAAAAGTTAGCTCAAAGCGAGGGTATCTCTGGCTATGTTAATACTTGGACGGTTGGCGCGAGCTCCACGGATGCCGTGGAAGGTGCAGAGCCTGCTCAAGCGGTATATCCGGAAGAGCTTGCTAAAGTAATTCCGGGGATTTCAGAAGAGATCTTGCGTGGCAGTATTTTGGTGGGAATTGATTCTTCGCTTCGAACGAGTTTCACGGAAAATGAAACCACTGCAATTAGGGTGAATGGGCAGGATACCTCCGTAACGGCAAGGTTTATTAATTCTGAAGTGTCCTACATAGATGCTAGATTGCTAGAGCAGAATGGGATTCGGTTCAAAGATGGAAAATCGAGTCTCATGCTAGCGTTTGAAAAAGAGAGTTCCACCGGTTCCTCTTCTACGGTGAAAACGGGTATCGGCTCGCTCAGCAAGGTCTTGTCCTCTGATAATGAAGAGTATGTAATTCGTCAAGGGTTCGTTGCAAAAGAAAACGTGAGAAATACAGCGGTTCGCCTAACTTCGATTTCTATTGTTCTAATTATAGTGAGTCTGATTATAACAATCACTGGGTGCCTAAACTCCATTGCCTTGGCTGTACGTGAGCGGGCGGAGGACTGGCGCCTTTTGTCGGCGGTTGGTTCGAGCAGGCTTCGGCTCCTGCGTTTCGGAGTGATGGAGCTCGCTTTGATTCTGATCCCAAGCGCCGTGGTCGGAGCTATTGTAGGATACCTGGCAGCGGTTCAGATCGTGCAGACCATTGGGGTACTGTAATAGGTGAAGACCTTTAGTATCAGGACTCCAAAGCTTGAGGAAAAATTTTAGTTGTTGGGTTGAACTGAGGCGATATTCGTGAATGGCGCTGACGTTCAACGCAACAGGTGAGTGCCCCTTTCTCAAGGAATGACCAAATACCTCGAATATCTCATTTTATCATCAGTAGGGTGTAGGTCATCCCTGCTGGGAAAAGACGATTCCTTAAGTAGTGAGAAGTGGTTAGTAGGTAGACGGCCTTCTTGAGGGAATGACCAATGATGAAAAAGAGTAGTCCTATAGCTGAAGGGCAACAGGCTACGGAGCAAATTCGACGGCGCCGGGATCGCGATATGCAGACGCTTCGTCCCGTAATTTTGCTTGACGTAGTACTCATAGTAATTGCTGTCGCGGTAGCACTATTGATTGCTCCGTATGTGATGAAGTGGGAGAGAGCGGACGCTCGTGTCCTATGGGCGGACAATTGGGTAGTAATACTTGTAGTATTTCCAGCTTTTATTACTTATATTTTGTGGCTTTGCCGTGGCTATGATTGGCATGTGCGGTTCGATGCCAATCGGATTCTCCCGATCTTGGCTAGATGTGCGGGCTATATGGCTCTCTTTGGTGGCGTGGCGGGAATTGGTTTCCGTTCCGATAAACTCGCGGTGATTGGCGTACTTTCTGGGCCTTTGGTTGCCTTGTTTGTCTATGCTGGCCGAAAACTTTCTGCTTCTAGGGCTCGAGCAATTCGTATTAATGATCCGTCTCGCCTTGCGATAGTGGGCGCTTCGAGAGATATCGAACGGATTCTTAAAGGGAATTTTCACAGGCGTTTTCCGCTTCATCGTGTAGAGATCTTGCTGGTAACAGATGGCAAGGAGAATTTAGATGATCATCATTTTGCGGGTATTGGAATAGTCGACCTCGGAGCGACGGAAGATATTGCAGAGGCAGTGTCTCAATATCGCTGTGAGTCTGTCCTAGTCGCTACTGTTACTGATTTTGATGATAAAGAGCTGCGAAAGCTTGTCTGGAGTGTACGAGATCTCAGCGTTCGTCTCTACCTTGAGCCGATGTTGGGAGGTATCTCCGGAACTCGAGTTTCGGTTGAAAATCTTGGTACCCGTTCAGAATTGCAATTGGAAGGGCCTCGGTTTCGAGGTGCAAATGGAATTCAGAAACGCTTTATCGATATTTTAGTATCTTCTCTGGTTCTGATTGGAATGTCCCCTATTTTCGTACTTGTAGCGATTGCTATTAAATTGGAAGATGGGGGGCCAGTCTTCTATAAGAGCGAGCGCATCGGCAGGTACGGTAACCCGTTTAAGATGTGGAAATTTCGAAGTATGTACGTTGATGCAGACTCTAAAGTAGAGGAACTCGCTAAGGAAAACAACATAGATCTGTTTCTCTTCAAGATGAAGGATGATCCTAGAGTTACTCGTGTTGGCCGGTTTATTCGTAAGACTTCGATAGATGAGTTTCCGCAGTTTATCAACTCATTGAACGGGACCATGAGTATTGTCGGTCCGCGTCCGCCCCTGCGCCGAGAGGTCGAGCGTTATTCGTCTGATATGCGTATGCGGTTGGAAGTCAAGCCTGGAATCACGGGTCTCTGGCAGGTAAATGGCCGTTCTGATCTTAGTGCGGAAGAAGCAGAGAACCTGGATCTCTATTATGCTGACAACTGGTCGGTTGGGTTGGATATAGCGACATTCTTCCGAACCTTTATAGCTGTATTGGCTTCCCGAGGAGCGTATTAAAATGAGTCACGAGCTGAAAATACTTCATGTAACTGAGTGTTATGCGGGAGGCGTTCGAACGGCGGTTAATGGGTATGCATCCCTAGATCTGCCCGTAGAGAATCACATCATACAGTCCGCTCGACGTCATCCTCAGAAGGTGTCTGCGCCGGATAGTGAAAAGTTTGTCACAATCTCTAATCTTCCCGAATCCCACCTAGGAGCTGTTTGTGCGGTCATCCGAGTAGTGAAGGAAGTCCGCCCAGATGTGATTCACGCACATTCGAGTTTCGGCGGTGTTTATGGTCGCCTCGCGGGGCTCATAACCAGAACTCCGGTTGTATACACGCCCCACGGTCTATCTTTTGAGCGACGAGATATTTCTAAGGGGAAGAGGCGCATCTTTCGAATTATTGAAAGGCTGTTTGCGCCGCTATCAACCGTGCAAGCTGGATGCGCTACCTATGAAACGGAACTCTTGGCAGGTCTGTCTAAGACCTCTTTGGTAAGAGTGATCCCAAACGCCATTATCGGCAGTGAGTTCACTAGCTCCCACGCTTCTGAAGTGCACGCGAAGGTCGATGAAAAGAAGATAACGTTTATTGGCCGCATTACAGAGGCGAGACATCCCGAAATGGCTATGGAAATTGCCGCTCTCCTGAAACCGCATGACATAGCTGTTCAGTGGATTGGAGACGGAGACCCAGAGTCTAAGAAGGCACTGCTTGAGGCTGGTGTTGATGTGACGGGATGGCTGGCGAAAGACGAGATGCAACAGGCGTTGCAGGGCGTCGATGTTGCCATTCATACGGCACGTTGGGATGGGTTTCCAATGGTGATTCTGGAAATGCTGGCGGCTGGTATTCCGCTATTGGTCGAAAACATTAGTGCGCTGCAGGAATGCCCAGCTGAGGTCAGGTTCGACACAGCCGAGCAGGCAGTGCAAAAGATCCTCCAAATATTGGAAGGCGACTTTAACGTTGATTGGTCAGCTGTGAAGGATCTTTATAATGAGGAATCGCAGGCGCGTAGTCTGTTGGAATGCTACCGACTGGCAGCAAATAAGGGTTAGAGTCGCGACATGTCGAAAAAAGCTAAACATAGGCTTGATTCCAGCGATAGCTGGGTGAGAAAGCTCTGCAGAGTTCTTGTTGGCGATAGGCTGCTCTCAACACCATGGGCGTTAGTGTTGATTGTGCTAGGGGCTGGAGTGGCTTCGTTGATTTCGATCAACAGGGCAAAGCTACTTCCTGATCAGTTTGAGTCTGATGCCAAACTTATCTTGAAGTTCGCCCGCAATGAGACGGATGAAGGTGGATCGTTTCGTACGATTGCCAACTTGTATCAGAGTCTCCACCTGGTGGATCAGCCAACGCTCGCGGGGCTCTTTGGCGTGTTCTTGGCTGCTTGTTTGGCTGCATTGATCGTATATCGAGTAGGAGGAATCCGCTGCAACGTTGTAGCTATCACGGTGCTCCTTCTATATTTGGTTTTTAGCGGAGTTTTCTTCGGGACGTACACCAAAGAAGTTATTGTGCTGATGGCGCTGATTGTGGCTGCGTCGTTAGCATCTCAATGGGGGACTGACCTTGTTCTCGTTGGAGTCTTAGCGCTGGTAGGCGCGTCTTTCCGACCTTATTGGGCGTTTATTGCGGCAATATACCTGGTGGTGAGGTTTGTTCCCCTTAAGTTCAAGCGGATTCGGTTCATCATACCGATGATGATTCTGTTTAACATCGGAAGCTCTTTGGTAATTTGGTTTACGCTCAACAAGCCCGCTGACTTCTTCCGGAGCTCTGTAAATGAACCGAGAGTGCACACTGGAGAGGCGAACACCATCATTGTTCGCTTCATCTCGGATCTAGCAGAACCCGTTGGAGGTGTTGTTAACAACCTCCTAACAATGTTTAGCTTGATGGTGCCTGTCCCGCTGCTAGGAAGAGGCGGGCTTTATTACGTATTCATTGTCCTGGTTTTTGTTCTAATCTGGGTGGCCTTTGTCTTGGCCGTCAGAAGTAGGCCGGATCGTGAACAGGTTCTTGCATCCCGCGGAGTTGCTTTGTTCGCCAGCTTTGCAGTGGTACAAGGGCTTTTTGAGCCAGATTACGGCAGCGCTTTGCGCCACCTCTGCCCATTGATTCCTTTCATCTTCTTGATTTGGCAACCGGTGCTCAGCAAGAATGACAGCGAAAATGAATCTGGCGAGGTAGAAGACAAAAATAACGAAGACGAATCATCAGCTAGGGAAGGCGAGGCGGAGCGTACAGACAGTAACTCGGTCTTGAGCCTTACTCCTTTGGAGGAAAGAACGTCGGATACTTAGCTAAAGAGATTCCCGGGATGCTCCACCGCTTATCGATTATGGAGTCTCTTGCAAATGCGCATGGTCGCTACGGATGAATGGATACAGTCAATTGAAAATCGCAGCTTACCTCACGCGGTATAGGAGCAACCTTATATCAGTCTTTTGGTCTCTCGCCGGCCAAGGTTTGAATTTCTTTGCAATGTTGCTTCCCGTGCTGCTAAAGAGCGGCGAACAACTTGCGTATCTACTACTTCCTCTTTCGGCTGCTGCGATCCTAAGAATTGTATTCACAGCAGCATTCCATGTGCGTTATCTAACCATTGGGGCGGAAGACAGAATCGTTGCACGAAATCTGGCAAGCTTTGGGTTGACCGCTTTTTTCTTTCTGACGCTGCTTTGTGCTTTGGCTATGGCATCCATGAACGTTGATGCTGCCTTAGTGATCGCTAGCGTAGCATTGCTCACCTACTGCATTGGGTTCTATTTTGTCGCTGTAACTGTCCTGATATTCGAAAAGGAGAAGCAGACGTATGGCACAGGACGGCTTATTTTTGGTGTCCTGAACTTTGGATCGACTCTAGCGATGATTTGTCTTTTCGATTACGTCTTTGGCTTGGTTTTAGCCACAGCTTTGACAAACATCGTTGTAGCAGTGTGGATGCTCCACAAGAGCTCTCTTGGATTGCAAGAACTCTTCAGTATTAATTGGCGGATTGTTTTTTCCCGAAGAGCGGGGGCGTACCTGATCGCCAGTAAATCTGTAATCAGCTCAAGCTTGATCTCTGATTTGGGTTATCAAGTTCAGGGGTTGTTGACACCGCTCATGGGGCCGCATAAGGAGCTCTGGGCTATTGTCGTGAGACTCTCTGGCGGTTTCGGAACATTGGGGCAGCAGATCCTCGCTCCGCTCTTTGAGATGAGAATTTCTGAGGTTTCACGGGAGAAACGCGCAGATCAAGCAAGGAAACTCTCGGTTGCCGCTCAGCTGGTTGGTGCGGGATTTGGCCTGGTTGTGGCCATTGCCTTGGCGCTTATCCTGGTGTTCCTGTACCCGGAAATGGTTACCGGTAATTCATGGCTGGTATGGATTTGTTTTGCCTACTGCTGGCTATTGTTAGCGTCGTCGCTGACAATGAAAGTGCCATATCTGCTAGGGAATGACCGCCATATGCTCTATTGGTCGATCCTGCGGCTCGTGCTTACTATCCCGCTTTTCGTATTCAGCGGTTCACTGCTATTGATCATTTTGGTGGCGGTTCAAGCTTTGGTTTCCTTGTACCTGATTTACATCACTGTACAGAAACCAAACTTTCACTCGGCTGCCGTTTAGCTAGCTATTGCAGTCCCCATCGGTAACTTCAGTTCCGCGGATCTTTTTGGCCAAGTCTTCCCAACTCAGACCAGTTTGTACTTGATGAGTCGCACTTGCGGAGAGTTTGTCGTAGGTATCGCGATCCATCGCCTTGAGTAGGGCTTGAGCGAAGGAATCCGAGGTTGTTTCCTCGGAAACGATACCGAACCCTTGAACTTGATCCGGCAGTGCACCTTGTGGCGTCACCACACAGGGAACGGCGTGGGCCAGAGCAAGGCTCACCGGACCCGATTGGCTGGCCTCAATGTACGGCAGGGCAAGAATATCCAGTCCGTCAATAATTTCGTCGACTTCGTCTTCCGGAATCCACCGAATATCCCAAATTGCTTGGTGACCGTTGGCGCCGTTGCGGCTATCTTCTGCGGGGCCGTTGCCAATGATATGAATCTCAAAGGATGGGGTATTTGGTCTGCTTCGGAGTAGCTTCGCCGCTTCAAGCAGTAGATCTATACCCTTGTAAGGCTGCAGTCTTCCAAACAATCCAATCTTAATTGGACGGTTATCGGGCAAACTCTTGGCAGTAATGTGGTTGCCATTGCCTGCGCCGAAAGGAGGGTGGCTACCTAAAATAATGGGCTTATCGGTCTGTGGCGAGAGGACATCTCGGACGGCCGTAGAGAAAACTGCAATTTCATTGGCTCGCCAAAGCTCGAGCTTTCTTCCTATCCTCTGCACCATAGACGACTCACCTGGATGGTGAGTTCCATCATGGATGCAGCTGATGTATTTAACGTTGCGCGGAAGCAGTAGCGGTACAGCAAGAGATTGGTAGACGCTTTCCATTACTCCGACGACCTTCCGAACACCGTTTCTCTTGATCCATCGACGAAGGCGAACAGAGTTAAAGAGTAATCGCGGGAGATTTAAGATAACTCCGATTTTGGTGTGGTACGTAGGAACCTCGAACGCGGGGATTGTGAGTTGAGCAAACCTAGAGGCGATCTCAGCATCCGGGTTGTAGGAAATGTTGGTTCTCGCCGAGGAATTCTCTCGCGTGCTGCCGACCGTGCCGACCATGTCGCCTCTTACGAGTTCAAACAGGAACCGTGGGCCGCCGCCAGTTTTTCCCCAATGCACCCAAAGGGTTGGCTGATCGAAGTCGGTATCGGTGCAGGAGGGTCTGCTAGAAGATGGCATGTGGTCATTGTAACTTGCTACCTAGCGTTTTCGAGTCGATCTACGTAACGGGAATAGGGTCGTTAGACTGAATACGTGTTACTTTCAGATCGAGATATTCGAGTTGCCCTGGATAGCGGCCAGCTGGTCGTTGAACCACACGACGACGCCATGGTTCAACCTTCAAGTATTGATGTTCGCCTCGATGGGCTCTTTCGCGTGTTCAATAACTCCAAATACACGCATATCGACCCTAAGCTGCCGCAGGAAGAACTCACAACGCTTGTTGAAGTGCCAGAAGATGAAGCATTCGTCTTGCACCCGGGGGAGTTCGTCCTGGGGGCTACGCTCGAGCGCTTTGCGATTCCGCCGAACCTCGCGGGCAGGTTAGAAGGCAAGAGTTCACTGGGGCGCTTGGGGCTCCTGACTCACTCCACAGCCGGATTTATCGACCCGGGTTTTAACGGGCACATCACTCTGGAGCTTTCGAATACGGCAAATCTGCCAATCGTTTTGTACCCCGGTATGAAAGTAGGGCAGCTTGCGCTCTTTGAGCTGACGACCCCTGCAGAGTCGCCATATGGCACGTCGACGCTAGGAAGTAAGTACCAAGGCCAACGAGGGCCAACTCCTTCGAAGGCGTACCTGAATTTCCGTGATTAAAAAGGGCTAGAATGCGCCCGGCTCTCTTGTTAAGGGCAAATCAAAAATAACTTTAACGTTACCTCTCGTTTACTTGCCCACTGTAGCGTCGTTCGACATGCGAATGACAGTTTTTGGTACCGGTTACCTTGGAGCAACTCACGCAGCATGCATGGCCGAGCTCGGACATGAGGTATTGGGCGTGGACATCGACGAAGCGAAAATTACGGCGCTTTCTGAAGGACGCGTACCATTCTTCGAACCCGGTTTGCCGGAACTACTGAAGAAGAATATTGATAACGGGCGGCTGTCATTTACCACCGATTACAGTGAAGCTGCCGGGTTCGGCAACGTTCATTTCATCGGTGTGGGGACGCCACAGCGCAAGGGATCTTATGCCGCGGATACGCGATACGTTGAAGCGGTGGTCAATGATCTTGTGCCATTGTTGAATGGCGAACACTTAATACTTGGAAAATCAACAGTTCCAGTTGGCACCGCTGTGCGGATGCAAAAGTACGCCGATCGGATCACTTCTATTCGAGGTGAAGCCCAGGTAGAAATAGCCTGGAACCCGGAATTTCTCCGGGAAGGACATGCGGTAAAAGACACATTGTCACCCGATCGAATTGTGCTTGGCGTGAGGGCGGAAGATAGTCGCGCAGAGAGCATCGTGCGTGAGGTTTATGAAAAGCCGCTCTCCGAGGGAGCTCCTTTCCTTGTGATGGATCTGCCCACCTCGGAGCTTGTGAAGGTCAGTGCCAATGCATTCCTGGCCACCAAGATCTCCTTCATTAATGCCGTCAGTGAGGTTTGTGAGGCAACGGGAGCCGATGTAACTGCGCTTGCAGATGCCATTGGAATGGATGATCGCATTGGACGAAAGTTCCTGGGAGCTGGCCTCGGGTTCGGTGGCGGTTGCCTTCCCAAGGATATTCGGGCGTTTATGGCACGGGCTGGCGAGCTGGGTGCAGATCAAGCACTCACATTCCTTCGCGAAGTGGACGCGATCAATATGAGGCGTCGCGAAAAGACTGTGGAAATGGCTCGCCAGTCCCTGGGCGGCTCGTTGATCGGCAGGAACGTGACTGTACTGGGCGCTGCATTCAAACCCAATAGTGATGATGTGCGGGACTCGCCAGCATTGAGCGTGGCGGGTGCGCTAAACCTCGCGGGTGCGGCCGTGACGGTCTACGACCCGGAGGCAATGGAGAATGCGGCGCGGGTGTTCCCTACGCTGAGCTACGCTGCGAATCTGGAACAAGCACTTGCAGGTGCTGAGCTGGTCATTCTTGCTACCGAATGGAAGCAGTTCCAAGATTTAGATCCAGAAGCGACCAAGCAATTGGTAACTGTTGAGTCGGTAGGCCGAGAGCAAACGATGCTGGGGATGAACAAGGACGTTCAACCGGTGATCATTGACGGCCGTAACTGTCTTTCCCGTTCTGCGTGGGAAAACGCAGGGTGGCGCTTCCTTGCCCTGGGGCGGGGATAGGCATCGCACAAGGGAGGTTGGTTTAGGCCTTGGTAGAGTTTTGGGGAGCTCTTCATCTTTGGCGTAGCCGCTGGGGGTGCCTGCAAACCGTTTCCATCCGTCGTCCTTGAGGAAAACAATGAAGGTCTTAATTACCGGAGGAGCCGGCTTTATCGGTTCCACAATCGCAAGCTGTTGTGCGGATAATGGGATCACGCCAGTGATCCTGGATGACTATAGTCGCGGGCTGCGTGTGTTTGCCGCGCGTCATGATCACTATGAAGGTGATATCGCCGATGCACGGGTTATCGAGCAGATTTTCGCTGATCACCCGGACATTGAGGACGTCGTCCACTGTGCGGCGAAGATTGTCGTGCCGGAATCGGTAGCCAAGCCACTTGATTACTACGACAATAACGTCGGGAAGTCGATCGTTCTGTTGCGAGAGCTGGCTCGTCACGGTGTCAAGCGTTTTATTCTAAGCTCCACAGCATCCATGTACGGCTCTAGCGATGACTACATGGTCGAGGAGTCGGCGGCGATTGACCCGCAAAGCCCCTATGCAGCGTCTAAGGCGCTGTTTGAGCGCATCATGAGCGATTTCGCAGCCACGGGCCAAATGCAGTGTTTGGCGCTGCGTTACTTTAACCCTATTGGTGCTGATCCACAGATGCGCACAGGGCTGCAGGACCCTAATCCCACCCACGTGCTGGGCAAAATGATCGAAGCGCACAAGGCTAATGGAGAATTCACGGTCACCGGTGTGGACTGGCCTACCCGAGACGGATCCGGATTGCGGGACTATGTACACGTATGGGACCTGGCGAGGGCACACGTGGCTGCCCTTCAGCGTTTCGACGGAATCATGAGCGAAGCTGCGAAGGAGGCTGAATCCAATTCTGGTAGCCTGCTTAACGCAAACTACAACATCATCAATTTGGGAACTGGCACTGGAACTACCGTGTTCGAGCTCGTAGATGCTTTCGGAAAAGCAACAGGGCAGCCCCTGAAGTTCAAGACGGCCGAGGCCCGAATGGGAGACGTTGTTGGCAGCGCTACTTTGACTGGTAAGGCTGAGCGCCTTCTAGATTGGAAGGCTGAGTTGAGCATCGCCGACGGCGTACGAGATTCCCTCAAATGGTCGGAAAAGCTTCCTTCCGTCCTGGAAGAAGAATCCCAGACAGCTACTGCCGGTAACTAGCCAAGAAGTTACCCAAGCGCTCAATCGCAGCGCGCAGGTCACTGGCCCACGGCAGCGTCACCACACGGAAGTGATCCGGGGTCGGCCAGTTGAAGCCCGTACCCTGCACCAAATGGATCTTCTCGGAGCGTAGAAGATCGAACATGAACTTCTCGTCGTCGTGAATCTCGTGCACATTCGGATCCAGGCGCGGGAAAGCATATAGCGCGCCCATTGGCTTCACACAGCTCACACCCGGGATCTCATTCAAGGCTTCGAAGGCCGCATTACGCTGCTCCAACAGGCGGCCACCCGGCAGCACCAGATCGTCGATCGACTGGCGACCAGAAATCGCCACCTGGATCGCATGCTGCGCCGGCACGTTCGGGCATAGGCGCGTGCCAGCCAGGACATTCACGCCCTCGATAAAGCCCTTTGCATGCCCCTTCGGGCCCGTAATAACCATCCAGCCAGAGCGGTAGCCTGCCACGCGGTAGGCCTTGGAGAGACCGTTGTAGGTGATGCACAGCAGATCCGGGCACAGTGATGCGACGTTGATGTGCTGGGCGTCGTCATAAAGAATCTTGTCGTAAATCTCGTCGGCCAGAATCAACAGCGAATGCTCGCGGGCCACATCCACGATCTGCTGCAGGATCTCGCGAGAGTACACAGCACCCGTAGGGTTGTTCGGGTTGATAACCACAATGGCCTTCGTGCGCTCCGTGACCTTCGCCTTGATGTCCTCGATGGAGGGCATCCAATCGTTTTCCTCGTCGCACAGGTAGTGCACGGGGCGACCACCGGAAAGCGACGTGGAGGCAGTCCACAGTGGATAGTCGGGGGAGGGGATCAGAACCTCGTCACCATCGTTCAGCAGCGCCTGCATTGTCATGGTGATTAGTTCGGATACACCGTTGCCTAGGTAGACGTCTTCGACGTCGAACTGGGGGAAGCCGGGGATGACCTCGTAGCGGGAAACGATGGCGCGCCGGGCGCTGATGATGCCCTTCGACGTGGAGTAGCCCTGCGCCGTTGGCAGCGCGGCGATCATGTCGCGCATGATCACATCCGGCGCCTCGAAGCCAAACACCGCGGGGTTGCCCGTGTTGAGCTTCAGGATGCGGTGCCCGTCGGCCTCCATCCGCTCCGCCTCGGTGTTCACCGGGCCGCGGATTTCGTAGAGGACGTTTTGCAGCTTCGTCGATTGGTCCAACGTGCGCAGTTCGCTTGGGCGTTTGGGTCTACTCATTCTCCCCATTGTGCCATTGTGACTGCTGTTTTTATAGTTTTTTGACGACGCCACCCTGCGTATGCGCGACCGCGCGTATGTCTACCGGGGCGGCACACTACTCTTCGGCAACGCCTGCGTCGGAATCGCTGTCAGTGCCAGTGTCGCCGGCGCCGGTGTTGGGGGAGCTATTGCCGTTGCCCGTGCCACCACCTGTGTTACCGCCGACGGCACCTCCAACGCGGGGGCGGGGGCTTGAGCTATTGTTGCCGCGATTGCCTCTCGGAGAGGGGCGGTTGTCTCCGTCGCGGGACGGAGTAGAGGGTTTGGGGCTGGTAGATGGCTTCTCTGTTTCGGATTCCGTGGAAGTCGCTTCTGTCTGCTGCGGTTCCTGTGGTGTGTAGCCGTAGTCCTGGTACCCATTGCCGTAGCCCGATCCATAGCCGGATCCCGCGTCGGGGGTTGGCTTCGTATCGTCGTCATCGTACTTGCCGCTGGTAGTGGGCTTCGGGTACGAGGGTTTCAGCTGTTCGGTGTTGCTGATGCTGCCGGGAGTGCCCGTCTCCGTGGATCGCATGGAGGTGTAGGCGCCGATGGCAACAATGATTGTTGCGATCAGGCCGAGAGTAAGAACCCACGCCCAGAACGGCATGATCCCAAAGAACTTCCGAAAACCCGACTTTGGCTTTTCTTCTTCGGATTCCTCTTGAGGCTCAGGATTTTCCGTGGATTCAGTCTGCTTGCTGTTCGGAGCGTCTGCATCGTTAGTGTCGTTACTGCCGTTACCGTCGTTGCTGACTTTCATAACAGAGGTTTCCTCAGCGTCGCTTACAGACTTCCCCGAGGTGAGGGGAGCGTTCTTGTCAGTCGAATCAGCGTCAGTCATGGAAAACCTACCTCTATCTTTAGGCGTGAGGCCTCTCTATGAGAATTCATTCTAGGGCACCATACGCGTGCGGTACATTCCCGGGCTGGACGGGGGCCGATTGCCGCTGCTCCCGCTTCCGGGTGCTTGCCTTAAACTTGCGGCATGACCGACGCTTCCACTAGTAACTCGATCGATGCTTCCAGTGACGGTCTGATTGATTTCGACCAGTCTGCGGATGCCGTCGCCCCGTTGTTGTTGGGCGGCATTTTGCGTTTGGGACAGGTGGCCATTCGGATCACGGAAGTAGAGGCCTACCTTGGGGAAACCGATCCTGCATCGCACGCTTTTAAGGGGCCCACTCCGCGCTGCATGACGATGTTCGGTCCTTCGTCTCACTTGTATGTGTATGCGAGTTATGGCATTCACCGCGCCGGGAACTTAGTATGCAGTCCTGATGGACATGCGGGCGGAGTGCTTCTGCGTGGTGGGGAAGTCATCGATGGTTACGAGGTTGCGCGTCGGCGCCGGGGATCTAAGGTTCTCGACGCCGCGTTGGCCCGCGGTCCCGGAAACCTCGGCCAGGCGATGGGGTTCGACCTCGAGCTGAACGGGGCTGAAGTTCGGCAAGGCGAAACCTCTAATCCATCCCGTCTGCCTATCCTTCACTTTCAGCGCGCAACCGAATCCGTGGACTTCGTGGCGGGAAAGCGTATCGGCATCAGCAAGAATGTCGATGCACCGTTGCGCTTTTGGATCCCAGGAGATCCCACGGTCAGTACCCCACGAGGTCGCCCAAAGGTATAGCGCGTGGCACTTCACGGGTGATCCGGAGTAGTCCGAACCTCACAGACGCAAACAACCGCACCTGCTCTTGCTGAGCAGATGCGGTTGTTGTTACCGGGAAATTCTTCCCGGCTTCAGGCTTTAGGCCTTAGGCGTTGGGGGCTCCCGGAGCGCCTGGCGCACCTGGTGCACCTGGGACGGTTGGCGTGATCTTGATGACGCCACCTTCCGTCTTTGCCTGAGGCTGCTCCTGATCCTTAGCAGGAGCGCTGTCCTCGGCTGGCGCCTCTGGTGCAGCTTGTGCTTCCGGCTCTGCAGGTGCTTCCGGCTCAGCGGGAGTCTCTGTCTCGGCTGGAGCCTCAGGTTCTGCCGGCGCCTCGTTCGCTGCAGGAGCAGCCGGTGCCGCAGCAGTGGTCGGTGCTGGTGCACCTGGAGCGCCTGGCGCGCCAGGGGTCATCGCACCTAGCTTGATGACGCCACCTTCAGTGCTGGCTTCCGACTGTGCTGGTGCCGGAGCTGCTGGTGCCTGTGCTTGTGGAGCTTCGGCCTCAGCAGATGCGGTCTCGGTGTCTGCCTGGTTCTGCGCTGGTGCTGCTGGTGCCGATGGGGTCGCTGGCGCCGGAGCAGAGGGAGCTGCGGGAGCTCCTGGTGCCGCCGGTGCGGTTGCGCCGAGCTTGATCTTGCCATCAGAAGTCGTTTCAGCTGCTGCTGGCTCTTCCTTAGCAGGAGCGGACGGAGCTGCCGGAGCACCCGGTGCAGTAGGTGCGCCCGGAGCAGATGGTGCGCCAGCGGATGGAGCTGCCGGAGCACCTGGAGCGCCCGGAGCAGATGGTGCAGAAGGAGCGCCCGCGGACGGAGCTGCCGGAGCACCTGGAGCGGACGGAGCACCAGCGGACGGAGCCTTTGGAGCGCCCGGTGCAGCAGGAGCGCCCGGTGCAGCCGGAGCACCTGGAGCGGACGGAGCAGCCGGAGCGCCAGCGGACGGAGCGCCCGGTGCAGCCGGAGCGTCAGCGGACGGAGCCTTTGGAGCACCCGGTGCAGCAGGAGCACTCGGTGCTGCAGCAGCGGCACCAGCGGCGGCGGCTCCAGCAGCGGCGGCGCCACCAGCAGCTTCCTTCTTCTTCTTAGCTTCTTCAGCCTTGCGCTTCTTTTCCTCGGCAGCCTTCTTCTTGGCTTCTTCTTCGGCCTTGCGCTCAGCCTCTTCGCGGGCCAGCTTCTCTTCGTCTACCCAGCCACGCTCCGGCGCAACCAGGAATTCGGGAGACTTCGGAGCCGGCAGTTCGCCGTCGACCAGGATGGACTCGCGGAACATCTGTGAAATATCCAGAACCTGGGTGCGGTCCTGCTTGTTCTCGATCTCGGACTGACGGTTGTTTACGCCGTCCGTCATCATCGTCTTACAGAACGGGCAGCCGATGGCGATGGCATCCGAACCGGTTGCCAGAGCCTCGTCGGTACGGTTCAGGTTGATGCGCTCGCCCAGGTGCTCTTCCATCCACATGCGAGCACCGCCGGCACCACAGCAGAAGCCGGTATCGCGGTTGCGATCCATCTCCACCAGGTTGGCACCGGAAGCGCCGATCAGCTCACGTGGAGCCTCAAAGACCTTGTTGTGGCGGCCCAGGAAGCACGGATCGTGGTAGGTGACCTGACGGCCGTTCTGCGGCGCAGATACCGGCTCCAGGCGACCCTCGCGGATCAGCTTGTTTAGCAGCTGCGTGTGGTGAACAACCTGGTAGTTACCGCCCAGATCCGGGTACTCGTTGCGCAGGGTGTTGAAGCAGTGTGCACAGGTAACAACGATCTTGCGCTGCTTCGGCGGAACGCCGTCGAAAGCGTTGTCGAGCATTTCAATGTTCTGCTCTGCCAGCATCTGGAAGAGGAACTCATTGCCGGCACGGCGGGCGGAGTCACCAGTACAGCCTTCGCCCTCGCCCAGTACGGCGAACTTCACACCGGCTGTGTATAGCAGGTCGGCGACAGCGCGGGTGGTCTTTACTGCGTTGTCGTCGTAGACGCCCGCACAACCAACCCAGAACAGGTACTCGGTGTCGTCGAAGTTCTCGATGTCCTCGCCGAATACCGGTACCTCGATGCCATCTTCCTTGGCCTTCTGGATCCAGTCGGAGCGCTTGTTGTTGTTCTGTCCCCACGGGTTGCCCTTGGTTTCCAGGTTCTTGAACAGGCCACCCAGCTCGGTTGGGAAGTCGGACTCAACGAGTACCTGGTAACGGCGCATATCGACGATGTGGTCGATGTGCTCGATATCGACAGGGCACTGCTCCACGCAGGCGCCACAGTTGGTGCAGGACCACAGTACGTCGGGGTCGATAACACCCATCTCGCCCGCAGCTACCAGCTGCAGCAACGGCATGTCCGCGTGGGCGTCAACAGAAGGGGCATCCAGAACGGCAGTGGTAGCGCCATCGCCGGAGAACATGCCACCGCTGTGCTTCTCGTCTTTGCGGGTGGCCTTCAGGTACGGTGCGGACTCAATGGCGTGGTCACGCAGGTTGGTGACCAGCAGCTTCGGGCTTAGCGGCTTCGCGGTGTTCCACGCCGGGCACTGCTCCTGGCAGCGACCACACTCGGTACACGAGGTGAAGTCCATCCAGCCCTTCCAGGTGAAGTCGTCGATCTTGCCTACGCCGATCGAGTCTTCCTCTGGATCTGCATTTTCCATGGTCAGCATGCGACCACCGGAGGTCAGCGGCTTCGCGGCGCCCAGGGCGTTGCGGCCGTCAGCGTTCCGCTTCAGGAAGATGTTGAAGAACGCCATGAAGCGGTGCCATGCCACGCCCCACTTGACGTTCTGGCCAACGATGAACAGCCAGATCATGCCGGACAGCAACTTGATCAGCGCAAAGATGGAGACCAGTAGAGGAGACTCCGGCAGGATCTTGGCCAGCTGCATCGTAAAGAAGTCGGTGGCAGCGTGGCCGCCCTCGTAGCTCGCGAAGGTCGCGATCTTGGAGGCCTTTACGAAGATCATGCCCAGGCCTTCGATCAGCACAACGGCTTCGACGAAGTACGCTGCGCCGGAGTTGGAGCCGTAGAAGCGAGCCTTCTTATCCTTATCGCCGATGTTCTGGCGCACGATGATCAGCGCGATAATGCCGATGACAGTGCCAAGGCCCAGCAGCTCGTCGATGAAGTGGTATACACCCCAGCCGCCGATGATTGGCCAACCGCCCTCGGGATCGAAGATCTGGATGTAGGCCTCGAACCACACCATGGATCCCAGCAGGAATCCGACCATGACCAGCCAGTGAGCAATCGCTACTCCCGGCTTCTTAGCCATCTTGGTGTGGCCGACGATCTCCTTAATCAGGTTCATCAGTCGGCCGGCGGGATTGTCCGTCCTCTTCAGCGCCGGTTGGCCGAGGCGGATCGTGGTAAAGATCTGCGCCGCGCCACGGATGAAGAAAATCCAGGCGGGCAGTGAAAGCAGCGCGCCAATGATGCCCAGTGGAACGGTGATGTTCCATGGAATGTCATTGGAGGTCGCCTGCCCTGCTGCAAGCAGGTCCATGTTGTGCTCCTCGCAAGTCCTGTATGAGCCACGGTGACTCAGTCAAGTAGTTCACATCCGAGCTGGAATCGGAATATGTATGAACTAATTACTTGCTAGGTAGATTAACAATTGAACAGGGCTTTGGTGAAGTTTTCTCCGCTGGTCGCACCTATTTTTTTGGCAGTATTTTAGAAACGATGATGTTGCTTAAATATCCCGAGCTGCTGTGTTGTGCGCCACAGAAATGATCGCTTTCCGGGCTGCGCGCCCTGCCTTTGAACGTCGCAGATGGTATAGGCGGTCGCCGCTAGCGCTTTCGTGGAGGATGACTGTGGCTCCAATTTTCTTTAATTTCGACGCTTCGTCGACGATCCCCGGGCTTCCCTTATCCTTCTTGGCGAAGAAGATGTGTACTTCAGTGTCTAGCGCACGGTCTGCGATCGGGCTATCGGCTCTGAAGAGCTGTTTCAGTAGAGTTATGTCTTTAGCTTGGGGCGCCAGTAGCACAATGGTGCGCGGTGCGGTCGCTTCCTGGAGTGCGTCCAATAACTCGGGGATGCAAGACGATTCCGCTATGGCTGTTACGAGTTGAGGGCCGTGGTCCGTTAGGAGGTTGCGGTAGGTCTGACGGATGGTCGCAGAGCCTGTGGAGGAGGCGGTAGCGGTTGAAGATGGTGTGCCGGGGTGCGTTGAAGATGCTGTGGTGGGGTGTGGGGGAGGAGTGGAAGGTGATGTGGAAGTTTTATTGGCGCGGGGGATTGGTATTTCAACTCGAAGATCGGTTTCCGCGAGTTGCCAGGCGAGATCCCAATGTCTGTTTGTGAATGGCTCTGAGGGGGAGTGTGGCGCAATAAAAAGAACAGCCTGTGAAGCTGCGTGTTCGGGTGGAATCTCCGCCAAGGCGGAAGTGTGCGGGCTGTTGCGCGTGGCGTCGGTGGAATGAGAGCCCCCGAACTGCATAGGGGCAATGGAGCAGACGGTATGTGTATCGCAGGAGTGGGAGCGCATTGCGAAATGCTGTCGCAACGCATGAGGGGGTTCAGGGGTGGCGCGGGTGAAGATGTCCATGGCATCCAAGCTTAAGGCACCCTGCGGTGCTGTCGAGAAAAGTTCAAGGGGCTGAAATCTAAATATGCCGTAAGGTAGTTTCTTCTTCTAGTAATGACAATGAATTTGTAATAAGTGCTTTAAATAGGGTGCTGGACAGGAATGACGTATGCGAACAAAACTGCGGCGAAGGGCAGCATGTGCCTAAACCGGCGTGATGATTGGAGGGGCGCTGGTAGCCTGCGGTGACCCGAGCCGCCAAGCTTCCGGTGGGGAGGGCCAGTACCCCACCCGGCTGGTTTTGGCAGACCGTAAAGCTGGCGATGGATTCCACCCAGCGACGGGATATGCCCAAACCGGTGTGAGCCCAATCTACGACGGTCTGCTGCGACCAGAGCCATCGTCGTCAGACAAGGTTCCGAACTTTGTGCCAGCACTGGCTGCGGAAATGCCGAAACACAATGCTGACTCCACGAAGTGGACTGTGAAGCTCAAAGAGGGAGTGAAGTTCAGCGATGGTTCTGATTTCGATGCCGAAGATGTGAAGGCATCGTATGACGTAGCCAAAGACATTTCCACCGGTTCCGAAGTAGTCAGCCGCTACGACATCATCGACGAGGTGCAGGTCCAAGATCCGCACACCGTGGTGTTTAAGTTGCGTTCCCCACTTGCCGAAATGTTGTCGCGACTCACCTACGCGATCGCTCCCTCCGAGATGCTGGACAAAGGGGCAGTTACCCAAAGCAAGCTGAATACCGAACCCGTGGGTACTGGCGCTTACCACCTGAAGGAGCGCCGGGGTGATGAAACGATCTTTGAAGCCAACGACAACTATTTTGACGGTGCGCCGGAAGTCAAGGAATTGGTTGTTACGACGGCTGCGGATGATACGGCCCGCGCGCAGCGCGTAGCTGCTGGTGAAATTGATGGTGCCGCTATTCCGCCCAGCCAACTGAAGGGGTTAGAAGGTAAGGACGGCATCAGCGTAGATGTCACCAAGACGGCTGATTGGCGGGGTATTTCCTTCCCTGAAACGCCCGAGTTCGCCGATCCGAAGGTGCGCTTGGCTTTGAACCTCGCCGCTGATCGGCAGGCATTTATTGATGGACCATTGGCGGGGCAGGGCACTCCGATCTCTGGACTATTGTCCTCAATCTACGGTGATGCCCACGATCCAGCCCTGGATTTCCAACACGACGTGGCCAAAGCGGAGAAACTACTCGATGAAGCTGGGTGGAAGAAGAACAGCCAGGGTGTGCGGGAAAAAGACGGTAAGCCCTTCCACGTAGACCTCTACTATGCAGGCAACGACACGCTGCGCCGAGACATCGCCATCGAGTTCGCCTCGCAGATGAAGAAGCTGGGCCTAGAGTTCGAAACCAAGTCCAGCACGTGGCAAGACATCGAACCGAAGGTACACGATGTGTCGGTCGTTTTGGGCGGCGGATCGGCTCCTTATGACGTCACGGTGATGGCCTATGAGTATTTGCACACACGCACACCCGCGACGGGTAAGTGGGCTAATCCAGGCAACTACGGCTCCAAGAAATTGGATGACCTGCTGGATGAGACGCGCAGTGAGAACGACGAGGCGAAGCGCAACCAACTGTGGCGCAAGATCCAAGCCGAGCACGCAGAAAACCCATCCATGCTGGCTTTGGCGAACGTCAACCACATTTACGTCTCAAAGGAAAATTCGTGGAAGAAACCGAATCTCCTGCTCGAACCCCATATTCACGGCGTGACGTGGGGGGCCTTGGTGGCGCCTAGCCGCTTGGAAGAAATAACACATGAGAGCGGTTTCTACCACTTCTTCTGCTGCTAACTCCGCTCATGGCGGAGCCGCTGTGAATACTGCGGACGTTCACACCGCTGAAGGTCACTCTGGTGCTGGTCATCCTGCTCCTGGTCACGTTGGTGCTGTTCGGATTGCAGATAAGGCAAGCTCGGCTGGAGCCCCCCATTCAAACGGAGTTGACGGTTCAGACGGGGTTCTCACTTCAGCAAAAACTCGGCAGTCCTGGCGCAGGTTTGTATTGCCGGGGCGCCGGGATAACCTCGGCGGGATCGGCCGGATGGTTGGTACGCGCTTGTTGCTCATTGCCGTGACAACCGTGGTGGTCAGCTTCATTATGTTCGGCCTCGCTGCCTTGTCGCCGTTTGATCCCCTTGCGCACCACCTCGGCGCGAACTACGGCAACTACACTGCCGAAGAACGTGCGCGCATTGCCTCTTCCTTGGGCCTCGACGCCCCGTGGTACCAGCAATGGGTCTCCTGGTGGGGGCACGTTTTTACAGGTGATCTGGGGTGGTCCCGGGTGTACAGCAAACCGGTTGTTGAAGTTATTGGCGAGCGCCTGCCGTGGACGATGCTGCTATCCGGAGCGGGCCTGCTGCTGATGCTGGCGATTGCAGCGCTTCTCGGCTTGAGTGCTGCTCGCCGACCCGGCGGAGTGGTGGATCGGGCGATAACCGCGTTGGGTGTATTTGTGGCAGCCACTCCTTCCTATATTTATGCCCTAGGAAGCGTGCTGTTTTTTGGCGTGTTCTGGCACCTCATCCCCGTGGGAGGGGCCGCGCCCGTCGGTAAGTCCCCGTCACTGGGAACGGTGGGGCCATACCTCATCGCACCGGCAGTCGTTCTAGCGATCTCGCAGCTGTCGTGGCCTTTGTTGACGATGCAACGCGCTACTGCCGAAGCCGTTGAGTCGCCAGCGGTTGCCAACGTGCGCTTGCGTGGTCTCTCCGAACACACGATCCTCGTTCGGCATGTGCTGCCTATGTCGCTCATGCCGCTGATCACTTTGATCGGAGCGCGCCTCGGCGAGATGGTCGTCGGAGCAGTGATCGTGGAAACGGTTTTCTCCTGGCCGGGGTTGGCGCAAGCCACGGTGGAATCGGCTGTGGCCGTGGACTTTCACCTGCTGGCATTCACCACGGTCGCGACCACGGTAGTGGTGATGTTGGGATCCCTATTGAGCGATCTGTCCTACGTATTGATCGACCCGAGGGTAAGCGATGTCTAACAAGAATTCTCTTTCCCCCGATGAGCACAGCTCTAGTTCGATCGATGAGCACAGCCCTAGTTCAAATAACTCAGCCGTGAAAGCACATAGTGCTCATCTAGATATTGGCAGCGCCGAAGCACAGGGGTTTAGCGCGCACTCGCAGACACAGAGTGCCCGCAGGTGGATGCGTGGGCACCTCATTGGATTAAGCGTTTTTGCACTTCTGGTGCTGTATGCAGCTATAGTTCCCGCCGTCTTCGAGGCGGGAACTCCAAGTTTCGCCAATTCCCTGCGTTCACCGACTGCCGCGCATATTTTCGGTACTGATCACTTTGGGTTCGACCTATTCGTACGAACCGCGGAAAGCTTGCGGGTTTCCCTTTTCATCGGGCTTACGGCTGCGGTTGCCGCTACGGCATTGGGCGTGCTCGTCGGGTTATTGGCGGGGCTCGGTGGCGTGGTCGATCGCATTGTTATGCGCATCAACGATGCCGTGAGTGCCATTCCGCACCTCATTTTGACAGTGGTTATTGTCGCACTATTCCAGGGATCCGTTGCTGCCATCGTGGGGTCCATCGCTTTGACTCACTGGTCACCGGTTGCGCGTATCGTGCGATCTGCGGTGTTGACGGTCCGCGCGTCCGAAATGGTGCAGTGCTCGTACGGTGCAGGGGCTTCGTTTGGCTGGGTGCTGCGTAAGCATTTGGCACCAGCGGCTTCTGGTCAAGCACTGGTAGCGATGGCGATGCTCACTCCCCATGCTGTGTGGCACGAATCCACCGTGTCCTTCCTTGGCCTGGGCATCCAGGCTGACGAGCCATCACTGGGAACGCTCATGGATTTGGCGCGCGAAGACATCACCCGTGGGGCGTGGTGGGCTTTGGTTTTCCCAGCGATGATCTTGCTGCTCACCACGATGTCTGGGGTATCGCTGACCCGAGGAGCGACAGCGCGGGCAGAGCGTGGCGTCGGAAAGCAAAAGAAGAAGTCAGCACTGCAGAAAGAAGCCGGGGCAGGCCGCAGAGGGCGTAGGTCGCAGCCTGCGGAGCCAACTGAGGCGACGAGCGAGTTGGGGGAGCTACGTGCTCGCGGGCTTGGCGTAGAGGTGGGGACAAAAAACATTGTGTGTGGGGTGAACCTGACCGTGCGCCGTGGGGAAGTGGCCGGGCTGATCGGAACCTCCGGTTCTGGTAAATCGACCGTGGGGCGCGCGTTGATTGGGATGTTCCCAACAGGGGCTCGAGTAGAAGGGAAGGTCTCGCTTTATCCGGCTGGGGCGCCTGATGGGAATTGTGCAGCGCACGGGGCGACCAAAGGGCACCTTGAACCCAGCGGGGTCACCCAAGATACGGAAGCTGGTGGATCCGCTCACGTTGCGGAAGCCGATAAAACCACTGCTGATGAAGCAGACTGGAACAGTACTGATTTAGCTAGTGTGCGGGGCTCAATGGTGGGTTTTGTTCCCCAAGCCGCGGCGTTGTCCTTTACGCCCGTGAGGAGAATTGGAACCCAGCTCCAAGAGATTATCGATCGGCATGGCAGTGGCTTGGATGTGGAGGAGTTGTTAGAACGCGTTCACCTTGACTCTGAGGTCAGCGAGTATTTCCCACACCAGCTATCGGGCGGCATGGCGCAGCGAGCGGCGCTGGCTGCGGCGTTGGCGGGAAATCCGCAATTCCTTATCGCAGACGAGCCCACCGCAGCATTGGACCCACAATTAACGAAGGAGACGCTGGAGCTACTGCGGTCCGCGGCCAAGGATTTGGGGCTCGGAGTATTGCTGATAAGTCACGATCTAGAGGACCTTCGAGAATGGGAAGTGTGCGACCACATTTTTGTGCTGCATGAGGGCGAAGTAGTGGAAAGTAGACAGGCCAGCGAGTTTTGGGATGCACCGCAAACCGACTTTAGTCACGCGTTGGTTGCGGCTTTGCCCAGCGGAGGCATTGAATACCAAACCGAGGTAGGGGAGAGAAATGCTTAAAGCTACCGAGGTGACCTATTCCTATGCAGGGAAACCCGTCTTGGAGAAAATTGAACTGATCATTGAACGCGGTGAGCTCGTGGGGCTGATTGGACCTTCAGGATCTGGCAAAACGACGTTGGCCAAGTTGCTTTCCGGGCGTTTCCTCCCAGATTCGGGAAAGGTCACGATTGACGGAGAACCTGTGGTGACGGGGCGAGATCGCCGGCGATCACGAATAGCGTTGGTGAGCCAATCCCCGCGGGATGCGTGCAATCCGCGGTGGACTCTCCGAGAGATCATCGCCGAACCCTTATTGATCGCCGGGGAGCACAATAGGGAAGTGATTCGCGAGTGCGTGGAGGATCATACGAAGCGAGCAATGCTGGATAGGGAATTGCTTGATCGTCGACCAGCACAGGTAAGCGATGGGCAACTGCAGCGAGCATGCTTGGCCCGCGCAACTGTGATGGATCCGGCCTTCCTCATCTGCGATGAACCGACTTCAATGCTCGACCCAATTGCGACGGCGAAAATTGTGGAGATGTTGCGCGAGACCGTGCGGGCGAACCGCGGAGTGCTATTGATTTCCCACGACCATCGGTTATTGACAGCGTGCGCTGACCGGACAGTGGCTATAGAAACCATCCCGCAGGCTTAGAACTCTGCGTTCCGCGCCTGTGCTGGTGAGGAGCGGTAATTAGCGCCGGGGGATGTCCAAAGAATGGAGCAACGTACGCTGCGAATCACTGAAGTTATTGTCCGAGATTAAGTACACGCGGTTTAACTCCGCCGGGGAAGTGGAGCTGCCGGCGTGGTTTCCGATGGCGGAGGAGCCCGCAGGAAGGGAGCCGGTGGTGACGGAACCGTGAGCCGGCACATCGGCAGAGTGGGCAGGCGGGGCCGCGAAGGTTAAGCCTTCAACATTTTCGGGGGATGCAGAGATGTTAGGGCTTGCCTCAGTGTTAGCCTTATCGCCACTCGAGCTTAGGTTGTCACCGAGCTTGTGAATGTCACTGGGTTTTTGCCCAGCGAAATCGAAGACCTTCTCGCGGTTAACGGGCACCTCGCTACCGTCCAAGCGCTCCCGGCCAAGCACATTGGTGGCCCCTTCCAGACTCAAACGGTAGATTTCGGCGCGGTTACCTTGTTTGGGGATGTAACCGCGCTGCAGCGCGTAGAGGCTGCCATCCGGGGAAGTAGCCAAGGAAGCGTACCCGCGATCGGCCTTGGGGGCGTACGTGGGGTCCACCTCGACCACATACTCAGCCTTGGGCTTGCCGGTTGTAGTGCTGTAAGCGGTCAACCGAGTTTTGGACCCCGCCTCGGGAGTATTGATTGGCCCATCCTGCACCAATGAGTTCTCGTTGAGAGTGTAAAAAGTTTCCTCATCAGGAGAAATTGTCATGCCCTCCGGGCCTTTGTTGGGGCTTATACCTTTAGTTTGTTTAACATCTTTTGCTGCATTGTGGTCGGGGACGTGATAGTGCGGGGGATGGATGCGCCGGATTTCCCGCCCGTTGCTATCGGATTCGATGACAAGGGGTGAGCGGTTCTTCGATCCCTTTGATTCGCCCTCGGTGGTCCATAGCAAATGGCCGTTAGGTAGCTGCTGGATCTCCTCCGCATCGTATTCCTTGGGGTTGTATGCACTGCCATCTGGCTTGGTGAAATTAACTTGTCCGGTGACCTTTGCCCGCCCGTTGTTGTCGATGTTCAAGCGGTAGGCGCGCGTGGGGCCATGATCGCCTTTGTCATCCGAGATGGCGAGGTAGGAGCCATCGGTGAGGGCAGTAAGCCCGGATAGCCCACCCACGTTGGGATCCTTGCTCGCTTGGCCGAGGTCGAACGCGCCGTTGTAGTGAGTTTGTTCCTGGCCACCAGTTTTCAGAGCGCCGGAAGGTGGGAAAGCCGATCCTGCGGGGAATTGCGGTGCGGAGAGTGAGGCGTCGGAACCAAAAGGGGTAGCGGAAGAAAAAGGGGCGGTGGCTGTGGTTGCGCCAAGGGCTGTGGGAGCGGCAATGACCGACCCAGCGAGAATCGAGGTAGCGACAAGTGGGGCGGCTGCCAGCGGGGTGGAAATGAGGGCGCGGTTTATGCGTATGCGGTTTTTCATACCCACTATCAAAACAGGTGGGGCGGGTTTGCGCATTTCAGGAGAGGTTCAGGGGTGAATCTAAAAGTATTTTTGAAAAAGTTGAGTCGATCGGGAACAAGTTTGAGGTGCGATGAGTTGAGTAGGGTGTGAGCAAGTTGAGTGGAGCAAACTCAAGTCGGCTTGACTAGACGCGAAAAACGCGGATACTAGTGTGCAGAGGCGGGCGAAGTTGAGTCCGCTCGACTAAGGCTCGATAGATTTTATTCGCCCCAGAAGTAATAGGAGGAACTGATATGGGACGCGCAGTAGGAATTGACTTGGGCACCACCAACTCTGTGGTGTCTGTTCTGGAAGGCGGCGAGGCTAAGGTCATCGCCAACTCCGAGGGGTCCCGTACCACCCCGTCCATCGTGGCTTTTGCCAAGAACGGTGAGGTACTGGTTGGTCAGTCCGCTAAGAACCAGGCGGTTGCCAACGTGGATCGCACCATCCGCTCCGTTAAGCGCCACATGGGTACGGACTGGAAGATCTCCATCGACGACAAGGAGTACACCGCTCCGGAGATCTCCGCTCGTACCCTGCAGAAGCTGAAGCGCGACGCGGAAAGCTACCTGGGTGAGGACGTAACCGACGCGGTCATCACCGTCCCCGCTTACTTCAACGACGCGCAGCGTCAGGCAACCAAGGATGCGGGCCAGATTGCCGGCCTGAACGTCCTGCGTATCGTCAATGAGCCGACCGCAGCTGCTCTGGCCTACGGCCTGGAGAAGGGCGACAAGGAGCAGACCATCCTGGTCTTCGACCTCGGTGGCGGTACCTTCGACGTTTCCCTGCTGGAAATCGGCGACGGCGTGGTAGAGGTTCGTGCTACCGCTGGTGACAACGAGCTGGGTGGCGACGACTGGGATCAGCGCATTGTCGATTGGCTGGCCGAGAAGTTCAAGGCCTCCCACGGTGTGGATCTGACCAAGGACAAGATGGCTCTGCAGCGTCTGCGCGAGGCAGCGGAGAAGGCCAAGATTGAGCTGTCCAGCTCCCAGCAGGCTTCCATCAACCTGCCGTACATCACGGTGGACGAGGATCGGAACCCGCTGTTCCTGGACGAAACCCTGACCCGCACCGAGTTCCAGAAGATCACTCAGGATCTGCTGGATCGCACCAAGGCTCCGTTCCAGGCGGTGCTGAAGGATGCTGAGGTTAGCGTGGACGAGATCGACCACGTCGTGCTGGTCGGTGGCTCCACCCGCATGGTTGCCGTATCCGAGCTGGTCACCGAGCTGACCAATGGTAAGGAGCCTAACAAGGGTGTTAACCCGGACGAGGTTGTGGCCGTGGGCGCTGCCCTGCAGGCCGGCGTGCTGCGCGGCGAAGTGAAGGACGTGCTGCTGCTGGATGTCACCCCGCTGTCCCTGGGTATCGAGACCAAGGGTGGCGTGATGACCAAGCTGATCGAGCGCAACACCACCATCCCGACCAAGCGCTCCGAGACCTTCACCACTGCTGAGGACAGCCAGCCCAGCGTGCAGATCCAGGTCTTCCAGGGTGAGCGCGAGATGGCTGCGCACAACAAGCTGCTCGGCTCCTTCGAGTTGGCCGGCATCGCCCCTGCACCGCGCGGCGTTCCGCAGATCGAGGTCACCTTCGATATCGACGCCAACGGCATCGTCTCCGTGTCCGCAAAGGACAAGGCGACCGGCAAGGAAAACACGATCAAGATCCAGGAAGGCTCCGGCCTGTCCCAGGAGGAGATCGACCGTATGGTCAAGGATGCTGAGACTCACGCAGAGGAGGACAAGAAGCGCCGCGAGGAGCAGGAAGTCCGCAACTCTGCAGAGTCTATGGCTTACCAGACCCGTAAGTTCGTCGAGGAGAACAAGGACAAGGTCAGCGAAGACGCCCAGAACAAGGTCGAGGAAGCAGCCAAGGCTGTGGACGAGGCTCTGAAGGGTGATGACATCGAGGCCATCAAGGACGCTGTGGAGAAGCTGAACGCTGAGTCTCAGGAGATGGGCAAGGCTATCTACGAGGCAGAAGCAGCATCCGGTGCTGAAGGTGCCGCTGCAACCGATGACCCGAACGTTGTCGACGCCGAAGTTGTCGATGAGGACACTTCCGCAGAGGATGATAAGAAGTAATGTCTGAAGATCTGAATCAGAACCCGGACGCCTCGGAAAATACCGAACCGGAAGTAACCGAGGCACAAGGGGTCGACGAGGGTCTGGCTGAGGTTGATCTGGCTGAAGATGAGGGCGTCGACAACAACGCCGCAGACGAGGCCGAGAACAACATCGAGGCCGAGCTGGCCGAGCGCACCGAAGATCTGCAGCGCGTGACGGCGGAGTACACCAACTACCGCCGTCGCGTAGAGCGCGACCGCGTGAGCGTGATTACCGGCGCGAAGGCCGACGTAGCCTCCGAGCTGCTGCCGATCCTGGATGACCTGGAGATGGCAGAACAGCATGGCGATCTGACCGGTCCGCTGAAGTCCATGTCGGATAAGCTGCACTCCGTGATGGCCTCCATGAAGGTGGAGAAGTTCGGCGAGGAAGGCGACGAATTCGACCCTAACTGCCACGAGGCAGTGCAGGACACTAGTAGTGGTGACGAGAAGGTGCTGGCCACCGTTCTACGTCGTGGCTACCGTCTAGAAGATCGGGTGCTGCGCAATGCGATGGTTATTATCGGCGACCCGCAGTAGTCCTGTTGGCGGTCTACCGCTGAGTTAACCCCTTAAGAGGGCTCCATGGTTTTACCGTGGGGCCCTTTCTTATGGCTAGAACACACATGTTTAGAACGAGTGTTCGATTTTGTAGTGTTTTTTCGGAAGGAGTGTCGGGGGCGTTTTCTATGCTTATTGCGCACGGAAAACCACGGGACGAAAACCATGCAACACAGGGGACTTTGATCATCAAAGGGGAAAGATGTTCGACCAACCCACACCACCAGAAGAATCGCCACCAGACCAGCGTCCGCCCAACCAATCCGCCGATCAGGCGCAGAAGCCTTTTTGGAAAGTAACCGACCCTACCGACCCGATAAGCGCAGCAGTCTGCGACATCAATCTCAACAATGCGCGCCTTGCCGTGGCATGCACGCCTCGCGACCATGAATGCGTCGGCGATGTCACCACCCGCTTGTGTGTCCGCCTGGGACTACCGGAGTTTCGGGTCATCCAGCTTATTGACGTCGGCGCAACCTTCCGCCGCTTCCCATCGTTGTTGAAGCTTGCCGAAACGGGGGCTTACTCCATAGAAATCTGGCGGATTGTCGCGCAGAGCCTTGTCGCTATTAGTGACGCCCACGCCTCCGTCATAGAAGCCGATGTATACACTGCACTTTCACCTACTCGACCTAACCAGGCAATGCTTGGGCATGGCACGATCCGTCAGCGGCTGAAGAAGATCGTCATGCAGCGCGAGCCTTTGGCTTGTCCGATCGATCCTGCAGATCGGCCCATACTCTCGGACGATGCGAATGAGGAGGGTGCCGAAGATGCGCTGGGAAATGCAGCAAGGCTGAGTATTGATGACCGGCCAAGCGACCATACCGAGTTTTATCTGACTCTCCCTAAGTTGGAGGCGCTAGAGCTGATTCAAGCGGTTGATGGCGTGCGGAAGAAAGAGAACTGCTCGCGGGCGCGGGCGCTGCTAAGTCTGGTGCGGGGGAGTGCTACTGCAGAAGTGAACCTCAACCTATATCGCCGGGTGGATATTCCGGATTCCCAGATCTGGGCCGCTGGCACCTGGCTTAGTCCGCTGGCTACGAAGGAATGGATGGCTCGCGTGACCCATCTGCAGGCTCCGGGGAAGGCCACCACGGCTGGTTATACTCCGACGCCGCTGATTCGCGCGAGCGTGGAAGGGCGGGACGGGACTTGCCGGTTCCCCGGTTGCGACGTGCCTGCCCACAAATGCCAGCTGGATCACGTCAAACGCTTCGTGCATAACAACCCGGAAGGCGGGCCGACTGATACGTCAAACCTCCACTGTCTCTGTGCAAAGCATCACAATGCGAAGACGACCGGAGCATGGGATGTGGAGATCTCCTCCGATGGAGTGGAAACCTGGAGCAGCCACGGCGACGGCCACACCGTGATCACCACTCCGAACGGCCCGCTGGGAAGATTCACATTCCGGCACCGAGCCATAAAGCGAACGCGGAGGGTGGTGGAGTTCAACCAGCGGAAACAACAGCGCAACCAAGAGGAAGAGCCACCGTTCTAGGCGAGGCCGCCTCCATCCCCTAGGTCACCGAGATGAAGCTTCTCGGTGAGGTATGCGGTCGGCTTGACCTCAAGCTCCGCAGTGTGGTCGCTATTCCACTTCACATTGGTGAACGTAGTCACCTCGCCCATGTGAGAGATCATCAGGCGTGGACTCAACGCGCCTGCCTGCTGGGAGAACTGGTTGGCGGCCAGGGTTGCCATCATCTTGATGGATCCCATGAGATCGCTGCCCTCATCCATCTCGCGGAGCAGCGTTACATGGCGATGCGGAGCTGCCAGCAACAACCCAGACTCGCGATCGATTTGGGGTAGGTAACGCTCGACGATGTCATCCAACAGAATCGGAATAGACCCCACGTAGTACGAGGATCCAACGAACAACCACACGCGTTCTCCGGGCTTGCTTTCGTCCGCCTGGATGGACTGCACCTCAAGATCGGAATCGATCAGATCCTGCCATAGGTTGCGGTAGCCGATCCGGAAGAGGTCCTCTACGGGCCCTCGATCCTCCAGCGAATCCGGGGTCAGGCCCAACACTGCGTTAGGTGAGTCTAGGACTAGGTGGATGCAAAGGGCGTCCGAAAAAGGACGAATGGGGGATTCTGGGTTGAACTCGAACGCATCCGCCTGCGCGCTCTCCGGCAGAAGTTCGATCGCCGTGAGGCGCACACGCAGGTAGGAGTAGAACTCCGCGTCGGGGATTGAGCCCATATCCGTCGTGATCTGGATAGACGAGACAAGCGTGGAAACGAAGTTATTGACCATCTCGGGCATGTCCCTGGCAAAGTCCTCGGCGCTCGCGACCTGCTTCGTGATGTTCTCAAGGCCCATTAGTGAACCCTCGCCATCGTCCGGTGCCGGAAGTCTGCCGCCATAGGGGCCAGGGGTGCGGCCGACATATTTCAGGGGCTTCTCAATGTCCTCAGGCTTGCTGAAATACACCACCTCAGGAGTGGGGTTCGCGCCATAGCCGAGATCGTTAAGCGCGCGCACGATGTGGCGAATCATCGCGGTGGACTGGTGCAAGTCCAGGCCGCTCAACGGCACTGGTGGATCCTCCGGGCCGGGAGCAGGTGTGCCGGGAGCAGAAAAGCTATCAACCGAGCTGTCAGAGCTGCCGAGATCGGATGGTGAATTGTGGGAGCCGAAAAGTCGGCTAAACCAACTGCGCTTTTTGGGTGCCATGGCCCCACCCTAGTCAGTTCTGCTCGAGTGGGCTTTCGTCTGGCCCCGAAGTGGCGCTGCAAGGGAATAAAAGCGTAGGGGCGTCGTTATAGAAGATTAGATATCAAAAGTTCAGCGCGGTAGACTCAAGGTTAATGAGTGATACCCCGCGTGAACAGCGCAAGAAGGAAGGAGCGACACATGGCGCACAGTGAATGGGCCGAGAAGGATTACTACCAAGACCTCGGCGTGTCCTCCACCGCATCGGCAGAGGAGATCAAGAAGGCATACCGCAAGATCGCTCGCGAAAACCACCCGGATGCCAACCCGGGCGATACGGTGGCGGAGGAGCGGTTCAAGAAGGCTTCCGAAGCCTACAGTGTGGTGGGCGATAAGGAAAAGCGCGCGGAGTATGACGAGCTGAAGCGCATGCTTGCTAGCGGTGCATATTCGACCGGCGCAGGATTCGGCGGTGCAGGATTCAGCGGTGCAGGCGGCTTTAACGTCTCTGATCTTTTTGGCAATGACGCCCACAGTGGTGGATTCGGCGACATCTTCGGCGGAATCTTCGGTGAGGATCCGACCGCCGGCGCCTCCCGCAGCCGCTTTGAAGGGCGGGGTAGCCGCCGCACCCAGCGCAGCCGCGGGGCAGACGTGGAGACGGAGCTGACGCTCGAGTTCCGCGAGGCTACAAGAGGCGTGACCGTTCCGATTCGCCTCACTAAACCCGAGCCCTGCGAAAACTGCCACGGCTCCGGCGCCAAGGCGGGCACCGCGCCGCACACATGCGGTGCATGCGGCGGTGACGGCATGGTCAGTGAGAGCAAGGGTGCCTTCGGCTTTTCCCGCCCGTGCGCGGAGTGCTCGGGTACGGGGTCGGTGATTAAGGACAAATGCGCAGACTGTTCCGGTACGGGACGCACCACTCAGGCACGCACGATCACGGTGCGCGTGCCTGCGGGTGTGGTCGACGGGCAGAAGGTGCGCCTGGCCGGACAGGGTTCGGCAGGGCAGCGTGGCAAGCCGGCTGGCGATCTGTTCGTGACTGTGCACGTAAAGCCGGACAAGGTGTTCAGCCGCGACGGCGATGATCTGAAGCTAACCGTGCCGGTGAGCTACCCCGAGCTGGTGCTCGGTGGGGCAGTGACGGTGCCTACCTTGGCTTCCAAGGTGCGGGTACGCATTCCTGCGGGCACGCAGGACGGCACCACGCTGCGTGTGCGCGGCCACGGCGTGAATAAGCGCAACGGTGCCAGCGGCGACTTGCTGGTGACCGTCAAGGTGGCGGTGCCAAAGAACCTGGACGAGGGAGCGATGAGTGCGCTGCGAAAGTACTCGGAAGAGGAAAAGCGCTCTGGATTCGACCCCCGCGAAGGATGGGAGGGTAACTAATGAGTACTGGAAAGACCGGCGGCGAAAGGGAGGTCTTCGTGATCTCTGTCGCCGCGCGCATCACCGGAATGCATGCCCAAACGCTACGCACGTATGACCGGATGGGTTTAGTGACGCCCCAACGCACCAGCGGCGGTGGCCGTCGCTACTCGCGTGAGGATATTGAGCAGTTGCAGGAAATCCAGCGCCTTTCCCACGAGGAGGGCGTAAACCTGGCGGGCATTAAAACGATCATTGCCCAGCAGAACCGGCTGGATGAGCTGGAGAAAGAAAACGCTGCCCTGCGTCGCCGGTTGGCGGATATGCAGGCGCGCATGGAGCGTGGCGAAGGTGCGGGCGGGCGGCCACGTGGTGAGATCGTGCATGTCCCGCGTTCGACGTCGGTAGTGCTGTGGGACAGGCAGAAGCGACGCTAGTTTAGAGGCTGACCTGGCCGGTGAGGATCAGGTACAGTGCGCCGATCGACGAAATAACGACGATGGTGCTGATGATCCACTCGAAAGTATTGAAGATGCGCCCGCCGGCCTTGATGCGGGTGGATACGTAAACCACCAGCCCCGGCACAATGAGCAGCGTGCCCAGTAGGACGAACTGCAGCTCGGCGGCGTAGAGCAGCCACAAGGAGTAGCCGAAAGCTACCGCGCTGATGAGCAGGTGAATACGGTTGGTGCCCTTGCTTACCTCCGGTCCGGAAATATCGAACTTCGAGCCCGCGTCCGGGTGCTTGAAGCCGTGGCCGCGCGTGGCCAGGAACAGCAGGTACAGGCTGGAGAACACATAAGGTACCAGATAGAGCGACGTAGCCAGCTGCACCATCGTGGTGTACGTGGATTCATTGAGGTAGAACACGATAATGAACACCTGGATCACCACGGCGGAAAGGAACTGTGAGACATAGGGGGCGCCCATATCGTTGGTGCGTCCAACTGTCTTTGGTAGTAGTCCATCTTGCGCCATGAGCGTGATTGGCTCGGCACATAGCATCTGCCAGGACACATAAGCGCCCAGCACAGAGATGCACAGGCCGATGGAGATCAACCCAGCGCCCCACGGGCCAACGACGTGCTCCAGCACCGTTCCCATGGAGTTATCGCCCATAGCAGCCAGCTCCTCGCGGGAGACCACACCGAAGGAAAGGAAGCTCACGGCGTTGAGCAGGAAGAACACTGCGACGAATCCGAGGAAAGTCGCCAGCGACACATCCTTGCGGTGACGTGCGCGCTTCGAGTAAGTCGAGGCGCCTTCCACGCCGATGAAAGCCCAGACAGTAAACAGCATCATGCCCTTTACCTGGTCGCCCAGGGAGAAAGCCTGATCCTGATTCTCGCCGAAGGTTGCGGCACGGCCCCAGAAGTCTGAGGTGAAGACGTCCATGTTGAAGCCGGCGAAGGCAACCAGCACCAGGAAGGCCAGAATCGGCAGGATCTTCGCCACAGTGGTGATGACGTTCATGATCGCTGCCTGGCGCACGCCCCGGGAAAGGACGATAAAGATTCCCCAGGTTAGCGCCGAAACACAGATCGACTGCACCAGCGGATGGTCGCTGCTGAAGATGGGGAAGAAGAAGCTGAGCGAGCTAAAGAACAATGTGGCATAACCCACCTGGGCAATGATGGTGCCCAGCCAATATCCCCAGGCAGAGGCGAAGCCCACGAAGTCCCCCAACCCGGCGCGCACGTAGGAATACACGCCGGAATCCAGGTGCGGCTTGCGCAGAGCGAGAGCCTGGAAGACATAGGCGATGCACAGCATGCCCACGCCCGTAATGCCCCAGCCGATGAGAGCGGCACCGGGCGAGGCCACCGACGCGATATTTTGCGGCAGGGCGAATATGCCCGCGCCGACGGTGGAGCCAACGATAAGGCTGACCAGCATGCCCATGCGAACGGTGCGCGGGTCGTCCTTAATCAGTACCTCCGCAGTAGAGGCCTGGGGGTGGTGCGCCCCGGTCGATTCACCGGCGGACGCGCCCAGGCGCTCTCCCTGCGATGCGTTCGAAGTAGATGGGGTATCCCCATTATTAGAGATATTCACGGTTAGTACCGTACAACGTAGATGGCGCTTTGACCCAACCGGCGCGTGGATACTCGCGTGAGGGGGCATAATGGTTGGGCATAATAACAGTATGGATTCACAAATCGGTCAGAATGTCGTTCGACTGGATGACGTCGCGCTCCGGGTGCTGGCCACCGACCGAGGCGTGTTGGCCGTTGAGTTCGAAGGTGTTCAGCAGGAAAGCGGCGCCGGCAACCCCGGTAATGCCGCCAGCTGTTACGCTGCAGAAGCTGCAGAACAATTGCGCGCATACTTCTCCGGCGAACTCTGCACATTCACCGTTCCTGTGGATCTCAGTCGTGTTACCACCCCGTTCCAGCGACGCGTGCTGCAAGCAATGGCGCGGATTCCCTACGGCCAGACTTGGAGTTATGCCAAGCTTGCAGCTGAGGCAGGCAGCCCGCGTGCCATCCGTGCCGCTGCCTCGGCGTGCGCAAACAATCCACTCCCGATCCTCTATCCCTGTCACCGCGTAGTGCGCAGCGATGGGCACATCGGAAAGTATCTGGGCGGAGCTGAGCTGAAGCAAGCGCTAATCGATATGGAACGCCGGCACTGTGCATAGTGGTTTTCGCTAGTGTGCATTCACCTCTGGAGACCACATGTAGGAGCTATGCGCATCTGTCTCCCCGCGGCGTAGCAGGTAGAGATCCAAAATTCGGCCCCAACCGTAGCTGGACCAATCGCCTGCATCGGCCTCGTGCGGTGGGGCGTGAAAATCGGGTGCGGCTGGATCCCGCCCATGTACCCCGAGCTCCGGAGTAGTCGTCAGCCGAATCATATCGCCGGGGACGTGCTCGTTGTACACCTCCGCGTGCCCATCTTTCGCATGCAGTTGCAAGCCCTCCGCCTGTTCGGCGTGGACGCCCGGGCTGCCCCATAGCCTGACTTCGTCCGCGGTGAGGCCTGCACCGCTGCGAGCCGCGGCTTCGCCGACCACCACGGACCCGTAGCTATAGCCCACTACCTGCAATCTTGCATTCGGGTTCCTTTCGCGTAGCTGACGTTGATGCTCCTGCAGTGCCGTAGCGCCGGCCTTTGCTGGTTCCCGCGATACCGCACTTGTGAGATCTTCGGGCGCCGCATAACCATGCCAAGCCACCACCGCCACGTTCTTGCCCTGTGCTGCGGCGTCCGCCGCCGTTGCCCGCGCCCACGCCTCTGTGCGCTGGAGTGCCTCCGGATTATTGGAACCCACGCCACTGACCAGCGTAATTACCTCATCCGCATGCTTGGGATCACCCACCGTCACCACGGGGCCATGGGGAGAATTCACGCGCTCTACTGGCAGGTCTTTGGGAACTAGCGGTAGTGACGCCCCCTCGGTTTCGCCCCCTGCAAAATCACTTCGGGGTAGGGCAACGGAGTTACTGATCGAATGAATGATTCCGCCCGAGGCTCGATCCAACAGACCCGCCAACTTCAGTGCCCCGCGCAGAACATTCGTTAGCGCTAGAGCCATGCTTTGTGCAGCCTCGCCGATTCCGGGAATCAATCCAAGGTGTTTAGCTGACACCTCACCATCCTGCTGGACGGACATGAGTGCCATCCGGGCAAGCCCTACCGTCGTCCTCACTGCCAACCTGGTGGGGGTAAGAATATCGGCGTGAATATTCGCCACTTTCCCAATTGTGCTGCTGCTAAAACCAGCGGTGTCCAGTTGGTTCGCCGCTGAATCAGTGGCGTGTTTAGCTGCATCGGCTGCTTGCCCCGACCAGTCGGCTTCCCATTGGGCTGTCTTTCGCGCTTCTCCTGCATGGCGAGAGGTCTTCTCGCCGCTGCTTTTAAACAGTCCGGCGGCGGTGCGCAGCGCATCTACATTGGCATGTTCCACATCGTTGACCGTGACTGTTTTTCCGAAGCTGCTGGAACCGGAACCTCCATACTCGTTCATCGGTTCGCTCCTGAGAGTGCATCGGAACTGTCATTGTCGGCGAAGTCCACGTCGTTGGTGAAGGCGCTAATGCTCTGGCTCATTGTGCTCAATTGCCGGCCGAAACCGGTGAAAGCAGCGTGGAGCCTATCCGCCGCCGTGGCAATTCCACTGGTTGTTGATCCGCCTGGCACTCCAGGAGCTTCTGCGTTCGCCACCGAATAGCCAGCCGAAGCGCACTGCACGCCGTTCTCAGTGATTTTCTCGCATCGTTTCTGTACCGCTGCCGAATCGATTTCCATTGTGTCCAGATAATTTAGAAACCCCATTGCCGAATAATGCATGCAAACCCCCTGTGCTCTGCGCATCTTTAGACCGTGCTTTTGAAAAGGGAGTGTAGGGAGACCAAGGGGCGTCAATAAAGAGAAAACTTGGGAGCTTGGGGATAACTCAGTTTTATCCACAGGCCCTCGGTAAGTGGAAAGCAAAAGAGCGCACGATGTCGGCAGAATCGCTAGGGTGGTCTGTATGCGTATCGCTGTCATCCAGATGAAGGCCGAACCGGATGTGGAAGCTAACCTGGCTCGCGTCCTGAAGTACATTGCGTCCGGTGCGGCAAATGGTGCTGACCTGGTCGTTTTCCCGGAAGCGGCTATGTTCCCCTTCGATAGCGGACGGCTGGATACAGTCGCCCAACCGCTGGATGGGCCCTTCGCCCAGGCGGTGATCGATACGGCCAAGAAGCACGGGACGACCGCCGTTGTCGGCATGTTCACCCCGGCGGATACCGTTTATCGCACTCCGAGTGGGAAGCTGGTAACTGAGCAGCCCAGCGACTCCCCGGAGGCCAATCAGTTCCGCCGCGTGCACAATACCCTGCTGGTCGCGGGGCCGGATTATGTGACGCACTATGACAAGATTCACACCTACGATGCCTTCGGCTACCGAGAGTCGGACACCGTCAAGCCCGGGGAGCGTCGCGTGGTTATTGACGTCGGCGGCGTGGGTGTGGGGCTGGCTACCTGCTATGACATCCGCTTCCCAGGGCACTTTGTGGCCATGGCAGCCGCGGGCGCCAAGGTGATGATTGTGCCCTCTAGCTGGGCGGACGGTCCTGGGAAGCTGGAGCAGTGGCGCGAGCTTACGGCAGCCCGTGCGCTGGATTCGACTAGCTACCTGATCGCCGCGGGAATGGCGCGTCCTGGTTCACCGGAGCGTTACGGCACTGCGGACGGTCCTACCGGCATCGGCCACTCTGTGGCCATCGGCCCGAACGGCGCCCGGCTAGCGGAGACTGGCTATGCCGCACAGGTGCTGACCATCGATATTGACCCGAATTACGTGGACAAGGTTCGCAAGTCTCTCCCGGTCCTCGATGGCCACCGCATCGATCGCGAACTCGGCGTAGGGGTCGATCTGATCGGTGAGGTTGAAGAGCAAAGAGAAATAGTGCAGTAATGCACTAGCTGTGCGGTACGTCGAAGCGCAGCTGCTCTCGGTTCGCGCCCGCACGCAGGAAAGCCTCCACAGTGTGCTGCTTCATGTCTGGGTTTCCCGTGATCAGCACTTCGGCATCTCGCCATGCGCCCTGTTCGGCAGCCACCTCGCCTACTAGGCCACGTGCAGTGAAAGCATCGAACTCTTCCGCCGCCGGCTCGTCGTTCTGCACCACCAGGTACACGTCTAGCCAGTCGAAAGCCTCCTCAAAGGCCACCAGGCTCTTCCACTCATAGAGCTCGTCCGGGTTCTGTGCCCCGAAGAAGAGCTGCACCTTGGGAGGCCGCTCCTCGGATTGAACCAGATCCAATAGAATCGCCCGCACCGGAGCCAAACCCGTGGAGCCCGCCACCATCACCACCGGCTTTTCCCCCGAAATCTGCAGATCCCCATAAGGGTTAGCCAGCACCCACTGCTCGCCGACTTGGGTGCCCTCCACGATTGCACGGGAAAACGGTCCGACCGCGCGTACGTGAAACTCCACCAATCCGTCCTCATTAAAAGGGATAGCGGGGGACAGCGCACGCCACAGCTCGGGGGTGTGCGGAGTGCGCACCTCCACATGTTGACCCGACCAATACGGCAACGGCGGATCCACCTGTGTGCGGACCACCGCGACGGCGTCACAGGGATGAAGAACCTCGAGTACCTTCGCGGCAGAGGTGGCGGGCAGCTCGGCTTCCTCATCCTCGATTGCGCCATACGCAAGCAGGCTACACCCCAGGTTGATCGTGTCACTGAGCTTTTTGGTGACGCCGATATGCTCGCCGATGGCCTCCACTAACGCGGACTCTAGCGCGGCATAATGCTCCGACCCCATGCCGAACTTGCGGAAATCCTTGCCCGTCGCCACCAGGAATTCCCCCTGGGCAGAGGCGAACTCGCCGCCACGGGTGATGCCGCGGAGAACGAAGCGGATGGTGCGATCCAGATATACCTCATCTAGATCCAAAGTCTGGGAGAAATCCGGGGAGGGATTGGTGTACTCAGTGCCCGCGACGTGCGGAAAGTGCACAGGTCGGGGCCTCAGATCCATGGAATTCAGCTTCGCGCGGGTGAGCTGAGTCAGATCGTGGCGGTGTTCCTCAATGAGCGCGAGCAACTCAGCGAAGGTGTATTCGTCTTGTGAAGAGTGGCGTGCCACGGACTCGAAGTCTCCTTGCTCTCCAGGGGCGGGTTGAGGCAACCGGGTGAGGGGCCGGCTGGTTGCCCTCATTGTCTCACCTGAACCTGTGAATGGGAACTTCCCCTATTGGAACGCCTGATTGCCCAGCTGTTGAGGTGCTGTGTGGTACTCGACGGGGGTCTCCGAGAAGTTGATCGGGTTACGCACGCTACGCATGCCCTCGACCTCCACGATCGGGTCCAGCCCGAGGGATTCGGCGAATTCAAAAGCCTGTTTGATGTTATTTACCGGGCCTGCGGGGACTCCAGCGGCGCGCAGCTTCTCAAACCATTCCTGCGCACTGCCTTGAGCCAATGCCTGTTCGATGATTGCGGCCAATTCGGCGCGGTGAGCGACTCGGTCGCTGTTGGTGGCGAAGCGGGCGTCATCAATATATTCCTCAATCCCCAGCACCCGGCAGGTCCGGTGGTATAGCGAGTCATTGCCGGCGGCGATGGCGAGGTCGCCCTCCTGGGTTTTAAACACCTGGTAGGGGGCGATGGAGGGATGGGTATTGCCCATGGCCTTACCAATGACGCCCGCACCGACGAACGCGCTGGCCTGGTTGGCTAGGGAGGAAAGCAGAGTGTGCAGCAGGTTGATCTCGATGTGCTGGCCCTTGCCGGAGGAGGTGCGGGAATGTAGCGCCGCGAGGATGCCCATGCCCATGTGCAGTCCGGTAAGTACATCGACGAGTGCTACGCCGACCTTCACGGGGTGGTCCTTTTCGCCATTGATAGACATGAGGCCGCCGACGGCCTGCACCATCAGGTCGTAGCCGCCGATGTCTGCGCCCTTGCCGGAGCCGAAGCCGGAGAGGGAGGCGTAGATCAGGCCTTCGTTGTGCTGGCGGAGTGTTTCATAATCCAATCCCATGCGCTGCATCGTGCCGGGGCGGAAGTTCTCCACCAGAATGTCGGCTTCTTCGGCGATGCGGCGGGCCTGCTGGCGGCCCTCATCGGTGGAGAGATCGATCTCCACCGACTTCTTATTGCGATTCACACCCGCGAAATAGGTGGACATGCCCTGGGCGTTGACGGGTGGTGCCCACGAGCGAGTGTCGTCGCCGGTGCCGGGGCGCTCGATCTTGATGACCTGTGCGCCCATGTCCGCCAGCATCATGGTTGCGTAGGGGCCGGCGAGGACGCGGGAGAAATCGGCCACGACGATGCCTTCAAGGGGGCCCATTTGTGCCTTTCTGGTTGGGGAGGGTTGGGTTGGAGTGGGGTGAGGCTGGGGTGCGCGGGACTTAGCGGAATGCGCCCTTGCCGGTGAGAGCCTGGCCGATGATCAGTTGGTGCATCTCTGCGGTGCCCTCGTAGGTCAGCACGGATTCCAGGTTGTTGGCGTGGCGCAGCGGCGAATACTCCAGGGTGATGCCGGAAGCGCCCAGTAGGGTGCGGCACTCGCGGGCGATCTCCAGGGCCACACGGGTGGAGTTCAGCTTGCCGACGGAAACCTGGTGCGGGGCGAGTTCGCCCTTATCCTTTAGTCGGCCGAGCTGCAGGGCTAACAGGACGGACTTGTTGAGTTCGACGGACATGTTGGCCAGCTTCGCCTGGGTGAGCTGGTAACTGGAGAGGGACTTGCCGAATACCTCGCGGGTCTCGGTGTACTCAATGGCAGTTTCCAGGCTGTCGCGGGCGGCACCCAGGGCGCCCCAAATGATGCCGTAGCGAGCCTCGTTGAGGCAGGTCAGCGGGCCGCGGAGAGTGTCGATCTTCGGTAGGCGCTGGGAATCCGGTACGCGGCAGTTGTCCAGCACGATCTCGCCGGTGATGGAGGCGCGCAGCGAGAGCTTCTTGTGGATTTCCGGGGCGGTGAAGCCCTCCATTCCCTTTTCCAGGATGAAACCTGCGAAGCCGTCCTCGGTGCGAGCCCACACAACGGCCACGTCGGCGACGGGGGAGTTGGTGATCCACATCTTGGTGCCGTTGAGGACCCACTCGTCGCCGTCGCGGGTTGCGCGCATCTTCATGGACGCCGGGTCGGATCCGGCGTCGGGCTCCGTCAAGCCGAAGCAGCCCAGGTACTCACCGGCGGCCATCTTCGGCAGGTACTTTTCCTTCTGTTCCTCGGAACCCCAGTGGTGGATGGCGAACATAGCCAGGGAGCCCTGGACGGAGACGAAGGAACGCAGGCCGGAATCGACAGCCTCGATTTCCATGCAGGCCAGGCCGTAGGCGACAGCGGAGGCGCCGGGGCACTCGTAGCCTTCCAGGTGCATGCCCAGAGCGCCGAGCTGCCCGAACTGCGGGCCGAGTTCCTTGGCGGGCAGGGTACCCTTGTCGAACCATTCCTGCACATTGGGCTTGAGAGTTTTCTGGGCGAAGTCCGCCATGGCTTCCTGCAGCATGCGCTCTTCGTCGGAGAGCAGGCTGTTGAAGGAGGTGAGGTCGAGCGGTGAGGAGGTCATGCCAGTCAGTTCCTTACATATATAGGGATTCCGATACTGATTTGTGTACCCTTGAGTGTAGAGGAAGTGATTTCGTCGCGAAAGGTTTTTGCGAAATCTTCCTTTACTATCGTTTGAGTCACGCTCCCGACGTCAACTACCTAGCCGAAAGGAACCCTCATTGCCCGACGCGTCCCGGTTCCCCTTTCCCGTCGATCAGCAGCCAGGCAGGTCGCACCACCGCACTGTCGACCGGATTGCGGACATCTTGGAGTTTGTGGCCCGCAACCCGCAGCCACGCGGGCTCACCGATATTTCGAAGGCCATCGGCGCGCCGGTAAGTTCCACTCAGTCCCTGGTGAATGGCCTGGTCGCGGCCGGATACCTGGAGGAACGGGATAAAGCCTTCCGCTTGGGGCTTGCGCCATATCTTCTGAGCACTCTCGCCGGTAGCCGACCAGTGGATCAGGTCACCCACGACATGCTGGAAGACGTGGTGGAAGAGACGGGCTATATCGCCGTGTTGGCGTCATTGGTAGGTGACAACGTCTACTACCTCGACTACGCGCTGTCGGACCCCGAGTTCGAGTACCTGGCGCAGAACCGTCTGCAGCGCCCGCCGCTCGAAACGTCGGCAGGGTGGGCGATCCTCTCCGGGCTGGGTCACGAGCAAGTGTGGGGGATTCTGGCTGCTTCCGAAAGCTCGCAGGAGACCATCAATAAGTTCCAGCGCTGGTACCCAGACATGCGCGCGACCGGCGAGTGTATTGCTCCTGGTGTGGCCTTGAACGGCGCGGATGGTGTGGCCGTGCGCGTCGAGAGTCAGGGGGTGGCGGTGGCCTCGGTGTCCGTCATTGCCTCGACCGAGCAGATCGCGCGCGACGCGGATCGGATTATTGAGGTTTTAAGACGCCACAGTGCCCGCTGGAACCGTTAGCAGCTTAAGCTGAGTTCGTCGTTGAAGAAGTGGCGGTGATTCGCCAGTCCTCTCCCTGGGGGAGGGCGTGCAAGATGGTTTCAAAGGCGCTGGAGATTAGTGCGGGGCGAAAGCTTTCCGCGTAGTACGCCTCCTTGGAAACCTCTTTTCCACCGAAGAATGCGGTGATCTTCCCTCGTTGCTTCATGTGGTGACGAGAGATGGTCTGTTCGAGCAATTTGACGGAGCTGGCCCATGGTTCGTCCTGTTCATATGCGTTGACGCTTCGCTCGCAAGCGGAGATAGCTTCGATATCGGAAACTGAAGGTATGCCGAAGTCGGAAATCGCGCTCATACTGATGGAGTGGAGAGCTGAAAATGCGGAACTTGGCAATGCGGAGTCCCACACGGCAAATAACGGGCGAAGAGGGAAGCGATCCTCTTTCGATCGCACGGTTAAGTGTGCGCGAATAGTCTGCAGATCTTCAATAGTGTCGTGGGTAGCATCATTAATTTCCCAAAGGCTAAGAGGGATTACCTTTCCGTCGGAATCGCCGGTGTAGGAAAAACCCAGGGATAATTCGGCCCAGCGAAACCGGTCGAAAAAAGGTCGGGATCCACATTCTCTTCGGTGAAGGTGGATGCTTGCAGGATAATGTAGCGATCTTTGTACATGGGGTAAACGCTAATGGATGCTCTGCAGCTTAAACAGGTTTTGAGCACTATGCGTTCTCTAGTGTTTTAGAAAGGAACCCCATACCCGATGGGCACGGGCCAGCTTAAGCGGCTAACTCCGGCACCCACAGCACCAGCTGGGGCCACAGCAGGAAAGCCAGGGCGATGACCAGCATGATCACGACATAGGGGAATGCTCCCTTGAACACGATCATGGGGTTGATACGTACGGCCTTCGAGACGACAAATACGTTCAGGCCCATGGGCGGGGTGACCATGCCGGTCTCGGCCAGCAGCACGATGAAGATACCAAACCAGACCGGATCGTAGCCCAGTGATTCGACAATGGGCAGAGTAACCGGCACGGTTAGGGCGATAATGGCGATCTGATCCATAAAGAAGCCCAGAACCAGGTACACAGCACCGATCAGAACCATGACCACTAGCGGGTGCAGGGAGGACTCGCCGATGGCGCTGACCAGCTTCGGGGTCACGCGGGTTTCGGTGAGGAAGTGCCCCAGCACGTGAGCGGCCATGATGATGGCAAAGATCATGCCGGTGGTCTTCACCGTTTCCAGCACAGTAAGTCCGAATTGTTTGCGGTCCCAACGACCTTTCGCGACTACCAGGATCAGCGCGGCCAGCACGCCCAGGGCGGCGGCCTCGGTGGGCGTGGCGATGCCGGTGAAGATGGAGCCGACTACCGCCAGGAAGATCAGCAGCAATGGGGATGATTTCAACAGCTGGAGGCCTTTTTCCTTGAAGGGAACCGGCTCGCCTTGTGGTGCACGGGAGCGATCCTTGAGGAAGCCAATGTACATGACCAATACCAGTCCCAGTGCGACCATCAAGCCAGGGAAGAAGCCCGCGACCAGGACATCGCCTACTGGAGCCTCTGCGGTAATCGCGTAGAAGACCAAAATGATCGAGGGCGGGATCATGGCTGCCAGCGTGCCGACCACTGCCACCAAGCCCGTCGCGGTGCCCTTGTGGTAGCCCTCCTCGATCATGCGGGTAGAGGACGTCTGCGCCAGCGTGGCGGCCGCGGCGGTGGAGGAGCCAGAGACGGCTGCGAACGCGGTGCCCGCGCCGATGGAGGCGATGGCGGTACCACCGGGGATACGGCCAACGAGCGCCTTGGCGGCGTCAAAAACAGAATCCAAAAGACCCGACATCAGCATCAGCTGCGCCATCAGGATAAACAGTGGCACGGCGGATAGAGAGTTGGAACGCACGGCAGCGAACGGTGAGGTCTCCATGGTGGCGATGGCCAGCTCGACTCCGCCGAGGGCGATGAGTCCGACCGTGGCCGTGCCGAAGATGGCGAAGCTGACGGGGACGCGCAGGATAATCAGCGCGACCAGCAGCACAATGATTGAGAGCGCAAGCATGGTCTATACCTCTTCCTCGCCGGGTTCGTAGTCGGTGTAGGGGTGATCCCATGGGGTGATGAGCTCCCGGAGAAAATCCAGCGCCGCCACAAAGGCGCACAGCGCGGCTGCAATTGGCACGATCACGCGGTAAGTCCAGTCGGGAGTGGCGAGATCGGCCATGCCTGGAAGGGTGGCGTGGTGCAGGGTAAACACCATGTAGGTCTGGTTCCACCCACCGATGAAGACGAACACCATGGAAATAACCACAGCCAGATGAATAAGCAGCAGGATGGTCTTCTGCACTCGGAGCGGGAGTTTGTTGAAGAGCGACTCTACGGCGATATGGGTGCCGGTTCGATAGGTGGTGACCAGCCCAAAGAAGGCAGTAATGGGGAGTAGATAGCGCTCCGTGACGGAGATATTCCAGCCGAGGGGAGAACTGAAGAACTCGCGCGCAATGACTTCAGCGAGGGTGACGAGCGCCAGCCCCAAAATCGCCGCGCCCGCGATCCAGGCACACACCGCGGAGATGGTGTTTTGTACCTTGTCGAAGCCCGGGTGATCCTGGGTTTGGTAGCCGTATTTGCTGCGTTCGGCGGTGCCATGATGGCCGGGGTGGACCAAGTTGCTACTGGTCATGACTGCTCCTTCCCTTCTTCTGCTCCTTCTCCTGCTGCCTCTTTCGTCTCTGCGCGATGTGCATGGCGCTTGAGGGCGGCTTTGAAGTCATCCACGACCCGTTGAGCTGGGTGACCCTTGGATTCGGCAACCTCAATCCACTTGTCCAAAACTGGTTGCGAAATGTTCTGCCATTCCTTGGCGTTCTGGCCTTCGGTGACGTCGTAGAACTGCACGCCGGCATCTTTCATCTTCTGTACCGACTTTTCACGGGCGGAATTGAGTTCCTTGCAGACAGACTGTTGTGATTTATCGGCCGCATCGGTCAGCACTTTCTTCTGCTGATCGTTCAGACGGTTCCAGGTATCTAGGTTGATGCCATAGAAGAAGGTGAAGTTGCCCTGTTGGGCTCCGTACGTGCTGGCGTGTATGACGTCTTCCAACCCGTAGGGAGTAATCGAGATCGGGCTGGCGAGTGTGCCTTCTACTGTTCCGCGCGACATTGCTTCATACATGTCGCCAATGGGCATGCTTACACCTGCTGCGTCGATCTCATCAATCACGCGGTCTAGTGCGCCGCCCGTGGAGCGCAGTACCGCGCCGTGGAAGTTGGCGGGGTGAGATGGGGCTTTGCCGCCGGTCATCGCTTCGTAGCCTGGGATCGAACCTGTCCACAGCGGCATGAACTTCATGGGTTCGAGTTCTTCTTTATAAAGGACGCCCCCTGGCTTCACTAGATCGCGAAGTGCATAGGCGGTCACGCATGCATCGGAGCTAAAACCCGGAAGATCGCCCACGCTGCTGAGAGGAAAGCTGGAGCTGACATAGGAAGGAGAGATGACTGCCAGGTCGACCACACCACTGCGGAGCACGGAGGGGATGTCTGCTTGTTTGCCCATTTGCCCTGAAGAGAAGTACTCGATGTCTACTGACTGGTCTTTTTCGACCTGATCGAGAAAAGGTTGAGTGCCACCTTTGCCGACAGGATGGGTGATTGAGTAGCTGTCCGCCATCTTCAACTTGGCGGTGCTGCCTGGACCATAAGGTTCAGCGGAGGAGTCCGAACAGGCGGTAAGCGCGCCGGGAAGCGCCAGTGCCAAAGCTGTAGCAGCTATGGCGGAGGCTACTTGGCGGGCGGGTGCTTTCTTCTTGTGGAGTCTGAGCATGATCCCTTCACCCCTTTTACGGATATATGTAGAGATTTTCCGATTTGGATAACCTTCATCTAACCCAATGGAGCGCGAGGAAACGATAGATTTCGTATAGAAAACTAGGCCGGGGGTGAATTTGTGGGGTAAATCACACTCATATACGTAAATTGAGCGGAATAGACTCAAGCTTGTAGTGGTTGAGTGAGGTGTACTCAAGTAAAGTCGGGAGCGTGCAAGCGCGACCTGAATGAAGCCGCAGGAGGTAGATGTAGAAATGTCGAGCTTCAACCCCACCACCATGACCCAGTCTGCAATGCAGGCTGCACTTCAGGATGCCTCCGCCAAAGGCAACCCAGACATCCGACCAGCGCACCTGCTTGTTGCGCTGCTGGAGCAGGATAATTCCATTGCCCTGCCCGTATTGCAGGCTGCAGGTGTACAGCCGCAGACCATTGCAGCCAAGGCTAAGAACCTGGTAGCTGGATACCCGCAGGCATCCGGTAGCGAGATGGCAAACCCGCAGTTCAACCGTGATGCCCTGAACGCACTGACCGCCGCTCAGGAACTGGCGGAGCAGCTGGGAGACACCTATGTCTCCACCGAGGTGCTGCTGGCCGGTATCGCCAAGGGTGATTCCGACGCCGCAAAGGCGATGCACGAGGCGGGCGCGACCTTCGAGGCCATCCGTGGCGCCTTTGAATCTGTGCGCGGTAACCGAAAGGTCACCACTGAAGAGCCGGAGGGGCAGTTCCAAGCATTGGAAAAGTACTCCACCGACCTCACAGCACGCGCCCGCGAGGGCAAGATCGACCCGGTCATCGGACGTGACCAGGAGATCCGGCGAGTTGTCCAGGTACTTTCCCGTCGCACGAAAAATAACCCGGTGCTCATTGGTGAGCCCGGCGTCGGTAAGACCGCAATCGTAGAGGGGCTGGCCCGCCGCATCGTAGCTGGTGACGTCCCGGAGTCCCTGCGCGGCAAGAAGCTGATCAGCCTGGACCTGGGCTCTATGGTTGCCGGCGCAAAATACCGTGGCGAATTCGAGGAGCGCCTGAAAGCTGTCCTGGATGAGATCAAGGAGGCCGAGGGCGAGGTCATCACCTTCATTGACGAGCTGCACACCATCGTCGGTGCTGGCGCCGGCGGCGACTCCGCGATGGACGCGGGCAATATGATCAAGCCCCTGCTGGCCCGAGGTGAGCTGCGACTCGTCGGCGCAACCACCCTGGACGAGTACCGCAAGTACATCGAAAAGGATGCCGCGCTGGAGCGTCGTTTCCAGCAGGTATACGTTGGTGAGCCGAGCGCGGAGGACACCATCGGTATCCTGCGTGGCCTGAAGGAGCGCTACGAGGTGCACCACGGCGTACGCATCCAGGACTCCGCGCTGGTGGCAGCAGCAACCCTGTCGGATCGCTACATCACCAGCCGCTTCCTTCCGGATAAGGCTATCGACCTGGTCGATGAAGCCGCATCCCGCCTACGCATGGAAATCGACTCACGCCCAGAGGAGATCGACAACGTAGAGCGCGTGGTTCGCCGCCTGGAAATTGAAGAGATGGCACTAGCCAAGGAAACGGACGCTGCTTCCAAGGATCGCCTGGAGCGTCTGCGCAGCGAGCTGGCCGATGAAAAGGAAAAGCTGGCTGGGCTGACCGCCCGTTGGGAAAACGAAAAGGGCAGTATCGATAACCTCCGCGAGCTGAAGGAGGAGCTGGATAACCTGCGTCGCGAATCCGAGATCGCCGAGCGGGAAGGCGACTTCGCCAAGGTTGCTGAGCTGCGTTACGGACACATTCCGGACGTGGAGAAGAAGCTGGCCGAAGCGGAGAAGGTTGTGGCTGAGCAGCAGGAAGGCATGATGCTGACCGAGGAAGTCACCCCCGACACCATCGCCGATGTCGTCTCCGCCTGGACTGGCGTGCCCGCCGGCAAGATGCTGCAGGGTGAGACCGAGAAACTGCTGAACATGGAGCGTGTTCTGGGCAGCCGTGTGGTCGGCCAGAACAGCGCCGTCGATGCGGTCTCCGATGCAGTGCGCCGTGCACGCGCCGGGGTGGCTGACCCGAATCGTCCGACGGGCTCCTTCCTCTTCCTGGGGCCGACAGGCGTGGGTAAGACGGAGCTGGCGAAGGCTCTGGCTGACTTCCTCTTCGATGACGAGACCGCCATGGTGCGCATCGATATGTCGGAGTATGGCGAGAAGCACTCCGTCGCTCGCCTTGTCGGTGCTCCTCCGGGATACGTCGGCTACGACGCAGGTGGCCAGCTAACTGAAGCGGTGCGGCGTCGCCCGTACACGGTGGTGCTGTTCGATGAGGTAGAGAAGGCTCACCCGGATGTGTTCGATGTGCTGCTGCAGGTGCTGGATGAAGGCCGCCTGACCGACGGCCAGGGTCGGACTGTGGACTTCCGTAACACCATCCTGATCCTGACCTCTAACCTTGGTGCTGGCGGTACCGACGACGAGGTCATGGAGGCGGTGAAGCGCGCCTTCAAGCCGGAGTTTATCAACCGACTAGATGACGTGCTGATCTTCGAGCCACTGTCTTCCGAGCAGTTGAAGTCCATCGTGTCTATCCAGGTGCGCGCTCTGGCGGATCGCCTTGCGGCCCGCCGTTTGACCTTGGATGTTACTGATGACGCCCAGTCGTGGCTGGCCGAGCACGGCTACGATCCAGCCTATGGCGCACGGCCGCTACGCCGACTGATTCAAAAGTCGATCGGTGACCAGTTGGCTAAGAAGCTACTGGCTGGGGACGTGCGCGACGGCGATACGGTGCGCGTGGACGTTGATCGCGGTGGCGACGAGGCTGCAGGTCTGGTCATCACCTCCCTCGGGGCCGCTGATGGTGAGGTCTAAAGGCTGGTGACGGTCGGGGGCCGTCGGCGACATACATATAAAAACAGCATGGTCGTGAAAAGTGGCGAGCGTCACTATATTGGCTGACAAAAGTTTCCCACTCCGAGTATTTGGGGTGGAGCTTTTGCAGTTTCAATATTCAATCTCGTTACCGCAAGGAGCACGCTCATGACCGTCTATGCTGATCCCGGCACCGAAGGAAGCCTCGTCAACTTCAAGGAGCGCTACGACAACTTCATCGGTGGCCAGTGGGTACCACCCGTCGATGGCGAATATATGGACAACGTGACGCCCATCAATGGTGAGGTGTTCTGCCAGGTTCCACGCTCGAAGACAGCTGACATCGAGAAGGCCATTGACGCCGCAGAAAAAGCTCAGCCCAGTTGGGGCGCGACCTCTGTGCAGGATCGCGCCGCCGTGCTGCTGAAGATTGCTGATCGTCTTGAAGAGAACCTGGAGATGATGGCCGTCGCCGAGACCTGGGACAACGGTAAGGCGGTGCGCGAAACTCTCGCAGCTGATCTTCCGTTGGCTGTTGACCACTTCCGCTACTATGCCGGCGCCCTCCGCGCCCAGGAAGATCGCACATCTCAGATCAGCGAAGACCTCATCGCCTACCACTTCAACGAGCCGCTGGGTGTGGTGGGGCAGATCATCCCGTGGAACTTCCCGCTGTTGATGGCGGCGTGGAAGCTCTCCCCAGCTCTGGCTGCCGGCAATGCCATCGTGCTGAAGCCCGCCGAGCAGACCCCCGCCAGCATCCTGCTGTTCGCGGAGCTTATCCAGGACATTATCCCGGAGGGTGTGCTGAACATCGTCAACGGGCTGGGCACTGAAGCAGGCGCCGCGCTGACTGCTTCCGACCGCATTGACAAGATCGCGTTCACCGGCTCCACGGAAGTCGGCAAAATCATCAACAAGGCCGTGGCGGAAAAGCTCATCCCGGTCACCCTGGAACTCGGCGGGAAGTCCCCGTCAGTGTTCTTTAGCGACATCATGGATCGCGACGACAAGTTCCGCGCTAAGTGCGTGGAAGGCCTGGCTATGTTCGCACTCAACCAGGGCGAGATTTGCACCTGCCCGTCCCGCGCGCTGGTGCAGGAGGATATTGCCGAAGAGTTCCTGGAACTGGCCATTGAGCGAGTGAAGTCCATCAATGTCGGAAATCCCCTGGACACGGATGTGATGATGGGCGCGCAGGCTTCCCAGGAGCAAATGGATAAGATCACTGGATACCTGCAGGCCGGCCCCGAAGAAGGCGCGCAGGTGCTATGCGGTGGCGGCATTAATGAGATCTCGGGTCGCAGCGGTGGCTTTTATATCGAACCCACCATCTTCAAGGGCACCAATGACATGCGCCTTTTCCAAGAGGAGATTTTTGGGCCCGTGCTGGCCGTCACCACGTTCAAGGACTTTGACGAGGCTATGCATATCGCCAACGACACAGAATACGGTCTGGGTGCAGGTGTGTGGTCGCGTAATGGAACGACTGCCTACAAGGCTGGTCGCGCGATTCAATCGGGCCGAGTGTGGGTGAATAACTACCACAATTACCCAGCTCACGCGGCTTTCGGTGGTTATAAGAAGTCCGGTCTGGGGCGCGAGACTCACCTGATGATGCTCGCGCACTACCAGCAGATCAAGAACCTGCTGTGGTCTTATTCGGACGAGCCTTCTGGGCTGTTCTAGTGCTTCTGACTAGATTTAGTCCGGCTGGTCGGCGACTTGAATGTCGTAATTGACCTCTTTGCCCTCGACGGAGGTAGCGGTGACGTCTACCGAGTAGGTGGCGCCGGAGTAAGTGAACTTGCATTCCAACTTGGCGCCTTCTTCGGCCTTAAGCCCATCGGGGCATTCGGTGCTCTCGGGGGCCTTTCCGGCTTTGTCCTTTACGAGCTTAGAGATCTCTTTCTCAACGTCCTCCTTGGCTACCTTGTCTTCCCCTCCAAAGCTGTAGTTGAAGGAGCAGGCGCTAAGGCCGGTGATAGCCAACGTGCCAGCAAGGAGAGCAGCGCTGATGCGTTTGGCCAAGTTGGTGGAGCGGGCGGGAGCGTGAGCGATGGTCATGGGGAGGGATCTCCTTCTCTTCTCGACAGTTAGTGGCTCGTGGTGTGAAATGCCATGCATCGGCGAATTGTTCCTCTGATCACAAAGAAAAGCACAGTCTGAACTTACCGAACTCTCAGCCTGTTGTCTGGCGTACGAGCGAGGTGGATGTGCGGGCGTCGATAAGAAGGTGCGATAGACTTCCAACAACGTTGAAGAGAAGAGAAACAGTGAAGAGGGAGCCCTCGGCGATTATTCCACACTATTAATTGCCGTGGTGTTCGCCTCGATGCCGTACAGCATGACCTTCGCGTCCAACGATGCGTCGAAAGCGAAGAACATGTGGGGATTTTCCACCTCTATGTTCCTCGGCCAGTGGGGTCTATTCATCCTGCTCGGCATCTTCATCTTCGGTCCCATCTTCGACACCCCGGAGTGGTTCGGCATGATGCTGCCCGTCGGCTTCGTAGGTGGATTCGGAACTGCTGCGGCCGTCGGTGGCGCGTTTGGGGATCATGGTGCGGACGCCGCCATGTCCTTGGGCTTTACCTCCGCCACCGTCGGCACACTGGCCGCCATCATTGGTGGAATCATCTTCGCGAACTGGGGCATCCGAACAGGTCGCACATCCACGTTGCCGGAGAAACTGCCATGGGAACTGCGTTCGGGTCACATTGAGGACGAGGAAAAACAGCCCTCGATCGGCCGAGCCACCACAAACCCATCCTCGATCGAGCCGCTCGCCCTGCATGCGGGCTTCATTGCAGTGACCGTCATGTTTGCCTACATCGGTCAGCAGATCATCGGGCACTTCTTCCCGGATGTTTCCGTACCGCTGTTTGCCCTGGCCTTCGTGGTCGGTATCGGAGGCAAGGTCTTCCTCCATGTGATTCGACGCCCGAAGTACCTGGACCAGCAAACCGTGAAGTCCATTTCCGGAGCGTCGACGGACTTTATGATCGCCTTCGGTATTGCCTCAATTAAGCCGGACGCAGTGGCTAACTACCTGGTGCCCCTGCTGATTTTGTTCGTGCTGGGCATTGCCTACTGCTGCCTGTTCTTCTTCGTTTTTGCTCCAATGTTCTTCGGCGATCAGTGGCTCGAACGCGGCATCTTTGGTTGGGGTTGGGCAACCGCGGCAGTGGCTACAGGTATTGCACTGCTAAAGATCGTGGACCCGGATCTGAAGTCCGGCACCATGAACGAATATGGCATTGCCTACGTCGGCTTCGCTCCCTTCGAAATCGGCATGAATATTGTGGCGCCCATAGCCGTGATAGCCGGACTCGCTTGGGGTATTGGGGGGGATTGCGACGGTGGCAGCGATTGCGATCATCGGATTTGCGGCGGTGCGAGGTTGGTTCCCGGAAAGAACAGGAAGGCGTCCCGGCAAAACTGCCGCAGTGGCACAAGAGTAAGGCGCATAAACAATAGGGCACCGGAGTAACGGAGCGCCACTGTAGCCACACGTATGCAACATCGGCGCACGCGGAGTTCTAGACTTGGCAACTATGAGCAACCCTATTGCCCAACAGCCGCCCGCTAGCCCCTTCGTCACCGGCGAGGAAATGCTAGAAGCATTCAAACGGGGCGAGCGTATGACCGTGATCGACTCGCACTGGGCGCGCACCGAAAACAGCGCCTGGGAGGCCTATGTAGGCCAGCACATTCCCGGCGCCATGTTCTGTAACCCCCTGGTGCACCTGGCCTCCATCCCTTCCCGCCATGTCGGCCGTAACCCTTTGCCCGCCCCCGAGGAGCTGCAGAAGAGCTTTAACGATTGGGGTATTACGGATGGTCGCCCTGTATACATTTATGACGCCGGCGCCAACCTCTATGCAGCTCGCGCCTGGTTCGTTTTCCGTTGGGCAGGTGTGCAGAACGTCCGCATCCTCGACGGCGGCACAGGCGCGTGGGAGGCGGCGGGCGGAGACGTCGCAGGTGGAATCGGTGCATTGCGCGGCCGCGGTACCACTGAGGTTCGTGCGGGTAGCATGCCCACCCTTGAACTCGACGAGGTGAATGAGTGGCGCGAGAATCACATCCTGGTGGATGCGCGCGAGAATTCTCGCTTCACTGGCAAGAAGGAACGCTTCGACCACCAGGCCGGTCGCATTCCGGGAGCCATCAACATTCCGGTTAAGGAACTATTCCAGAACCGTAGCGAGCGCGACAGCAGCGCCAGCGGCAAGGTGCGATCCCCGGAGGAGATCCGGCAGATCCTTGCCAACCATGGTGTGACCAGTGGTGAGGACGTGTGTGTTTACTCCGGATCCGGGCTGCACTCCTCGCTGTTTATTGCCGCAATGGAGTACGCGGGACTGCCAGGGGCTAAAAACTTCGTAGGAGGTTGGTCTCAATGGTCCGCTTCCTCCTCGCGACCCATCGCACGCGGTTAGACTCTGGAGGTATGGATCCCCGTTTCGCACAGGATCCCCGTAGGCCTGGCCTGCAACAGGAGCTGCCAGTTCAGTATCCCGTTGTGACCCCGCTGGCGGGGACTGCCGTTAGCCTCAATTCCGTTCCTGACCCCGTGCTGGCCACTGGCACGATCGGCGCAGGTATAGCCGTAATCCCCGACGCAGGCGTGGAGGTTGTACAAGCGCTCGCACCCATTGGCGGAATGATGAAGCGCGTGGCGCCGAACATGTATGTCATTCAAGCCCAGTCATTGCCAGCCGCCCTCCGCCCGGATTCTGGTACCCATGCCGTAGACGGCCGCCATGCGGAAATGCTGGCCGACCAGCCATGCATCTTTATGCAGCTCGGCGTGGATACCGGTCGCCTTGGTGGGCAAGGCTTCGACGTACATGTCCAGGAAGGCGACATAGTACGACAGGGAACACCCCTATGCACTTACACTCCCCGGGAGCTGGGCCGGATGGGATTCGACCCGGTAGTGATGGTGTTGGGGCTGCAGATGGGGGCGTCGGAAATAAAGATAGACGTGATGTCGGGCGAGCCCGTGATGGGCGGCGACAACCTGTTTTGGGTGTAGGGGTGTCCGTGGGCGATGGTACGTAAATTTCTGAGCATGGTCGCGACGCTGGGGATGCTCCTAGCGCTGTCCGGTGCGGTGGATATCTTCACCCCGCAACAGGTTCAGAAGATCGCCGGTGTTTTCTTTGTTGTGCTGATTGGGGTGCAGGTATGGCCGCTTCTGGCCACCATGCGCAATAGCTATGGGCACCGACGGCACCCTGTGAATCGCTTATACATTGTGCTGGCGACCGTCGGGCTGATTGGAACGCTGCTGCTGATGTTCGTCTTCTATCTCCACTCGACCATTTGGTTGATCACGTTGGCCGGGGCGCTGATGATCACGGGAATTGTGGGAGCGGGCATTTTGGCGTTGTTCGCCGCACCCTGGGATGACTGGTCTACTCGTCGCGGTCGCGATTTCGACGATGAGTTCTTTGGCTGGGAGGAGGAGCCGGTCGAGGACGTCTGGGACACCAGCTTTAGAACCTAGCGCAGCTTAGAAGCCTTAAAGCCCGTGCTTGCGATTAATGAGCCAATGCATAGCCGCTGTCGGCAGCACGCGGGAAAGAGGGAAAACTACCGGCGCCATCGACCCCGTCGCATACAGCGGCTGAGGGCGAGGCGTGGTGATGGGCTTGAGAATTTCCATGGCTACGCGCTCCGCCGAAATGCCATTGGCTTCGTTGTTATCCAGGTTCTTTAGCATGGTGGAGAACTCGGCACCGAAGGGGCCATTAAGATCCACGTACTTGGTGCGCCGCGTGGAAAGCCCCGTGTTGATCGACCCGGGCTCGACCACAGAAATGCCCACGCCAAATGGCCTGACTTCGCGCCGGGCGGCGAAAGCAAAGCCTTTGATGGCGGCTTTCGACGCGACATAGCTGCTGCGGTAGGCCAATGGAAATGAGCCCAGCATCGAGCCGACCATCACGATGCGCCCTGCTCCGTTACGTCGCATTTCCGGCAGGATTTTCTGGGTGACGCCCACTTGTCCCAGCACGTTGATCTCAAATAGACGGTGCAGGGCATCATAGGGGAGCTCTTCAAAGGGGCCGGATTGGCTTTCGCCAGCGTTGTTGACGAGCACAGTGGGTGGGCCGTAGCTCAGGGCAGAAGAGGTGAACTCGTCGATGCTGGCAGGGTCGGCCAGGTCGAGGGGGAGGTAATCGACCCCATCGACAGGGGCAGTGATGGTGTCGGGGTTGCGACTGGTACCGATGATGTGGGTTGGGGCGTAAGTGGTCGTGGAGGTTGTGGCAGCTCTGGATTTAAGCTCTGCGAGGGCGGCGACGGTGGCGCGTCCAATGCCCGAGGAAGCGCCAGTGACGATTGCGACTCCGCCGTTAATGGCGGGAAGAGCGTGGGGGAGGAAGCTAGAAAGTTTTGTCATGCGTAACATTTTGGCGGTTCAAGCGGGGGTACGGAGCCAGAATGAGATTTTCCCCATTGCTGGGATTCTTTAGTGATCCGACCCACGCCCGCTATGATGTGGGGGAAAACTGCATATGTTTTTGCCGCTTTTAGCTGTGGTGGGAGAGGCTCGGCGCTTGAACCGCGTCGGCCGCCGACGGAGCAATTCCTCCCCGGGACACTCTCAGGCCCCAAGAACCGTCGCAGTGAGGCAACTCTGGAAAGACCTGCGCGCAGTCGTGTGCACGCGGGCGCCGAAGGAGAAAAGCCGGGTTGCCCGGGTGAAGCTCTCAGGTACAAGCGACAGAGTGGGGAGGGCTCCTTTTTACGACCGTGCACTTACGACCGGAAAGTCCCTGAAAAAGCAATGTCTACTGCTACTCGCCGTAACTCTGCCCCCTTCGTTCAGCGTCATATCGGCCCGAACCAGGCTGATACCAAGGAGATCCTGGACTACCTGGGCTATGAATCCACCGCCGCGCTGGCCGATGATGCCCTGCCGAAGCCCATCCGCCAGGCCGGCCCGATCGGTCTGCCGGAGCCCTTGGACGAGACTGATACCCTCGCCGCCCTGCGTGCATTCGCCGATAAGAACGTGCAGAAGCAGCAGCTGATCGGAAATGGCTACTACGACACAATCACCCCGGCCGTTATCCGCCGCAACGTGGTGGAGAACCCGGGCTGGTACACCGCCTACACCCCGTACCAGCCGGAGATTTCCCAGGGTCGCCTGGAAGCTCTGCTGAACTTCCAAACGATGGTGCAGGATCTGACCTGCCTGCCGGTCGCCGGTGCCTCCCTGCTGGATGAAGCCACTGCCGTGGCTGAGGCCGTGCAGTTGATGGCACGCGGCAACGCAAAGGCCTTTAAGAAGGGCGGCGTGGTGCTGCTGGACTCTGCCCTGCACCAGCAGTCCATCACCGTCACCCTGGCTCGTGCCGAGGCTGCGGGCATTCCGGTGGAGGTAGCAGATCTGGCTGATGATGTCTCTTTCGAGGATTACGAAAACCTCGTAGGCGTCGTGCTCTCTAACCCCGGCTCCACGGGGCGCGTGCGCGACTTGTCCGGTGTGATTGGTGCAGCAAAGGCCGCCGGGGCCTTGGTAACGGTCGCCTGCGACCTACTGGCTCAGGTACTGCTTTCCACTCCTGGCTCCCAGGGTGCAGATATCGCCGTCGGTTCGGCTCAGCGTTTCGGCGTGCCGCTGTTCTTCGGTGGCCCCCACGCAGGCTTCATCTCCTGCACCGAGAACCTGCAGCGCAAGCTGCCGGGCCGCATTGTGGGTGTATCCGTGGACGCTGAGGGCACCCCGGCTTATCGTCTAGCTCTGCAAACCCGCGAGCAGCACATTCGCCGTGATAAGGCCACCAGTAACATCTGTACCGCCCAGGCTCTGCTGGCTGTCGTCGCCGGTTTCTACGCGGTCTGGCACGGCCCGGCTGGCTTGCGCGCAATCGCGGAGGGCATCCACGCTCGTGCGACCGCCCTGGCACTTGGCCTGTCCGAGGCTGGCCTGACCTTGGCGCACGATACCTTCTTTGACACTGTCACCGTTGATGTGTCTGGTTCCTCTCTGGGCGACGCCCCCACGGCTCTGCGCGCCGCAGCAGAGGCAGGCTACAACCTGCGCCAGGTCAATGATTCCTTTGTCGGCATCTCGGTGGGCGAGTCCACCACGGATGAGGACATTGCCAAGCTGATCGAGGTGCTGGGTTCCCGCACCGGCGACGTCACCTCCGCGGGCTTCGACGTTACCGCCGGGCCACTGGGGCAGGCCGGCGTGCTGCGCGCGGCTGACGAGGAGATCCTGACCCACCCGATTTTCACCTCCATTGACTCCGAGACTCAGATGATGCGCTACATGCGCAAGCTCGCCGATCGCGACCTGGCGCTGGATCGCACCATGATCCCGCTGGGCTCTTGCACCATGAAGCTGAACGCAGCGGTCTCGATGGAGCCCATCACCTGGCCGGGCTTTGCGGGCATTCACCCGCAGGTTCCGACGGAGCAGGCACAGGGCTGGATTGAGCTGATCGAGGATCTGGAAGAGCGCCTGGCGAAGATCACTGGTTACGCCAAGGTTTCCGTTCAGCCTAACGCGGGCTCCCAGGGTGAGTTCGCAGGTCTGTTGGCTATCCACCGCTACCACCAGTCCCGTGGCGACGACCAGCGTGACATTGTGTTGATCCCGGCTTCCGCACACGGCACGAACGCCGCCTCCGCAGCCCTGGCGGGCCTGAAGGTGGTTGCTGTGAAGAACGCCGAGGACGGCTCTATCGACGTCCCGGATCTGGAGGCCAAGCTGGAGAAGTATGGCGAGCAGACCGCCGCCATCATGCTGACCTACCCCTCCACCCACGGTGTGTTCGAGGAGCAGGTGCGCGACGTGTGCCAGAAGGTCCACGAAGCTGGCGGCCAGGTGTACGTCGATGGTGCCAACTTGAACGCCCTAGTGGGTCTGGCCCAGCCGGGCGAGTTCGGCGGCGACGTATCCCACCTGAACCTGCACAAGACCTTCACCATCCCGCACGGCGGCGGTGGCCCGGGCGTTGGCCCGGTCTGTGTAGCGGAGCACCTGATTCCGTTCCTGCCCGCCGACCCGAACGCCGACGTCCTGGACGGGGATGCCGCCCTGCAAACTGGTCAGCCGGTTTCGGGTGCCCTGTACGGTTCCGCAGGCGTGCTGCCGATCACCTGGTCCTACATTGCTCTGATGGGTGACGAGGGACTGACCGAGGCTTCCCGCATGGCGCTGGTCAACGCTAACTACGTTTCCCGAAAGCTGGAGGAGTACTACCCGACGCTGTACAAGGGCGATACCGGCCTGGTCGCCCACGAATGCATCCTGGATCTGCGCGAGCTGACGAAGGCCTCCGGCATTACCGCGGAGGATGTCTCCAAGCGTCTGATGGACTTCGGATTCCACGCACCGACCTTGGCCTTCCCCGTGGCCGGCACCCTGATGGTGGAGCCCACCGAGTCGGAGGATAAGGAGGAGCTGGACCGCTTCATCGAGGCCATGGTCACCATTTACGACGAGATCCAGGAGATCATCGACGGAAAGGTGACCGCCGAGCAGTCCGTTCTGCGCCATGCGCCGTTTACCGCTTATTCTGTTGTGCGGGACGACTTCGAGGAAGCTGTATCCGGTGGACACTTCAGCCGCGCTAAGGCCGCATACCCAGTGGCCAGCCTGCGGCACACCAAGTACTTCACGCCCGTGCGTCGTATCGACAATGCTTATGGCGACCGCAATCTCGTGTGCACCTGCCCGCCCTTGGAAGACTTCGCAATTAACGAAGACTAAGGATCGTTGGGGCCTAGGGGCGTCATAAAAACGAGAAGAAGGAGAACAAGATATGACCGAACTGAAGAAGACAGCGCTGTACCAAGTACACAAGAAGCTGGACGCTCGCTTCACCGATTTCGGCGGTTGGGATATGCCGCTGAAGTACAGCAGCGAACTTGATGAGCACCACGCAGTGCGTAAGTCCGTGGGCGTATTCGATCTTTCCCACATGGGCGAGGTACGCGTGACTGGACCGCAGGCGGCGGAGTACCTGGATCACGCGCTAATCTCCAAGCTGTCCGCGGTGAAGATCGGCAAGGCGAAGTACTCGATGATCTGCACCGAATCCGGTGGCATTATCGACGATCTGATTACTTACCGCCTGGGGGATAATGAGTTCCTGATCGTGCCGAATGCAGGCAATGTGGATAACGTAGTTTCCGCACTTCAGAGCCGTACCGAAGGTTTCGATGTAGAGGTTGAAAACGAGTCGGAGAAGACCTCTATGGTCGCCGTACAGGGGCCGAAGGCCGCGCAGGCGATGCTGGAAATCGTAGACAACGTGGTAGAGGCTCCTGAAGCATCCGGTGCGGGCGAGACCGTGGCAGAGGCCATCGAGGGGCTGGGCTACTACGCGGCATTCCAGGGGATTGCCGCAGGCCAGCCGGTACTGGTTGCGCGCACTGGCTACACAGGCGAGGACGGCTTTGAGCTGATCGTGGACAACGATGGCGCGGAGGCTGTGTGGACGAAGGCTATGGACGTGGCCGCGCAGCTGGGCGGCCTGCCATGCGGCCTGGCGTGCCGCGACACTCTGCGCTTGGAGGCGGGCATGCCTCTGTACGGCCACGAGCTGTCGCTGAAGCTGACGCCGGTTGATGCAGGGCTGGGTATTCTTGCTGCGACGAAGTCCAAGGATTCTTTCGTTGGTCGCGACGCCATCGTTTCCGCTAAGGACAAGGGCACCCAGCAGACCCTGATCGGTTTGGTGGGCGAAGGCCGCCGCGCTGCCCGCGAGGGATACGAGGTGTACGCAGCGGAAGGCGAGACCACGATTGGTTCCGTGACCTCCGGCGCGCTGTCGCCGACGCTGGGACACCCGGTGGCTATGGCGTATGTCTCGAAGGCTGCTGTGAATTCCGGTGCGGCTGCCGAGGGTGCAACTGTTGAGGTAGATATTCGCGGTAAGCGCTTCGAATACAAGGTTGTGGCGCTGCCGTTCTACTCCCGGGAAAAGTAACGAAAAAGGGTTGTCTGTCCGCTGGTGTATGGTTTGGGCAGATAACCACAAATAACCGCAAAAGTTTGAAAAAGAGAGGCTAAAAACAATGACTGCACTGCCAACTGATTTCCTGTACTCCGAGGAGCACGAGTGGGTTAACACCTCCGCCGTTGTGGAGGGCGAGACCGTGCGCGTGGGTATCACCCACATCGCCGCTGAGGCACTGGGCGACATCGTTTTCGTTGAACTACCTGAAGTCGGCACCGAGGTTGAGGCTGGCGAGGCTTTCGGTGAGGTCGAGTCCACCAAGTCCGTATCTGATATTTACGCTCCCGTTTCCGGCGAGGTTGTAGCTATCAACGAGGAGCTGGAGGATAACGCTGGCCTGATCAACGAGGATCCCTACGGCGAGGGTTGGCTGTACGAGGTAAAGGTCACCGAGTCCGGTGATCTGATGGACGCTGAGGCTTACCAGGCGGCTAACGAGTAAGTCAGCTCTTAGTACTCAGTACTCCAACTCCTCAGCTTTCCTCACAGTCTCTATGGGCGGTTCCATCTTCGCGTTACTCCTCGGCTTGGCCTTATTGGGCCTCGCCGTGTGGTTATTGCTGCGCGCAAAAAAGGCCGAGGGCGCAGGCTCTGGCGTAGAGCAGGCCGCAGAAGGTGCAGTACACACCGAAGACCCAGAGGGCTTGGAAAAGGGCTTGGAAAACGAGGAGTACGAGGACTACGAGGAATACTCGGACTTTGAGGATTACGGGTACGACGGGGATTACCCGGAAGACGAGTACTGGGAGGACGACCCGGATTACGGGGACGCTGTAGACAGCACCGACAACCCAGACGGTGAAGAGTGGTCTGAGGCGTGGGATGGCCCCCAGTTTGACGACTGGTCTGGGGAAGAGGAAACGCCTGAAAAGGAACCTGTTCCCGCGCGCTCGTCCGCTCCCGCGCCAGCGATGGCGGCTTTCGGTTTTCCCCGCAGGCGGCGTCGTCAATGGGCAGCCGACAACGGCTTCGAATACACAAAGGAAGACAGTGAGGTTGCGCGGGACTGGCCCGTCACCATCACCGGCGACCACCAGCGCGGGGTGCCAACCTTGCGAGAGGTTGTGAGCGGGTTTATCGACGGGCACCAGGTGCATATCGGTGACCTCGGTTCTTCCACGTTGATGGCTATGCGGCGAGTGGAAGAATCACCAGTTCAGGTGCTTTATTCAGCAGGGGGAGCGCAACCTGCGGGCATGCGGCGAACCGACTTGCTGGATCAGCCGCCATTCGCGGCTTACACCACCGACGTCCGCGCGCTCGACCGCATGCTGGATGCCCGCGTGGAGGATGCTCTGGCCACACTTTCGCAGGTAGCGACGGATGTGGCATGGGGGCAGAATTGGACGGTAGTGCGGGTCTCCCGGAAACTAGATTTCCACGTGTGGCAGGCGATCTTCCCACAGCTGCGCTCGCTGGTGGATGCCGCGATGGTGCTACCCCCGGCACATACCAGTGCCCCGTTGGAAATGTTCGTGGCCGATCAGCTGCGACCACTGCCCGGCGGGCCACTGCAAGTGCACACCACCGATCCGGTGAACCAGGAAGCGATTGAGGAGCAGGCGGCAGAGACCTCCTCTCGTCGCGCGCACCTGCGGGCCGTTCCCGATGGCAATACAAGCAGTGCGGGCGAGGGCGCTGCTGAAGGCGAGGAAGCCGACACGACCGCCGCGCACTCCGAGGTGCCGAACCCAGAACGCCCCGACATCACTCGCCCCGCTGAGCCGGTGGCGTTCCCCTCCCGAACTCATGCGCGTTGGGAAGGCGGGGATACGGAGAGCTTCGAAAGCTTCGCCGTTGGCGACTATGACGACGCAGATGCGGATGACGACCCACACGCAGGGCGCCGGCGCCGCCGCGATGGAGGCATCCCGCGACTGGGCGAAGATCCGGAGCACATGAGCTCCCACTTTTCTCAATACGCGCGGGTCATCCGCGATGATGCGGAAGAAGCCACAATTTTTGATGAGCTTGAGGACTTCGATGAGTTCGCGGAAGTCGAGGAGACTAAGTCCACTGCAGTGCGTTTGTCTCCTGTGACGCAACGGCGGCGGAGCAGGGGGCGTCATCGGGCGCCAGAAGCACGCCACGCCCGCCCCGAACCTATCGAACCGATCGAGTACGAAACCGTCGACGGCGAGATCGTCGAAGACGACCAGCAGTGACCAGCAGTAACCAGCAGCAACCAAAAGGAGAAACCGCAATGATTGATGAAGCTAAGAAGCAGCGCCTTGCTGAACTCGTGAAAGAGCTGGCGGTCGTACACGGGCGTGTAACGCTTTCCTCCGGCAAGGAGGCCGACTACTACGTTGACCTGCGTCGCGCTACCTTGCACCACGAGGCGTCTCCACTGATCGGAGAGCTGCTGCGTGAACTGACTGCAGACTGGGATTACGCGCACGTCGGCGGACTAACTCTTGGCGCGGACCCGGTGGCGACGGCGATCATGCACGCAGATGGGGAATCCATCGACGCTTTTGTCGTGCGCAAGGAGGCTAAGAAGCACGGCATGCAGCGCCGTATCGAGGGGCCGGACATTGAAGGCAAGCGAGTGCTCGTCGTCGAGGACACGACGACTACCGGTAATTCGCCGCTGACAGCAGTTGCCGCAGCTCGCGAGGCCGGCGCGACTGTTGTAGGCGTGGCCACCGTTGTGGATCGCGCGACGGGTGCCAAGGATGTTATTGAGGCCGAGGGTGTTGAGTACCGCTCGCTGCTGGGTCTGTCCGACCTGGGGCTTGCTTAGTTTTTTCTATGACGCCCACTTCACCCGAAGCACACGATAAGCCCGGACCGACGGAGTGGCTGGAGCATCCCCGTGGCGTATGCCGCTGGGAAGATGAGTATCCCGACCAGCCCCGTCCGACGGATCCGCGCTTCGACCCCGAACTGCTGGATACCGGGGACACACGCAACGTGGTTGACGCATACCGCTATTGGCGGCAGTCCGCGATCATTGAGGACATTGATACGCGGCGGCACGCGCTGCATATCGCCATCGAGAACTTCGAAAACGACTCGAATATTGGCACGGTTGTGCGCACCGCCAATGCGTTTGCGGTGGATACCGTGCATATCGTCGGGCGGCGGCGCTGGAACAGGCGCGGAGCGATGGTCACCGACCGCTACCAGCACTTACAACATCATGCGACGGTTGCGGATGTGTTGGAGTTCGCTGCCCGGGAGGGGCTAACTGTGGTGGCAGTGGATAACACCCCGGGGTGCGTTCCGCTGGAAACTGCGGAACTGCCGGAGCGCTGCCTGCTGCTGTTTGGCCAAGAGGGGCCGGGTGTTTCCCAGGAGGCGCAGGACGCTGCCCGCATGACGGTGTCGATTGCACAGTTCGGCTCGACGCGGTCCATTAATGCCGGTGTGGCGGCGGGGATTGCGATGCATACATGGATCCGCCAGCATGCGGACCTGGATAAGGCCTGGTAGCTGGGGCCATTTGGCCGTCTTGGGGGGGGATGTCGTTGAATCGGGAATCTGCTGGTTGTGCAGGCTGGTTGGCACAAAGCGTTAGCGCCGTGACCTGCATGTTTGTGTAGTTGAAAGAGATTGTCTTTAACGCATTCCCGTTCTAGCGACATTTTCCTCTGTGAAGAGGCTGTGATGAGGGCTGGGAAGCAGGGATTGCGGGCATGCAGCAGTAGACAGCAGCATGCAGCAGCGGAGAGCCTGTAGATAGACTGGTCTGCAGTGGAAGCCGGGGCACTACGGCGGAACAGCAGAAGTGCGACAACCTAGTGAGGTGTGCAGAAGTGTTCAAACTTCCAGACAAGCGAGAGAAAAGCGACGTCAAGGCTGCCGCTGGTGACAAGGAAACTGCAGCCGCAGCCGATCCCAAGCAGCAGCTCTTGGAACTCTGGGATCACCGCGCAGACCTGGCCTACCAGGCGATTAACGAGCGCCACGCCAGCCGGCTCTGGGGTATCCCGCGGACCACGCTGGGCGTCATCGCCTGGCCACCGACCACCCGCGACCGCATGTTCGTCCGTTGGCACTACTGGTGGCAAGCCCATTACATCGACAACGTCATCGATGCTGCTCTCCGCCGCCCCACCAGCTCGCGGATCCGCGCCATTCAGCGCCACATCCGCGCCATGCGGCTCCGCAACATCAGCCGCCTGACCGCCAACCACTATTACGATGACAAGGCGTGGCTCGCGCTGGCCCTGCAGCGGGTGCCAGATACCCCCAAAATCCAGGAAAAACTCGGCATCCCGCGCGACCTAGAGCCCCTGATGGAGAACATCTTCGAGGGGGTGGACAGCCTCACCGGCGTGCTGCCGTGGCGCACAAATGAGACCTTCTACAACGTCCCCACCAACGGCCCCGCCGCCATTCTGGCCGCCCGCAATGGAGACATCGACACCGCGGAACGGCTCGTCGACTGGACCTTCGACAGCCTCATCAACGAAGACGGCCTGGTCATGGACGGTATCCACATGCGGATGGCCGGCCCAGAACCCGTCACAGCGGTGCACCCTTATTGCCAGGGTGTCACTCTGGGCGCGCTCGTGGAGCTCGCCCGTGCGCGCAGACGCGCCGCCGGGGTTGGAGATGAAGAAGTCTCAGAAGTGGGCGTCAAAGAAATCACCCGCATCCATGGCCTCCTCCGCGCAATCGAAACGCACCTGACCGACCGCGACGGTGCCATTAACGTGCGCACGGCGGGCGGGGACGGCGGCCTATTTAATGGCATTCTTGCGCGTTATCTTTCTCTTGTTGTTGAGTGCGTTCCGACGCCAGGTCGGCACGGCGCCGAATCTGTCGCCATAGCCCGACGGATTGTATTGGCCACAGCCGAAAAGGTGTGGCGTTACCGGCTAGAGGTCGATGGCCTGCCGGTGTTCTCCGCAGATTGGGGAACGGATGCGACCATGCCACAGTCCGGCGGCTTGGTCGGGGCGACAATTGCCGGGGCAGTATCGAGCTCTGACATTGCAGAAAGGGACCTCTCGGTGCAGCTTTCCGGCTGGATGCTCATGGAAGCGGTAGTACGCACGATCCAGGCGGGCTAGCAGGCAAGTCCGAAGGCTATCCAAGCGAATCTTCCGGGGGAGTAGGGGGAGTATTCACCGGAGGCGACTGCACGGTGTGGAATTTGTCGGCATAATTGTTGGCGGAGACCAACCTGCCTTAGTCAAGGATTTGAAGGAGCATCGAAATGCCTATTGCAACCCCCGACGCCTACCGCGACATGCTGGATAATGCGAAAGAGAACGGCTTCGCATACCCCGCCATCAACTGCACCTCTTCCGAGACCATCAATGCTGCTCTGAAGGGCTTTGCGGATGCGGAGTCCGACGGCATTATCCAATTCTCCACCGGCGGCGCCCAGTTCGGTTCTGGCCTGGCCGTGAAGAACATGGTTGCTGGTGCGGAGGCTCTGGCGGCTTTCGCACACCAGGCTGCGAAGCACTACGGCGTGAACGTTGCTCTGCACACTGACCACTGCCAGAAGGAAGTTCTGGACGAGTACGTGCGCCCGCTGATGGAGATCTCCCGCAAGCGCGTGGAGGCAGGCGAGAACCCGCTGTTCCAGTCCCACATGTGGGACGGTTCCGCTATTCCGATCGACGAGAACCTGGAGATCGCCAAGGGGCTACTGGCGGATGCGCAGAAGGCTAAGATCATCCTCGAAGTTGAGATCGGCGTCGTGGGTGGCGAAGAGGACGGCGTGGAGGCCAAGGCTGGTGCCAACCTGTACACCACCGAAGAGGACTTCCTGAAGACTGTCGATGCTCTGGGTACCGGCGAGAACGGCCGTTACCTGCTGGCCGCTACCTTCGGCAACGTCCACGGCGTGTACAAGCCGGGCAATGTGAAGCTGCGTCCGGAGGTTCTGGACATGGGCCAGAAGGCTGCCGTGAAGAAGCTGGGTCTGTCCGAGGGCGACAAGCCGTTCGACTTCGTCTTCCACGGTGGCTCCGGCTCCGAGAAGGAGAAGATCGAAGAGGCGCTGCGCTACGGCGTTATCAAGATGAACGTTGATACGGATACCCAGTACGCGTTCACCAACCCGGTTGCGCGCCACATGTACACCAACTTCGACGGTGTGCTGAAGATCGACGGCGAGGTCGGAAACAAGAAGGTGTACGATCCGCGCTCCTACCTGAAGAAGGCTGAGGAAGCGATGTCCGTCCGCGTTGTTGAGGCCTGCAACGACCTGCACTCTGCCGGCACCTCCGTCGCAAAGTAAGCGTCGCTGGAGCCATGGCAGAACAGATTCGTCACAGTCGAGATCTCTTCGGCGCAGAGCACCCAGAGGTGCGTCTGCCCAAGGAACTAGCCAGTGCGGTTGCGGTGGGATCATCCGCACAGTCCCGCGAGTCCTTGGAGGCGGCCGTCTCCGCCAACTTGAAGGATTCCGGTGCCTGGGCCGCCCTGGCCGAGGTTCTACTGGCCGAAGGACAGCCCGTACAGGCCTACGCCTGCGCCCGCACTGGTTACCACCGCGGCCTCGATGCGCTGCGCGGTAACGGGTGGCGTGGCACCGGCCCGGTGCCTTGGGATCACGTACCTAACCGGGGAGTGCTCCGCGCAATCGGCGCATTGGTGCAGACCGCCCGCGCCCTCGGTGAGGACGATGAGGTCGTGCGTTGCCTGAACTTGCTGCACGACTGTGATCCTGCCGCAGCTCCAGCCCTGGGGCTGGATGGCTCCGCTGCCTCTTCTACTGAGCGCTAGTGATCCCCCGTAATAGGAAATTGAACAAACGCCGTTCTTTCTCCCAGCCGACGCCCCACCCGGTGGCGCACCGCAACCTGTGCATAGCCGCAGTCGTGGTGGCGATCGTCTGGATGTCCAGCATCCTTTGGCCCGCGCAAACCACCGCATCGTGGCCCTTTGTCGCGGAGATCCAAGCCAGCGCGTGGGTCGCCGGGGTGCTGGCTGCCGCCGGCCTGGGCATTCTGAATTCAGTTCGCCGCGCGGCGCTGTGCGCGGTGCTCGCTGTGCTGGCGGTCTTGATCGTCCCGCGCGTACCTGCCCCCAATTTTTCGGACGCCCACAACTCCACCCGAGTATTTTCCCTCAACACATACTGGGGGAAAGCTGATGATAAGCGAATCGCCCGTGCGATTGAGGAACTTAAACCGGACGTTGTCTTCCTCCTGGAAACGAATGAAGAGGAAGTGGATAGCGTGGCGGAGGAAACCGGCTATCTGCCTTTGACCAAGCCGCGGCCTGGCAACGATCGGGCGGATAATGTCGTGGGCTTGGTGTCGGCGTCATATAAAGAAAAAACAGGGGCGCACGGCAACATGGTGCGGGGGCTGACCCGCTTCCAAACTCCGCGTGTGAATGCGCCGCTGCATGGCAACAGCGAGTTCGTGGGTGTGCACGCAGTGGCACCGGTCAAGGAGTATCGCACGGCGTGGGAGCGCGACCTGGCGAGCTTGAGTGATTGGGCCAATTCCCGGCGCCATCTGGTGCTAGCCGGTGACTTCAACGCTACGCGCAGCCATCCGCGCTACCGCGATTTTGAGCTCAGTGACTGTACTGGGCACCTGGCGCACACGCCGACGTGGCCGGCGGTATTCCCGGTGATTCGGCTGGACCACATCATGACTACCGGTGAGTGCTTGGGTGGCGGGACGAAGCGTATTCTCGGCACGGACCATCTGGCAGTGTGGGCGGATGTGACCACCTAGACTGGCGGGCATGGCAGAACCACAACGGCGGCCACGAACCGCAAAGGAAATGTGGGGCGAGCCGGCCAACCGCCTGCGCCCCGGCGTGCGTGCCGCTGCGCGGAACCTGCGTCGCATTGCTCCTGTGCAGGGCATGATCCGCGTGCGTGAGGGTCTGGTCTTTGCGATCCAGTGTGCAATCGGTGCTGGGCTGGCGCTGCTTATTGCGGTGCAGGTTTGTGGCCACCAACAGGCTTTCTTTGCACCGATCGCTGCGGTGTTGAGTTTGGGGGTTAGCGCAGGTAAGCGCTTGCGCCGTGGTTTTGAGCTGGTGCTGGGCGCCGCGGTGGGTGTGGGTATCGGTGATGTGCTGATTAGCAATATCGGCAGTGGCTACTGGCAGGTCTCAGTGGTGGTGCTGGTGGCAATTTTGGTGGCGACGTTCGTGGATAAGTCCGTCTCCGTGGCTTTTCAGGCTTCCAGTTCTGCGGTGTTGGTGGCGACGATCCTGCCTCCGGGCACCTCGGGGTCTTTCGACCGCATGGTGGATGCGCTGGTTGGTGGTGTGATCGGCATTTTGGTTCTGGCCTTGGTGCCGAACTCGCCGCTGCGCCCGGCCCGGCGGGAGGTCTCCACGCTGGTGTCTAAGGCCTCGCTGGTGTTGGATGATGTGGCTCAGGGGATGGAGGAACGCAAGGCGGAGAAAATTACCAAGGCGCTAGAGGTTGCCCGCGGTACGCAGACAAACGTTAATGCCCTGCTCACGAACGTGGGCGGGGGATCGGAAGTGGTGACGGTATCTCCGATCTATTGGACGGCCAGACGGCATGCGAAGACGATGAACCGCATCCTGGTGCCCGTGGATAATGTCATGCGCAACACGCGCGTGCTGGCGCGCCGGGCGGAGATCATGATGCTGGACGAGATCGAGCCACCGGAGGAGATGATTGAGCTGATGCGTAGCATTTCCAACGAATTGGGGCATTTGGGTGCGTTGTTCGCCGAGGGCGGCACCCGTGGTACGCGCGATGAGGCGGTGGAGATCCCGGAGATCGTGCGCGCCCTACAAAAGCTTGGTGCGGAGGCGGATCTGCATATTGCGGAGGGGACGGGGTTGTCGGGCACGGTGGTGTTGGCGCAGTGTCGCTCGATTATTGTGGACGCCCTGCAGGTCTGTGGCTATTCACGTGAGTCGGCTATGGCGTTTCTGCGGCCGACGGTGGACAGGCCGTGGCAGCCGCCGGAGGTGTGGGACGAGTTGGGGGAGTAGGGCTGGGGCTACGGGTGGAACCTTAAGAGTGGCGATAGTAGATTCTTAGAGAAGTTGGGGAATTGTTACCCACCACGACTTAATGTCGTCTCGCTCTACTTTGAGGAATCTCTTATGATACACCTTCGCTCCCGCCGCGCAATGATCGCTGTCGCGGCATCGGCCAGCATGATCCTGACGGTCTCCGCCGTCCCAAACTCCCCGGTATCCCCGTCCGTGGCGCAGGCTGCGACGGCGAACAAGACGCAGGATACGAAGCTGCCAATTAAGTGCACTGTGTTCGCGGCAGGTGGACCTAAGCAGAAAATCCCGATTATCGGGAATGGATTCCAAGAAGATAGGGAATTTACGGGTCAATTTCATGTGACTATGCCCGAACGAGCTGCAGTCGATGAAGTTTTTGAAGCCGGTGTGAACATTGATCCACTGGCGGCATCGCACCCATTGTTGAAGAAGCTGGGAGGTTCCCCTTCCTTTGCTGAAGGAAATGCAAATAATAAGATTCGGTTCGCCGTGAAAGGCGATGTTGAGCTGGTTGACTCGAGCCTTCCGGCTACTCTAGACAAAGGCGTTCTTACCGTCGAAGAGATGATGCAGCCGAGCAGGTCTGGGGATACGGTAACAATTGCTTTCGCACCGCTGAAACTGAAGTTCAAAGCTAAATCGTCTGGGGCGGTTGAAGTTCAAACTCCTGAGGCCTACAGGACGCCGGATGGTTCTGGCCGTGTCCGTAGCAACAACATGTTTCATGGAGAGGGGATTGCAGGAACGGTCTTGTTTTCGACCCCTGGCTTGCGCATTACTTGTTTGACTGATCGATATACTCGGCTCGGTGTTACTGCCGTGAAACCTTTGGCTGACTTCAACGAACCCAAATACGCGGACATTGAGGTCAAGCAGCAGGATACGGCTACTGCGAAGAACACCGCGCAGGCTCCAGAGGGAACCACTTACAAGGCGGGTCAGGGGGCTCCGGAATGGGCGACTGTCGGCCAGGACGGCACCGTCACCGTTAAGCCTGGCCTGGATGTGGAACCCGGCGACTACGAGGTTCCGGTTGTTGTCACCTACCCGGACTCTTCCGCGGACAATACCGTAGTGAACGTGACAGTGAAGGTGAAGCCCCTGGCGGAACGGCACGATCCGCAGTACGCAGAAGTGACTGTTAAGCAGCTGGATACCGAGACTGTCGAGGCTCCAAAGGATGTCGCCGAGGGCGCAACGTTTGCAGCTGGAGAAAATGCACCGGAATGGGCCACCGTTGCTGAAGATGGCACCGTCACTGTAAAGCCCAGCCGGGAAGTGAAGCCGGGCGACTACACCGTTCCGGTCGTTGTCAGCTACCCGGACCAGTCCAAGGGTGATGTCGTGGTTAACGTCCACGTGAAGGTCACGCACACCAACGAGTTGCACGATCCGCAGTTCGGCGAGACCACTGTCGAGCAAGAAGGCACCGCCACCATCCCTGCCCCGGAGGGACTGCCGGAGGGTGCGAAGGTTACCCGTGGTGAGGGTGCGCCGGAGTGGGTCACCGTCAACGAGGATGGTTCTATCGAGGCAAAGCCCACCTTGGAGACCGAAGCCAAGGATTACACCGTTCCGGTTGTCGTCACTTACGACGACGGGTCCACCGACGAAGCAACGGCCAAGGTGACCGTCACCAAGAAGCCGGACAACCAGATTTACTCCCCGGAGTTTGGCAGCATCACCGTGCAGGCCAACCGTTCCGCAAAGACTCCTGCTATCGAGGGCTTGCCGGAGGGCACCAAGTTCGCCCTGGCTGAGGGTGCTCCGGAGTGGGCGTCCATCGACGACAAGGGCGCTGTCCAACTGAACCCGGGCGGCGAGGTTGATGCGAAGGACTACACGGTTCCGGTTACCGTCACCTACCCCGATGGCACTATCGACAATGCCGAGCTGAAGGTCACGGTCACGGAGCGCGCGATCAACGAGCTACATGATCCGACCTACAAGCCGATCGAGGTAAAGCAGGAAGAGACCGCCACTGTTGCTGCTCCTGAGGGCAGCACTGCGGACGCTGAGTATTCCCTGGGTGCAGGCGCACCGAACTGGGTCACTCTGAACAAAGATGGCAGCCTCGAGGCACGTCCGGGTCTTGAGGTTAAGCCGGGCGAGTACAAGATCCCGGTGACGGTCATCTACGGAGATGACTCTGCTGACCGCACTACTGCTGTGGTTACCGTGACCGTAAAGCCCGCTAACGAGATCCACGATCCGACCTACTCTGACGTGACGGTGAAGCAGGGCGACGAAGTGACCGCTCCGGCTCCGACTGATGTGGCTGAGGGCGCGACCTTCGAGGCTGGCGAGGGCGTACCGTCCTGGATCACCGTCAACCCGGACGGCACCGTAACCGCCAAGCCGGGCACGGATGTAGAGGCCAAGGAGTACACCGTTCCGGTGAAGGTCTCCAACAAGGATGGTTCCGGCGACGACACGACCGTGAACGTCACCGTCACCGTGAAGCCTGCCAACGAGATCCACGATCCTTCCTTCGAGGATGTCTCCGTGAAGCCGGGCGAGACCGTCACCTCCAAGGTTCCGGGTGATACCGGCGAAGGTGCTAAGTTCACCGCTGGTGAGCGTGCACCTGAGTGGGCCACCGTCAACGAGGACGGCACTGTCGCCCTGAAACCGGGCAAGGACGTCGAGCCGGGTGAATACAACATTCCGGTCGTAGTCACTTACCCGGACGGATCGACCTCCACCGTGGAGCTGAAGGTGAACGTAGAAAAGCAGGAGCATCCGGGCGGAAGCTCCGGATCCAGCAACGGTTCCAGCAGCTCCAGCGGAGTCACTGGCTCCAGCCCGCTGGGTAAGTTCTTCGCAGCCCTGTTCGGAACGATTGCCATCGGCGCTGGTCTGTTCGGCCTGTACAACTGGGCTCGCGCCCACGGCTACGTCCGCTAATTGCGGGCGAGCTTAGTTGCGCACGAACTGCCCATCCCGCAGGTGGCGGTAAAACGTCACCGACTTCAGCGGGCGGGGATGGCGCACCCCATCGCGGGTGACTACCAGATCCACCCCTCCGGCCTGTAAGGCCCGACCCCGCAGCACCGTCGGCGAGACGGTGCTGCGGGGTTTTTTCGTGCGCCCGAACCAGCCCTTCCGCGGCAACGGCGGACGCTGCACCGCAGCCAACCCTGGAGCATCCGGAGTGGGCACCATCCGCACACCGTTATTGAAGTCACTTGTTCCGGCCTTGTTCTGCTCAAACAAGACCGCGGAATCAACAATCACCTCGCCGATCATCTCCGCAGTCCCGGAATCACCTTCCGGGCCAGTCACCTCGGCCACTCCCAACGTCACCACGCCATGGTCGTCCCGGATCACCGGAGTCGGCACAGCCGGGGAAGCGAGCGCGAAGGTGAGATGTTGGGCAGGGGAGAAGGTGGGGTCCAACCCCCAAGAAAGAGCGACCGCAGAAGAACCGGTAGGGATAAACCCAACCTCGACCCGCAGGGCATCGATCCGCATCAACTTAGAAACCACAGCGGCGATAGCGGCATCGCTGCCCTGCACGATCACCCGGACCCGCTCGCTGACCTGGTGCGGGTCAGGCTGCGGGGTGCCCAAATGGGGTGCGTCTGGGCGTTGCATCAGCTCATCCAGCGACGGGGTGGAGCCCACCACGAACCGCTCCAGATCATCCAGAAAGCGCAACTCCTTGCGCGTGGGAATAGCGGATACATTGAGGCATTCCACGACCTCGCCCGGCAGCACGGGATCGCGCAAGTGATCGCTGGCGGGAACATCGCAACGCAAGAAGAACAACATAGAAACCCACCATAGCGAGTGCCACAACCACCGGCGAAGTACTAGAATGGTGAAACGTCTAGGTGCCCCGTCCGACCGCCGGAGCGGGGCTACAACCGTGAGTACATCTGTACCAACCCAAGAGGACGTGTTTAAGTTTCCATGGCAGCGATCATTGTCGTAGGCGCCCAGTGGGGCGACGAAGGTAAGGGCAAAGCTACCGACATTCTGGGCGGGAAGGTCGATTACGTAGTCAAGCCCAACGGTGGCAACAACGCCGGCCACACCGTCGTCGTCGGCGGCGAAAAGTACGAACTCAAGCTGCTGCCCGCAGGTGTGCTTTCCGAAAACGCCACGCCCATCATCGGCAACGGCTGCGTGGTGAACCTGGAAGCATTGTTCGAGGAAATCGACGGCCTGGAGGCCCGCGGCGCGAACGCTTCCCGCCTGCGCGTGTCCGCCAATGCACAGCTGGTCGCGCCGTACCACATTGCCATCGACCGCGTGGCCGAGCGCTTCCTGGGCAAGCGCGCCATCGGCACCACCGGCCGCGGCATCGGCCCGACCTACGCCGACAAGGTCTCCCGCGTGGGTATCCGCGCCCAGGACCTGCTAGACGAATCCATCCTGCGCCAGAAGATCGAATCCGCGCTGGACCAGAAGAACCAGATCCTGGTGAAGATCTACAATCGCCGCGCCGTGGACGTGGACGAGGTTGTGGACTACTTCCTCTCCTACGCCGATCGCCTCAAGCCGATGCTGATCGATGCGACGACGGAGCTGAACAAGGCTCTTGACGCCGGTAAGTCCGTGCTGATGGAAGGCGGCCAGGCCACGATGCTAGACGTGGACCATGGCACGTATCCCTTTGTGACCTCCTCGAACCCCACGACCGGTGGCGCCTGCGTGGGCAGTGGCATTGGACCGACGCGCATCACGGCATCCCTGGGCATCATCAAGGCCTACACCACCCGCGTGGGCGCCGGACCGTTCCCGACCGAGCTTTTCGATAAGTGGGGTGAGTTCCTGCAGACCACTGGCGGTGAGGTGGGAGTGAACACCGGTCGTAAGCGCCGCTGTGGCTGGTACGACTCCGTGATCGCCCGCTACGCCTCCCGCGTCAATGGCTTTACCGACTACTTCCTGACGAAGCTGGACGTGTTGACCGGCATCGGCGAAATCCCGATCTGTGTGGCCTATGACGTGGACGGTGTTCGCCACGACGAGATGCCGATGACGCAGACCGAGTTCCACCATGCCACTCCGATCTACGAAACCATGCCTGCATGGGACGAGGACATTACGGAGTGCAAGACCTTCGAGGAACTACCGCAGAAGGCGCAGGATTACGTCAAGCGCCTGGAGGAGCTTTCCGGCTGCCGCATTTCCTACATCGGTGTGGGGCCGGGGCGCGACCAAACTATCGTCATCAACGACGTAGCGGAAGGCTAGGGCTGGCGCGATAACTACCGGCTAGCGGTAGTGGCGTAAAGGGCGCTGCGGTCAGTCTACGAATAGGGATTCATCGTCGCTAGCGAGCAACCGTCCGGCATTTTTGCCGAGCATGAGCGTGTAGATCTGCTCAATATGAATTAGCACCGCCATTTTCGGCGGATTGTGGCCCATTTCATCAGCGAACTTCACTGCTGCTTCCCATACGGGTCCCTCGTGGAATAGCTCTGCAGAGCCGACAAATCTAAACCCGTCTAGTTGGCCCCAATCTACTACCGCTACCGCGGCTTTCGACCCCGCACGAAGATTCTCGAGGTGCTGGCGCCCAGTGTTTTCGTTGTAGATCAGCGTCTCATCATCCCAGACGCGCAGGCTGCGCTTCGGGCCGATATTCGGCAAGAGCATTTCGCCGTCGGTCACCGTTGCCAGATACGGCAATTGCGCACTGAGCATGTCTTTCATCTCTTGGGTGAGCTTCGCCATGGAAGTTTTCCTTTCTTAGTAGTCGAGCGTTGTACGCTGCATACTCTACACAAGAGTTCAATCGAGTGTTACTCTAAAGTTCAATAGATTGAACTTTATGTCTGAACCTTATGTCTCGTCCTCAAGGTTGCGTTTTCCAAGAGCGGCAGATCAAACAACTAGAAAGGAAAACCGCTATGTCAACAACCGCGGCTACACAGCCGCGCATCGTCTACTTCTCCTCTGCCTCCGAAAACACTCGACGCTTCGTAGCCAAACTCGGTATCCCCGCCCAGCGCATTCCTTTGCGAAGAAAAGATCCCGAGCTGATCGTCAACGAACCGTATGTGTTAATCACCCCGACGTATGGCGGAGGTGATCAGCGGAAAGCCGTTCCCAAGCAAGTCATCAAATTCCTCAACAATCCGCACAATCGCGCGCTAATTCGGGGAGTAATTACCAGCGGAAATACGAACTTTGGCACTGCATACTGCTGTGCCGGATCAACGATTGCCGCCAAGTGCCACGTACCGGAGCTTTACCGTTTCGAGCTGCTTGGCACGGCTCGCGACGTTGCCCGGGTACAAATTGGGCTCCGCAATTTCTGGAACCACATGCGCGGGGAGAACGGGCGTCAAGAACAAGACCCAAGTGAAAACCGATACAAAAACGCAGGAAGTGAAAATTGAGTTACCGTAAACGCTCCCAGACCCCACCGCAATGGCTGCAGAACCCCAGCGTCCCTCTGCGGCCGGTGAATTGGAACCAGCTGGAAGATCCGAAGGACCTAGAGATCTGGCAGCGCCTGACCAGCAACTTCTGGTTGCCTGAAAAGGTGCCGCTATCCAATGACCTGTCCAAATGGAATGGCCTGACGGATGCCGAACGCGAGTTGACCACAAAGGTATTCACGGGACTGACGCTGCTAGATACAGTCCAAGCCACCGTCGGTGAGATCAGTCAGATCCCAGATTCCCGCACGGAGCACGAACAGGCCGTCTACGCGAACATTGCATTCATGCAAGCCGTGCACGCTCGCAGCTATAGCAGCGTTTTCAGCACTATGTGCAGCAGCGAGGAGATCGACCGTGCATACGCCTGGGCAGTGGACAATCCTGTACTCCAACGGCGGGCGACCGCAGTGATGCAGTACTACAACGGGCAGGATCCGCTAAAGCGCAAGGTCGCGGCCACGCTACTTTCTTCTCTATTGCTATACGCAGGGTTTTACCTGCCGTTGTGGTTTAGCTGTCGCGGCATTCTGATGAATACGGCGGATATGATCCGTCTGATCCTGCGCGACAAGGCGGTGCACGGCTACTACTCGGGTTATAAGTTTCAGCGCGGGTTGGAGGCTCACCCAGAACGCGCGCAGGAGCTCGAGGACTTCACGTTCTCCCTAGTGGAGGAGCTGCTTGCCTTAGAGAAAGAATACTCGGGGGATTTGTATGGCACAGCCTTGCCCAACCAAGCCTCGCTGATCGAAGGCGTGATGGCGTTCGTGCACTACAACGCAGACAAGGCACTGATGAACCTAGGCTACCCGCCACAGTATGAGGAAGAATCGGCAAAGACTGAGCCGGAGATTATCGCCGCGTTAGCGCCCGATTCTAACGAGACTCACGATTTCTTTAGCGGCTCGGGATCTTCCTACGTTATCGGTCGGGCGGAGTCCACAGTGGAAGACGACTGGGACTTCTAGAGGGCTATACGTTTGCAGGCGACCTATCTGGCTGCTTGAAGGTGCTCGATCGGGAGCCAACTGCTGTGCGCGGCATCTCGATCGATCAGGGCAGAGAGTTTAGCCCTCGGCGGAATTAGCCTGATTCAGACCGACCATGCGGAGAGTCATCAGATTGAGCGTTTTGGTGGTCCGCTCGATGATTTCCTCGCGGTTGTCATCCGTGACCTCGTAGAAGCCCTCCACGAAAGTGGCGTGGCAGAAGCGGGTGAACATGGCGGCAATGGCAGCAGCGGTGTACTCCACATCGTCCAGCGGCGGGATCATGTTCTTAGCGAGCAAGGCCTCCAAGAACCGGCGGTTACGGCCAACCATCTGCTTGGCAATCTGCATCTGTCGAACCGCGAGCTCTTTGCTGAACTGCGAAGACTGCGCCACCAGGTTCATGGCACCCGCGTTGTGTGCGTAAAAGCGCACGAACTCCTTGTTGGAGCCCTCGATCGTAGCGCGGGCGTCATCAGTGCTCAGCAAGCTATCGTCCAGGGTGGGAGTCATGTCCTTCTCGACGCTGGCCAGCACGTTCATCAGCAGATCTTGGCGATCTTCGAAGTAGGTATACAGGGTACCGACCGAACAGCCGGCCACCTCTGCGATCTTCGTGAGCTTAGTGTGGTGATATCCGTCGCTGGTGAACACCTTGCGGGCGGCGTCCAGGATAGCGGCGCGGCGGGCCGCAGCCTTCGGGGAGCGGGCATCATCAGAGTGAGTAGTTTCGGTTACATTGTCGTGCACCATGGCATTCATTATATAAGACTGAACACCTATCAACTAAACAAATAAACAGCTTTTGGGAAATAAAAATGATTAAAAAATCAATGGCGGCGGAGGTGGAGAAACCACGTGTTGTTGCCGATGTGGATACCGGGATTGACGACAGTCTTGCACTGATTTACCTGGCCTATCTTCACTCCGCTGGTGAGATTGATTTAGTGGTGACGACCAGCGCAGGGAATACGACGGTCGGGCAGGCGGCGGTGAATTCTAAAGAGGTTTTACGTCTGGCGGGAGCGCCGGAAGTTTCTGTAGTGGCCGGTGCTGGGAAGCCTTTGGTATTGCCATTGACTACGACTCCGGAAACGCACGGAAAAAGAGGATTAGGTTATTATTCGCCCGAATTGGAGGCTGGGTGTGGGGATGCGCACGAGGATGTGAGAGGGGATGTGCGAGCGGCCGTGCATGGAGATGCGCGAGCGGCCGTGGAGACGTGGCGCGGGGCGACCCACATTCTGGTAGCTGGTCCGGCGACAAACCTGGCTTGGGCTTTGGCACACGAGCCCGAGGTGGTGGGGCCGGCTCAAGTTACTCTGATGACGGGGGCATTTAACTACCCAGGCAACACCACCCCTACTGCCGAATGGAATGCGTGGGTTGATCCGCATGCTTTGAAGGCCGTATTCGGTGGGGAGGCATCCGGCGAGTCTGTTGCACAGAGTGCACAGAGTGTGCAGTGCCCGTTGCCGGTCATCTGCCCACTCAATGTCACGGAACAGGTTCTACTGTATCCACCGCGTTTAAGCAGGTGGCAGGACGCCGTGCGCCCTTCACGCCCACAACTTGCCGCCCTGCTCGGCGACGCTCTCCGCTTCTATTTCGAATTTCACCAATCTGTCGGCGTGGGCTATTGCGCGCAGATCCATGACCTCGCCGCGGCGATGGTGATGTTGGGGCGTATTCCTTGTTCTCTTTATCACGCCACCGTGGATGTTGAAGCGGATTCTCCCCTCATGCGTGGCACTACCGTGGCTGACCGAGTTGTTGACGGTGGTGGCGGATCTGTCGCAGCTGTCCGTGGAGATGTGGATCCCGCAGGAGCGTGTGGTGCTTATTGGAACCGCCCAGCTAATGCGCGGATTCTGGAAGCTTTGGATCCGGCGGACGTCTTTGCGGAATTTGAGCGGGTTGTGTGCGGGTTCGGCGCTGATTAGCGCCGCCCCAAAAGTGCAAAATGTCGCTAGATCGGGAATGTGTTGACGAGATTCTCAAAACCTTCAAAATCAAAAACCCCTGACCTGCGGTTTTAGATTGATTGAAATGCTTGTCAGTAACACATTCCCGATCTAGCGACATTGGAGGCTAAAAAGCCTCCGAGAAAGCCCCTAGTAAGCCCCCCGAGTAACTAGACTCGCTCGCGGGCCTTCTTGGCGGCAGCCACCAGAACCTCCAGGGAGGCGGTGGTTTCTTCCCAACCGCGGGTCTTCAGGCCACAGTCCGGGTTAACCCACAGCAGGGCGGGATCCACGGAGCCCAGGGCAGCGGTCAGCAGGTCATCAACTTCCTGCTGCTTCGGCACACGCGGGGAGTGGATATCCCACACGCCCGGGCCGACACCCAGCTCGTAGCCCTCATCCTTCAGAGCGGCCAGAACCTGCATGCCATTGCGTGCAGCCTCGATGGAGGTCACGTCGGCGTCCAGGTTAGAGACGGTGTCGATCAGCTCGTTGAACTCGGAGTAGCACATGTGCGTGTGGATCTGCACCTTGTTCTCCGCGCCAGAGGTAGCCAGGCGGAAGGAGCCCACAGCCCACTCCAGATACTCCGGCTGCTGTTCCTTGCGCAATGGCAGCAGCTCGCGAATAGCGGGCTCGTCCACCTGCACCACGCGGGCGCCAGCGGCAATCAGGTCAGCAATCTCATCGCGCAGCGCCAGTGCAACCTGGTCGGCGGTCACGCCCAGCGGCTGGTCATCGCGTACGAAGGACCAGGCCAGCATGGTCACCGGACCGGTCAGCATGCCCTTGACTGGCTTGTCGGTCAGGTCAGCTGCCACCTTGTACCAGTCGACAGTCATGGCGTGCGGGCGGGAGACGTCGCCGAAGATGATCGGCGGTCGCACGCAGCGGGAGCCGTAGGACTGCACCCATGCGTGCTCGGTGGACAGGTAACCTTCCAGCTGCTCGGAGAAGTACTGCACCATGTCATTGCGCTCTGGCTCGCCGTGCACTAGCACGTCCAAGCCCAGTTCCTCCTGGCGCTTGATTACGTCCGCGACCTCGTCCTTCATTGCCTGGGTGTAGGCCGCATCATCAATCTCGCCCTTGCGGTGCTTGGCGCGCGCCTGGCGAATCTCGGTGGTCTGCGGGAAGGAACCGATCGTGGTGGTCGGCAGCGGCGGCAGGTTCAGCTCAGCCTTCTGAGCCTCGCGACGAGCCTTAATGGAATCGCGGCGACGGTCGGCGTCGGTCACAGCATCCTGGCGCTCACGCACGGCGGCATTGTGCGTCAGGGTGGAGTTCTTGCGGTCCTCGATGGCTTCACGGGTTTCGGCAAACAGCTGCTCATCGGCCTCGGTCTGCTCGCCGCGCAGGGTGCGGGACAGGGCGGCGACCTCGCGGATCTTCTCGGATCCGAAGGCCAACCACTTCTTCACCTCTGCATTCAGGTTCTCCTCGCGCTGCAGCGAGTACGGCACGTGCAGCAGGGAACAGCTCGTGGAGACAGCCACCGGGCCGCGCTCTTGCAGACCCTGCAGAGTCTTTAGCGCTGCGTCCAGGTCGGTGCGCCACACGTTGTGTCCATCCACCACGCCAGCGGCCAGCAGTTCCTTGCCGGTCCATGCAGGCAGCTCGGCAGCAGCAGCGCCACCTGTCACCAGGTCCACGCCGAAGGCTGCCACACCGGAGCCGCTCAGTAGCTCGATGGCTGCGTTGCCGTCACCGAAGTAGGTCTGGATAAGCAGGTTGACGCCCTCATCTCCAGCTCCGGCCACCTCAGCTAGCTTCTCGTAGCCAGCGCGGGTGCGCTTCAGCAGGTCTTCGTTGGCAGGTGCATCCGCGTAGGCGAAGTCGGTAACCAGGATCGGCTCGTCGAACTGTACCCACTTCACGCCGCGGTCTGCGATGCGCTTGAGCAGGCGGGAGTAGGCGTCAAAAATTTCCTCGAGGTGAGCGAAGGCATCGGAACCGTCGATGGTGCGCGACAGAGCCAGGTACGTCAGCGGGCCCACCAGAACGGGGCGGACGGCCTCGCCAGCGCGGGTGACCTGGTCGCGGATGTCCTCTAGGAATGCGGAATCGTCCAACTCCACGCGGGAATCCTTGGCCAGCTCCGGCACGATGTAGTGGTAGTTCGTGTCGAACCACTTCGTCATTGCGGAGGCCGGCAGGTCCTTGGTTCCGCGGGCGGCGGCGAAGTAGCGGTCGATGAAGCGCGGCAGGCCATCGTTATCGTGATCCGCGATGTCAGCGACGCGCTCGGGTAGCAGCCCCAGCAAAGCGGTGGTGTCGAGTACCGCGTCGTAGAAGGAGCGGCCAGAGAAGGCTGCGGAATCCAAGCCGGCGGCCAGCAGCTCGTCGGTGTAGTCGTTAACCAGGCGTGTTGCAGTGTTGGCCAGGTTGCGTCCGGTGGAGTTATCGCGCCAGTAGCCCTCCAGAGCCTTCTTGAGCTCGCGGTCAGGTCCGATGCGCGGAACCCCGGCGACGGTTGCGTTGAAAGTCATGATTTTTCCTGTCTTTCTTTGTTTAATTGATCTGCGTTAAGGCTCGTTTGGGAGCCTTTGCCGTTCTGCGGTTCCCGCGCGCTATGCCTTTCCCGGGGCTCCAGAAGGCACGCTTCGCGGCGGGGCGGAACTGCCTCCGCCATGCGCGGGTCGCTTGCTAAACCATTTAAGAATAGACAGCTTGGTCTGTCAACTAAGTCACTTAAATTAGGTGCTTGTGACCCCGGTTTCACACCCGTTTTCCCTGCCCCTGATGCCGCCAAAATGGCTGCGATTTGTGCAATCCGCACCGATTCTGTAAGCATTAAACAAACATTAAAACCACTGGCCACGCGGTCGAAACGTCGAGGTGACATAGACGTTACGCTTAGTCGCGCGCTGGCCCCTGCGAAAAACGAGGACCCACCCCATGCGCCCCCTGTCACAAAAAGCCACCTATGGACTGCTCGGTCTATCCGCAATCATCATCGTCGCCACCTGGCTGACCCTCGTCATCTGGCAGCCCTCCGACTCGACATATGAGTCCCTCGCCGACTCCAAAAGCTCCACCATTGCCCTCGTCGGTTTCGTTGTCCCCGCCATCCTGGCGCTCATCGCCGTAATCCCGCGCCTGCCCGTGCGCACCCTTGCGCTCCTGCCGGTCGCATTGGCAATCAATGTCGTGCTCGGCCACATCATCGGCAACATGGGTCTGCCTTTGCCGCTGTACCTGGATTCCATCGGCACGGTGCTGGTCGGTGCCTTGGCCGGCCCTTGGGCGGGGTTGGTCACCGGCGTGCTCTCCGCGCTGGTGTGGGGAACCTTCAACCCGACCGTCGTTGGCTTCGCAGCGGCCTACGCCTTCGTCGGCGTATGCGCTGGACTGCTCGGCAAGTGGTGGGTAGGTGCATATTGGAAGATCGCCCTATCCGCCTTGCTCATCGGTTTCCTGACAGCCCTGCTTTCCGCCCCGATCGCCTCCTTCATCTTCGGTGGCACCGCCGGTACGGGCACGGGTCTGCTTGTGACTGCCTACCGTTCCCTGGGCTTCGATCCGATGACCGCCGTATTCTTGCAGTCGTGGACTTCCGATCCAATCGATAAGTTCATTGTGTTTAGCGTGATCTACCTGGTCATTCGCGCATTGCCACAGCGCACGCGCCGAACCTTTGCACCGACGTCCGACAAGGCTGCATGAATCCACTGACATACCTCACCCTCGCTATAAGCGGGGTGATTTTCGTCCTCGTCGCCGATAGCCTCACCGTGTCCGCTATCGCGTGGGTCTTGTGCGCCGTTATGGCCCTTTTCTTCTCGACGCCCCGTCGTCCCTTTCTCGCAGCCAACCTCTTAGGCCTACCGGCTTTCCTGGGCTTCGGATTGATGTACGCACCCTTCGGACAGGAAACCGGATGGTGGATCCTCACCCGCGATGGTGTGCAGATCGCCCTGTCCCTGGGCAGTCGCTTCCTTGCCGCTACCACGATCGGCCTAACTATCGGAAGCTTCGTTAACCTAGACCGACTCATGCGCACTGTGCAGCCGCGCCTGCCTGCCAAATTGGTCTATGTCATCGGCGCCACCGCCCGACTACTGCCGCTTGCCAGAGCCCGTTGGCAGACCATCCAGCAGGTTCGCGCCTCCCGCGGAGTGGATGTGTCCACCCTGGGTGCGAAGTGCCGCATGATCCTCCCACTGATCGTCGGCATGGTCGACGATGCCGCCACCCGCGCCCGCCCGCTACAGCGCACCGGAATTGGTGAACCGGGGCCGCGTACCGTGCTTCGCCCCGTTGCAGATACGGCTTTGGATTGGACCGTCCGCCTGCTGGCCATCGCAGCCCTAGTGGTGGGATGCTGGTGGGTAGTGCACTAAAGAAGCACGAGCACTAGCAAACGACCAGAAAGACCTTTGCGCGAACCATGCCTTTGACTACGTACATCTGGGGGGATAGTGGCGTCGGACTATCCGAACATGCCTGGTCGTACGCAGAAAAGACGGGCGCGGCATGGGTCGGCAACGAGGCCAGCGCGCACATTTCCCTGCTGCGCAACACGGTCGCTGAAGAGCTCGCTTTTCCCATGGAGCAGCGCGGTGTAGAGCAGGCGGAGATGCAAGCTCGGGTAGATGCAGCCCTGCGGCTGTGGGGCTTGGAAGCGCAGGCAGAGCAGAACCCCGCCACCCTGTCGACAGGTCAAACCCGGCGCGTGGCGATTGCCGCGGCACTGCTCGCACGCCCCGATGCGTTGGTGCTCGATTGTCCTTTGGATGGGCTGGATGCCTCCGCCGTCGAGACCCTGCGTAGCACCCTTGCGGACTTCACAGGGCCCGTGACCGTTTATGATCGCGCAGGTTCACCCTTAAGCGATGACGCCCCTACGCACCAACGCCTGAACGCCGATGGCACCCTGACGCGCGCCACCGCTCCGCAGCCTGCAGCCGGCGTGGTGACTATGCAGACTGCTGCGCAGGGAGACGCAGGGACGGCCTTGTTGGCGCGGGATGTGGTTTTCCGCCGAGGTGGCGTCGGCCCAATAAACATGGATGTTCCCGCAGGACGTGTGGTGCACCTAGCTGGGCCGAACGGATGTGGAAAAACGACCCTGTTCCTCGGTGCCCTGGGACTATTGAAGTACCGCGGAACCCTACGTGCCGAGGGGCTTAAGGGCTGGGCGCCCACGCAGATGGATCAGGCCGTGACATGCCGCACCGTGGCTGACGAATTGGCCGTGGGTGCGGGGGAAGAGCTTGCTGCCGCAGTCATTGACTTCGCAGGGCTGGGGCCGTGGGCAGGCACGCACCCGCTCGATGTGCCGGCAGCGAAAAGGCGGATCGTGCTTGTCGCAGCGGCGATGGTGCGCGGAGCTGATCTGGTGATGCTGGACGAACCCACCGTGGGGCTGGACGCGCCGGGCTATCGCGAACTAGCGGAGCTGATACACCGCTATACAGCAGGGGAATATGCCCAACTCATTGGGGCAGCCACGCCGGGGGCACCGACGGTGCTGTGGACATGCCATGACGCACGCTTCGCAGAGCACGTGAGCGATGTGCGCATAGATATGCGCACAGATATGGTCGGCTAGTTAAAAACACGTCCAGCTAGTTGGTGATCTCGATGGAATCGCCGTTGCGCTCGACCTTCTTAGCCGGGCTCATCGGATCGCGCGAAGGCCCCTCCACGACATCTCCGGTGGCGACATCAAACTTGGACATGTGCTTGGGGCACACTGCCACAGTGATGTCCCCGGACTTCTCAATGGAGTCGATGGTGCCGCCAGCATGCGGGCAGGTAGTGGAGAACGCCTTGTACTCGTTCTCGCCGGGGCGGGAGAGTACCCAACCATCCAGAATCGTGGAGCCTCCGACCTCCAGATCCGCGGCATCGGCCTTCGCTACGACCTCTTCACTGGCGCAAGCCGCCAGCAGTGCGCCGGAGGCTGTAGCGGCGGTGGCAACGGCCACGCCGCGCAGGAAAGAACGGCGGGAACAGGGCAGGGGGTTGTGAGCTTGAGAGTCACGCTGCGTTTCGCTCATAGCTTTGATCCTTCCATCAGGTTGAGCGTCCGACAAGCCTGCGCGACGAGGCGGGGTAGGGCAGGCCGGACGGGGCGGGTGGCAGCGTAAATATACGGGCATAAGTAAGGTGAGTGAATATGTACACACCCGAGGCAATTGGTACCCCACTGACTCCCTCCTCTCTGAAAGTCCTGCTGCTTGGCGCCAGCGAGCTGGGGAGGGAACTCGCCGTCGCCCTGCAGCGCTTGGGCGTAGAGGTACACGCTGCGGACCGATACGCCGGTGCTCCCGCGCACCACGTGGCCAACAAGGCACACGTTATGGACATCTACGACGGGGAATCGATCAGGCAGCTAGTACGCGAAGTTGCCCCGCAGTTCATCGTCCCGGACGTGGAGTTCATCCCCGCAGACGTACTGCAGGAAATCGAAGCCGAGGGTGTGGCCTCCGTCGTACCGACCGCCCTCGCCAACAGGCTGACCATGAACCGTGAGGGCATCCGCACCTTCGCCCACGACAAACTGGGTCTGCCGAATAGCGCCTTCCGTTTTGCCTCCACCGCCGATGAACTAGCTCGCGCCGCCGAGGAGATCGGCTACCCATGTGTGGTCAAGCCCGTCATGGGGCATTCCGGCGCAGGTCAGAGCTATGTTGGCGGAGTCGATGAGCTCGAAGTCGCCTGGAACGAGGCCATCAAAAATTCCCGCACAAACGTGCAGCGCGTCATGGTGGAGCAGTACATTCCTTTCGACTACGAGGTCACCATCCTCGCCGTGCGCTCCATCGATCCCGCCACAGGCCGGGAGGCCACCTGGTTCTGCGAACCCATCGGCCACCGCCAGGATCGCGGCGACTATGTGGAATCCTGGCAGCCCGCGTACATGTCCGAAGATGCCTTGGACACCGCACGCAGTATCGCCGCCCGTATCGCCACCGCCTTGGGCGGGCGTGGCGTGTTCGGCGTAGAGCTATTCGTCAAGGGCAATGACGTCTACTTCTCCGAAGTAAGCCCTCGCCCGCACGATACGGGCATGGTTACGCTTGGCACCCAGCGGTTCTCAGAGTTCGACTTGCACGCACGCGCCATTCTTGGGTTGCCGATTGATACCACGCTGATTTCCCCGGGGGCTTCCGCGGTAATCCGCTGTGCCGAAAGGTACGACGGCGATATCGAATATATGGGCGTCGAGAAGGCAATGGCAGTGGAGGAAACTAACGTTTACCTCTTCGGCAAACCCCGGGCGCTAACGCGGCGGCGAATGGGAGTGGCAGTGACCACTGCAGAAAGCATTGACGAGGCGCGCCAGCGGGCGGAGGAAGCTGCGGGGTACGTCACGGTGCGGCCGACGGTTTTCGCAGAACAGGGGCAGTAGTCCTAAACTTCGGGGTATGGGACATAGCGCAACCGACCTCAATGAAACCCGCATTCTGCTGTACTACTGCTTCACCCCGATCGACGACCCGACCGCGGTGATGCTGTGGCAACGTGCGCTGTGCGAGCAGTTGGAACTGAAGGGGCGCATCCTCATCAGCAAGCACGGCATCAATGGCACCGTCGGCGGATCGCTGGCTAGCTGCAAGCAGTATGTGCGGCGCACCCGCGAATTCCCAGGCTTCAAGAAGATGGAGTTCAAGTGGTCCTCTGGTTCAGCCGACGACTTCCCGCGCCTGTCCGTGAAGGTGCGCGAGGAGATTGTGGCCTTCGGCGCCCCGGATGAGTTGAAGGTGGATGAAAACGGCGTGATCGGTGGTGGCGTGCACCTGAAGCCGGAGGAAGTCAACGACCTGGTGGAAAAGCGTGGCGACGAGGTGGTTTTCTTCGACGGGCGCAATGCCATGGAGGCGGAGATCGGCAAGTTTAAGAATGCGGTGGTGCCCGATGTACGTACTACCCACGACTTCATCGGCGAGATTGAATCTGGCAAATACGACCATCTGAAGGACAAGCCTGTCGTCACATACTGCACCGGCGGCATCCGCTGCGAAATCCTCAGCTCGCTGATGAAGAACCGCGGGTTCGAGGAGGTTTATCAGATCGACGGTGGCATCGTCCGCTATGGGGAAAAGTACGGTGACCAGGGTCTATGGGAGGGTTCCCTGTATGTCTTCGACGGGCGTATGCACATGGAATTTAGTGATGACGCCGCTACGCTGGGCCGCTGCCGAGCGTGTGGTCACGCGACCAACGATTTCCATAACTGTGTGAATGAGCAGTGCCGCGAGCAGATTCTGCTGTGTGATAGCTGCGCTGCGGACCCGGAGAGTGCTACCTGCGGGCGTAAGGAATGTGCCGAGGTAGCGGCGGAGATGGCGGGCTAGAGCTCCAACTCCATCGTGACGTGCGGGATGCCTTCCTCCTCAAAAGGCTCCCCAACAGGCTTGAAGCCGAATTTTGCGTAGAAGTCCTGCACCTGCTCCTGGGCGTTGAGGGAGACGCGGGCAACCTGGGTAGTCGGGTCTAATGCGGCGGCACGGCCCTTGCAGACCTCCAGCGCCTGCTCCATGATTTGCGTGGCGATGCCGCGTCCGCGGACATCCTTGGCCACGCACATGCGACCAATGTGCTGGTTATCTGGCTTGCCATACACGCGGGCGGTGCCCACCAGGCGCAGGGGAGATCCTGGATCCGGCTGGCCGAAGGGGTACTCCGGGCCACTGCCGGGGTGGATATAGGCCAGCACATGGTGGGTATTCGGGTGCGGATCGATATCGTCGATCTCCGCGAAAGGTGTCTGCTGTTCATGGACGAACACGTCCACGCGCAACTTGTACAGCGGATGCAGCTGCTGGGCGGGCATTGCCAGTAGGGCGCGCCCGGTGAAATGAACATCCGGGAACTCGGCGGCGCTGGCAGCAGGGGAGGGAGTGTTAGCCACGGTGTTGCGTTTTCCTAGGTGTTGCGTATTCCTCTTTCAGTATCCCTGCTTAGACGTTCTTACCCTTGGCGTGGTGCAGCATCTCAGCCCACTCGCGCACCTTCTTGCGCTCGCGGCCTTCGGCCTCGCCGAGCTCGCGCTCGTGCTTATCCAGGCTGTACCAGCCATCCCAGGTGGTGTGGTCAATGCCCTTTTCTTCCAGGAAGGCCTCTACGGCCTCAAGCTCTGGCTTCTCGGGGTTAAAACCGATGCCGTTGGCGGCATCCTCCAGCAGGTTGGCCACAGCCTCGTTCGCATCGCCCTTGGTGTTGCCGATCAGGCCAACCGGGCCGCGGCGGACCCAGCCGGTGGTGTAGACGCCGGGCAGGCGCTCGCGCTTTTCTGCCTCCGGGTCAGCGGAACCGGGCACGCCCGCGATGCCGTCGGCGGTTGGTCCTTCGGTCAGCACACGGCCACCGACGTTGGGCAGCACGTTCTGACGCTCATCCCAGGGCAGGCCAGGCTGCTCATCGGACTTGTAACCCACGGCGCGGTAGACCGCGCCCACCGGCCACTCGGTGAGCTTGCCGGTACCAGAAACAGAGCCATCGCCATTGAGCTCGGTGCGTTCGGTGACAAAGGCAGTCACGCGGCCTTCGGCGTCGGACTTAACCTCGACAGGAGACTCGAAGAAGTGGATGAAGAGCTTGTGAGGAGCGCCCTTCGGGTCGGCGATGGCGTATTGCTCCAGACGGGTACAGACCATGTCCTGGATCTTGGATGCGCGGCGTGCCTCTTCGGAGCCCTCGTCGTACTGGATGTCCTCTGGATCAATAACGATCTCGATGGTGTCGGAATCGTTCAGTTCCTTCAGCTCCAGCGGGGTGAACTTCGCTTGTGCCGGACCGCGACGGCCAAAGACATGCACCTCCTTGGCCTGGTTGTCCTTTAGGGAGTCGTATACGTTGTCCGGAATCTCGGTGACCTTTAGCTCGTCGCCGGTCTTAGCCAGCACGCGGGCGACGTCGAGGGCGACGTTACCGACGCCGACCACGGCGACAGAGTCAGCGGACAGGTCCCACTTTTCCTCGAAGTACGGGTTAGCGTCGTAGAAACCGACGAATTCTCCCGCACCGATGGTGTGCTCGCCGCCGGGGATGTTTAGCGGGCGGTCATCGGTGGCACCCGTGGCGTAGATGACGGCATCGTAGAACTGCTTTAGTTCGTCGATGGTGACGTCCTGGCCGACATTGATGTTGCCGAACAGGCGGATCTCGGGCTTATCCATCACCTTGTGCAGGGATTTGATGATGCCCTTGATGCGCGGGTGGTCGGGAGCAACTCCGTAGCGGATGAGGCCGAAGGGTGCCGGCATGCGCTCGTAAATGTCGACGCTAACGTCAGCCTCAGACTTCGTTAGTGCGTCGGAGGCGTAGATACCTGCCGGGCCGGAGCCGATGACTGCAATGCGAAGGGGGCGATTCTCGGGCATGTCTGGTGCAAATCCTTCTTATTCGGGTCGTACTTCGGTCGTGGGTAAACCGCGGTGCTGAACTCGCATATTGAGCTCGCGCGGAGCGATTGTTGTATCGCGCCGGGTGAACCGCATGAAGCGTTCGAACTGCTTATGAAATAACACAGTCCAATGTAGCGAAATTCCATACGGGGTCACTACATCGGGGTCACCGCGGGTAACTCCACGAACTATAGACAACTCTGTCTACAAAAATCAAGAAATCGCTTGAATTTGTGCGAGATGCCATCTAACCTGAACCGGACAATGCAGACAGACTGATCAGTCTAGACAGAGGTTGAGAGACGATGACGACCGAATCGACCACCGGAGCGGACGCCGCACAGAAGCCGGCACGTCCGCGCCGCAAGAAGCAGCGCAAGCCCCAAGGGCAGTGGGCTGTCGATGGCCGAGAGCCGCTCAATGACGACGAGCGAATCAAGCAGGAGGATCCTGGATTTAGCGTGATGCAGCGCATCCGTGACATCTATTCCAAGGAAGGGTTTGACTCCATCCCGGCGGAAGATCTCGCCCCACGCTTCAAGTGGGTTGGTATGTATACGCAGCGCAAGCAGGGGCTCGATGGTGAAAAGACCTCGACCCTCACCAATGCTGAGCTGCAGGATAACTACTTCATGATGCGTATCCGCCTCGATGGCGGTGTGGTGAGCTCGGCCGGCCTGCGCACCATCGGTGAGATTTCCGAAAAGTATGCGCGTAACACTGCCGACTTCACTGACCGGCAGAACGTGCAGCTGCACTGGATTCGTATCGAGGACGTTCCGACGATCTGGGATGAGTTGGCAAAGGTTGGCCTGGATTCCTTCTTTGGTTGCGGCGACGTACCGCGCGTCATCCTTGGCTCTCCAGTCGCCGGTATTGCCAAGGATGAGATTGTCGATGGCCGTCCGGCCATCGAGAAGATCAAAAAAGAGCTGCTGCCCGACCCTGAATTTGGCAACCTGCCCCGCAAGTTTAAGTCCGCAATCTCCGGGCACTCCCGCCAGGACGTCACCCACGAAATCCAAGACCTGGCCTTTATTGGCTCCGAGCATCCGGAACATGGCCCCGGCTTTGATGTCTGGGTCGGCGGTGGCCTGTCCACTAACCCGATGCTCGCGCAGCGTCTAGGTGTGTGGGTGCCGCTCGAAGAGGTGCCCGAGGTATGGGCTGGTGTGGTGCGAATCTTCCGCGACTATGGCTACCGTCGCATGCGTAACCGCGCCCGCCTGAAGTTCCTGGTCGCCGACTGGGGTGTGGAAAAGTTCCGTGAAGTGCTGGAAAACGAGTATCTCAAGCGCCCGCTGCTGGACGGCCCGGCGCCGGGGGAGTACCCCGGTTACCGCGATCATGTCGGCCTGCACGAGCAAAAGGATGGCAAGTTCTATCTGGGCGTAAAACCCACGGTTGGCCACACCGATGGTAAGCAACTGCAGCAGCTTGCCGACCTGGCGGAAAAACACGGCACCACCAACATCCGCACCACTCCCGATAAGGAGCTATTGTTCCTGGATCTGGAGCGCGAAGCTGCCGAGGCTTTGGCTGCAGACCTGGAAGAACTCGGCCTGTCTGCCAAGCCCTCGGCTTTCCGTCGCGACATCATCTCCTGTACTGGCCTGGAGTTCTGCAAGCTGGCTCACGTTGTCACCAAGCAGCGCGCCATCGCACTGGTTGATGAGTTGGAAGATCGCCTCGGCGACCTCGATGTGCCGCTGAAGATCAGCCTTAATGGCTGCCCGAACTCCTGCGCCCGTACTCAGGTGGCGGATATCGGGCTGTCGGGCAAGATTCTCACGACCGACGAAGGGGAACGAGTGGAGGGCTTCCAGGTGCACCTCGGCGGCACTATCGGTATGGAGCCACACTTTGGCAAGAAGGTCCGCGGCAACCAGGTCTACTCCAAGGACCTGGGGGACTATGTGGTGCGCATCGTGGAGAACTTCAAGTCTCATCGTAACGAGGGTGAGGAATTCCGCGATTGGGTTATCCGCGCCGACGACGAGTTGTTGGTGTAGCCCATGAGTGTTCCTGATTCCGACTCCCTCCCGAGTGTGAACGAGCAGGTCGGCGGCCGTGTGGGGCACCCCAATGCCCGCCGTGCGACGGTGAACAATTGCCCCTACTGCATGTCCCAGAATCTGTTTCCGGACGCAGAGACCGACAACGCTTGGCAGTGCCGGGAGTGTATGCGGGTTTTCTCCGTCAAGTTCCACGGACAGCTGTTGTAACTGACCTTTTATTGACGCCCCTTCGCCTCCCCCTTATGAGGCCATTCGTGGCCTTTGGGTAGTTCGCGACGGTGGGGGCGTCACAAAGAATCTTGAACCCGGTTGTAGGAATGGACAGATTGGTCTATTGTGGTGAAAGCCAATACAGACCGATCGGTCTGTCTAGGGAATAACCAAGAGTTCCCCCGAGTTCTGAAAAACATCAACTTCAAAACGACAAACATCAACCCGAGAAGAGGAGCTCATGAGCCTGGTAGATGCGACCGGCCTGCTCAGCGGGAATTCGGATGACTTCCGAGACCCCGCCGAGAGTCCGAAGGGCGCGCCGACCAAGACCACGCCACTGAGTGACAAGGAGCGAGCCGCCAACGAGCAGCTCGTTGCCGAGTGGAACGACAAGCTAGAGGGCGCCAACGCCGAAGAAATCATGGAATGGGTGGCGGAACACGTACCCGGCAAGGTCGCCGTGACCATGTCCATGCAGGACACCGTCCTGGCTGAGCTGGCAGAAGGCCGCCTGGCGGAAGACCGCGCGGAACTGGTCTTCCTGGACACCGGCTACCACTTTGCCGAGACACTCGAAACCCGCGACAAGGTACAGCAGCGCTACAACCTGCCACTGGAAAACATCACCCCGGTACTCAGCCGCGAGGAGCAGGACAAGGTCTACGGTCCGCGCCTGTACTCCCGCGACAACACCGCTTGCTGCCGCATGCGCAAGGTCGAGCCCCTGGCGCGAATGCTCAACCCCTTCAACGCCTGGATCACCGGCGTGCGCCGCGTGGACAATGCCCTGCGCGCCAACACCCCGGTGCTGGACGTGGACCGCACCGGCCGACTGAAGATCAACCCCATCGTCGCCTGGAGTGACGAGGACGTGGAGGCCTACATCGCTGACCACGAGCTGATCATCAACCCCCTAACTAAGCAGGGCTACCCGTCGATCGGCTGCGAAACTTGCACCCTGCCGGTTGCCCCTGGACAGGACCCCCGATCCGGCCGCTGGGCCGACTCCAACAAGACAGAATGCGGACTTCACACATGAGCACTGATAACAACACCGCCCTTTCGCCCCACCTGGCGAGCTTGGAGGCGGAAGCAATCGAGATCCTGCGCGAGGTAGCAGGCCAGTTCGACCGTCCTGCGCTGCTGTTTTCCGGCGGCAAGGATTCCGTCGTGGTTTTGGAACTAGCCAAGCGCGCATTCCACCCCGCCCCCGTGCCCTTTGAACTGGTGCACGTGGATACCGGCCACAACTTCCCGGAGGTCATCGAGTTCCGCGACAAGATCGCTGCAGATCCAAAGGTGACACTGCACGTTGCCGCCGTACAGGACTGGATTGACAGCGGCGCGATCCAGGAGCGCCCCGATGGCACCCGCAACCCACTGCAGACCGTGCCACTGGTGGAGACGATCCAGAACCGTGGCTATGACGCTGTGCTGGGTGGTGCCCGCCGCGATGAAGAGAAAGCCCGCGCTAAGGAACGTGTGTTCTCTGTACGCGATAGCTTCGGCGGCTGGAACCCACGCCGCCAGCGCCCGGAGCTGTGGGGCTTGTACAACGGCCGCCACCAGGTGGGCGAAAACATCCGCGTGTTCCCAATCTCCAACTGGACTGAAGCTGACGTGTGGGACTACATCCGCGACCGCAATGTTGAGGTTCCGGCCATCTACTACTCCCACCAGCGCGAAGTCTTTAATCGTAATGGCATGTGGCTGACCCCAGGCGAATGGGGCGGACCGAAGGACGGCGAGGAGCTTGTGGAAAAGACCGTGCGCTATCGCACTGTCGGCGACATGAGCTGCACTGGCGCAGTTCTTTCCACCGCCACGACCATCGAGGACGTGATCGAAGAGATCCGCCAGTCCACCACCACCGAGCGCGGCGCCACCCGTGCCGACGACAAGCTCAGTGAGTCCTCCATGGAGGATCGCAAGAAGGAAGGTTACTTCTGATGTCCACCAACCTGCCGACCCTCCGCCTGTGCACCGCCGGCTCCGTCGACGACGGAAAATCGACCTTCGTGGGCCGCCTGCTGCACGATACGAAGTCCATCCTGGCCGACCAGTACGAGTCCGTTGAGCGCGTTTCCAACGCCAAGGGGCTGGAAAACCCCGACCTTTCGTTGCTGGTCGATGGCCTGCGTGCCGAACGCGAACAGGGCATCACCATCGATGTTGCCTACCGTTACTTCGCCACCGATAAGCGCAGCTTCATCCTGGCCGATACCCCCGGGCACGTGCAGTACACGCGCAACACCGTCACGGGCCTATCCACCTCGGAGCTGGTCATCGTTCTGGTTGACGCCCGCAATGGCGTGATCGAGCAGACCCGTCGCCACCTGACCGTGGCGGCGATGATGAAGATCTCCCACGTGATCGTCGCTGTGAACAAGATCGATGCGGTGGACTATGACGAGAATGTCTTCAACGAGGTCAAGTCCGATGTCGACGCTTTGGTCTCCGAGCTGGGCCTGGCACACGTCGATGTAATCCCGACCTCTGCCCTGCTGGGTGACAATGTCGTCGAGCGCAGCCAGAACACCCCGTGGTACACCGGTCCATCGGTGTTAGAGATCCTGGAGACCACCGAGCCAGCGAAGAACACCGTGGACGTGGAGCGTGGCTTGCGATTCCCAATCCAGATCGTCATCCGCGATCACGCTACCGACTACCGCGGCTATGCGGGACGGGTCACCGCTGGCACGGTGTCCGTCGGCGATACGGTTCTGGCTGATGGTCGCGAGGCAGTCATCGAGGGAATCGACGGCCCCGCAGGGGAGCAGCAGTCCGCCACCCGCGGCGAATCCGTATCCCTCCGTCTGGACCGCGACATCGACCTGTCCCGTGGGGACATCATCGCGGCGCCGGATCTGCCGGAGCCGCAACAGTCCTTCACCGCCACGGTGTTCCACCTTGCCGAAACCCCGGTACGTCTGCGCAGCAACGTGCTGGTGCGCTACGGCACTGCACTGGTACGCGGACGAGTGGATGAGGTTATTCGCCGCGTGGACATCTCCGGCCGTAACCGCAGCGATGAGGAAATCGCCCACGGCAGTGCCGACGAGCTGGCGCTGAACGACATCGCGGAGGTGCGCGTGACGGTGGCCGAGCCGCTACCGGTCGAACCTTATCGTCGCGGTGGCCGAGTCGGTTCATTGCTGCTGGTGAACCCCGGCACCGGCGATACTCTCACCGCAGGTTTGGTGAACTAACATGACCGGCCCGGTACCCATCATTTGCTTAGCGCATGGATCCCGCCACCCACAGGCGGATCAGGCGGTATTCGACATCGCCGAGCGCATTTCCGCTAGCACTGGGGTGCCGGCCTTCGCCACTTTTTTGGACTTCCACCCAGCCACCCTCGCTACCGTTGCCTATCGCATTGTGGCAGCGGGGTACACCGAGGCTGTGGTGGTTCCGCTGCTCTTCACTAGGGCTTTCCACGCTCGCCATGATGTCCCCGCTGCTATTGCCGAAGCTGCAGAATCTATCGACGCCACCTCTTCCACAGGGCTTACGCTCCACCTAGCCGATGGCTTGGGAACCGGTGCTGACATGGAAGCGCTGGTGGCTGACTTTACGGCTCAGTATCTTGCCGACACTGCCGGAAGCGCTTCGAACATCGACAAACTCGCTCTGTACTCCGTGGGATCCAGCCAACCCGGCGCAAACGAGGGAATCGCCGAGTTTGCCAGCCGCGTCGGCTCCCGGCTGAAGATGCGTCACACCCGCGCCTTCGTCGCCACTGGAAACCACCCCGGTGGTGATACGGACGCTCTGTTGAACTTCGCAGACGATCACACCGTCACCGTCCCCTTGTTCGTTAGTCCCGGCTTGCTCTGGGATAGAGCCAAAAACCGAATGCCGCACGGCCGGAAGTGTACGCGCCATCTAGGTGACGCGATCGCCCCGGTCGTGGTTGACCGCGCCTTTAGCGCACTGCAAAGACATTCTTCCCCCATAACTTTCTAGGACTAACCCATGAAGATCTTGATTTTCGCTCTGGTCGGCGTGATAGCGCAATTAGTCGACGGTGCGCTGGGCATGGCATTCGGCGTCACGGCAACGACACTTCTGATTTTCTCCGGCCTGGGGCCTGCTCACGCCTCCGCCGCCGTGCACCTGGCCGAGGTCGGCACCACGCTCTTCTCCGGCCTTTCCCACTGGAGGCTAAAGAACGTCCACTGGCCAACCGTGCTAGCTCTTGGGGTGCCTGGAGCCATCGGCGCCTTCATGGGTGCTTATGTGCTCAGTAACCTTTCCACTAAAGCCGCCGAACCCGTCGTCTCCACCCTATTGGTGCTGCTGGGTGCGTATGTTCTCGTGCGCAGTGTTGCCGTGCCGTGGAAGAAGGGGGAGGACCCTCAACCGGTATCCACCACCCGCCGCTCCCGCTTCGGTTTAGCGGGGCTGGGCTTGGCCGGGGGGTTCCTCGACGCCTCCGGCGGTGGAGGCTGGGGACCCGTCACTACTTCTACCCTGATGAGCGTGGGCAAGGCAGAACCGCGCCGCATCATCGGCACCGTCAATACCGCCGAATTCCTGGTCGCCCTCTCCGCCACTGCTGGATTCTTCGCGGGCATGGGGTCTGAATTGGCGGAAAACTGGCAGCCGGTCGTCGGCCTCCTCGTCGGCGGCGCCATTGCGGCTCCCATCGCCGCCTGGATCGTGACCATTATGAAGCCAGAAGTACTCGGTGGTGTCGTTGGCGCTCTGCTGATGCTGCTGAACTCCACGCGCCTGGTGAAATACTTCGGTTTCCTTGGGGTGGTTGGCGTGATCCTCATCGGCTTGGCCGTAATCATTGCCCTCGTTGTTGTGCGCAAGCGCTCCCTGCTGGAACGCTCGTTGACCGGGGACGACCCAGAACCGGATAACTCTCAGCAGCGCAACGCATATAGCGAAACTGACACCCCGGAGCGACAGACGAGTGGGCGTCGAGACACAGTAGAGCGAGACGAAGCTACACAGCGACAGCGCGAAAAGACGCGCGCCAGGGGGTAGGGAGGGACAAACCTTCCACGCAAGTATCGCCAGTGCGGTGCTGTCCAAGGCACAATGGAAGTTAAATAGAACTCCATTAAGGAAGGTTTGTGAGCTGTGTCTAACGGAACTGCTGGCACCAATGCCGTCATCTCGCCGATAGCTAGCGCCGCTGCGCGACGCTCCGACATTGTGGACGCCCTGGGGGAGGCAGGCGCCATCGACATCTTCGACAACATTCGCCCCTCCGCCCCGGACTTCGCCGCCGCCCTCGACGCGGCCTATGGTGCGGACACTAGCGGTGCGGTGTTGTTGGGCACCGGCGAGATCAACTTCGATTCGCGGCTGGCTGCGGCTGCCGGCGCCTCCCACTACCTGCTAGCGGGAGGCACCGCGGATGCCACGGCCCTACAGCTTGCCTCGGGACAGCTTGTGCGCTCAGGTCGCACACCTGCCGGTATTTCTTTTGTGGACGCCACCGCCGCAGCTGGGTCGGCAGGCTCCAATGCCGTTGAAGCCGAGGGCAAAGCGATTCGCCACGTTGCGCTGGAGGACATTGCCACCATTGAAGGGCAGAAGGAGCCGGTGATCGGCCCAGAGCTCTTCGAGCGGAACCTGCTGATCAAGGCTCGCGAGAAGAATGCACACATCGTGCTGCCAGAGGGCGAAGACGACCGCATCCTCACAGCAGCAGACCAGCTGCTGCGCGCCAAGGTGTGCAAGCTGACGATCCTCGGTAACCCGGATGATATCGCCAGCCGTGCGAAGGAGCTGGGGTTGGATCTGTCCGGTGCCACGCTGACCGACCCCACCGCTGGTGACCAGCTGGAGGAATTCGCCGCCGAATTCGCCGAGCTGCGCAAGCACAAGGGAGTGACTTTGGATCAGGCGCGCGAGACAATGCGCGACATTAGCTACTACGCAACGATGATGGTGCACAAGGGAATTGCCGATGGCATGGTCTCCGGTGCCGCACACACCACAGCACACACCATCAAGCCCTCCTTCCAGATCATCAAGACCGCGCCGGGTTCCTCGGTGGTTAGCTCCATCTTCCTTATGGTCATGGACGGCGTGCTGTGGGCTTTCGGCGACTGCGCCGTGAACCCGAACCCCACCCCCGACCAGTTGGCGGAGATCGCAGCAGTATCCGCGCAGACCGCCGCCCAGTTCGGCATCGAGCCGAAGGTGGCGATGCTGAGCTACTCCACAGGCACCTCCGGCGCAGGCGCGGATGTTGAAGCCGTCGCCGCTGCTGTAAAGAAGGCTCAGGAGAACAACCCGGAACTGCAATTGGATGGCCCGCTGCAGTTCGACGCTGCGGTAGTGGAATCCGTCGGCCAGAAAAAGCTACCCGGCTCCGCTGTCGCCGGCCAGGCTACCGTGTTTATCTTCCCGGATCTGAACTGCGGAAACATCACCTACAAGGCCGTACAGCGCACCGCCGACGCACTGGCCGTGGGGCCGATCCTGCAGGGTCTGAACAAGCCGGTGAACGACCTGTCGCGTGGCGCGACCGTGCCGGACATCGTAAACACCGTGGCCATTACCGCCATCCAGGCCAAATAGAGCTTCAGGCCACGCGAACGCGCCGCAGGCAGCGAACGCATCAGAAGAAGAGAGAAGATTAAGAACCAATGACCAAGTACGTACTCGTTCTCAACTCGGGATCTAGTTCCATCAAATTCCAAGTGCTCGACCCAGAAGCCGATGCGACGGCGGATCCTTTTGTCTCCGGCATCGTCGAGAAGATCGGAGAGAAGAAGGGACACATCCAGATTCAGACGGAGACGTCGAAGATGGAAGATAACCGTCCCATCCTGAGCCACTCTGTTGGCCTAGAACGCGCTTTCGGCATGATGACGCTTCTGGGCGTCGGTCCCCAAGACCTCGACCTGGTCGCAGCCGGACACCGTGTAGTTCACGGTGGGGCAACATTCACCGAGCCCGTGCTGATCGACGACGACGTGATCGAGCAACTGCGGGAACTGATCCCACTCGCGCCGCTACACAATCCGGCCAATATCGACGGCATCGAAAACGCCCGAGCGCTGCTGGAACACGTCCCGCACGTCGCCGTGTTCGATACCGCGTTCTTCTCTACGCTGCCCGAACACGCTGCGAACTACGCGATCAAGAAGGACGTCGCCGAGGAATACGACATTCGCCGCTATGGCTTCCATGGCACAAGCCACGAGTACGTCTCCGCCAAGGTGCCGGCGCTGCTGGATAAGCCCGCCGAGGAAATCAAGCAGATTACTTTGCACTTGGGTAACGGTGCTTCCGCCGCCGCGATTCGCGGCGGTAAGGCTATTGATACGACGATGGGATTGACGCCCCTAGCCGGCGTGGTTATGGGCACCCGTTCCGGTGACATTGACCCCGGCATTATTTTCCACCTGGCGCGCTCCGGTGGGATGACGGTGGATCAGATCGATAAGTTGCTGAACCGCGAGTCCGGTCTGAAGGGCATGGCCGGGGTGAACGACTTCCGCGAGCTGAAGGATCTGATCGAGGACGGCGATGAGAATGCGCAGCTGGCCTACGACGTGTACATCCACGCGCTGCGCCGATTCATTGGTTCCTACATGTTGATCCTGGGCGGTGTGGATGCGATTGTGTTCACCGCTGGAGTGGGCGAGAACGCGACACAGGTGCGCCGCGACGCTATGGCAGACCTGCAGAACTTCGGTATCGAGATTGACGAGGCACGCAACGAAAACTCCGAGGGGATCGTGGGTGCCCGTGAGATCTCGACTGATGATTCTGCGGTGAAGGTGTTCGTAGTACCGACGAACGAGGAACTGGCGATTGCCCGCCAGGCCACGGCACTGGCCGAGCAGCAGTAACTATTTAGAGCCAGGTTCGTGGGCGGATCCGGTTGGCCATGTCCACCAGGTGATACCGGTGGCGGGGGAACGGAGCCTGGCGAGCTAGCAGGCGCAGGCTTGATTCCAAACCGGTGCGCAGCCCACGCTCAGTGAAACGCACGTCAAACAGAGGCGCGGCTGCAGCATGCCTCTTTTCCTTAGTGTTGTGCGTCCCCGTGGGGTCGCTGCCGCCTCGCAACCATGTCAGCCCCGCGCTGAGCACCGCGATCCGAACCTGAGCCAGGCGCGGCTCGTTAGTCGGCAGCGTTTCCAAACGTCGTGCCGCACGGCGGATACGGGACTCGGTGAGACTATTGGCGTCAGAAATAAGCAGCAAAATAGACGTCAACCGCGCCAAACGATTGTGCCGCGAAGCCTGGGGCAGGCGGTCGAGCGCACCCACGGCTGAGTCGACCATTCCCTCCGCATGTAGCTGCCGAGCCAGGCCAAACGCACTTGACACTGTGGAGGGGTTCGTTGCCCATACCAGGCCGTATAGACGCATTGCATGGAAGCGGAGCGAGACCGGATCGAGCGTGACATGTTCCCAACCGGGCACGCCTGTGTAGTCCTTCACTGGTAGCCGTTGGGCATAAGCCAGGGCAGAGGCTGCGCGCGCAACATGCTCGCTCAGCAGCTTCGTCGAGTTCACGCCCTGCTGCTGCAGCAGGAGTTCATCGGTGGCGGCCAGCGCCAGCTTCGGTGCAGGCTCACCAGGCAGGATGTACAGCACCCTGTTGAAGAACTTCTGTGCCGCGGCGAACTGTCCGGTCAAAAGAGCAGCGATTCCCGAGTGCCATTGGAAGCGCCAATCATTTTCCAACCGTGGTTTCAGTTCCGCCAGGAGGTCTTGGGCCTCGCGCGTCTTGCCGACGTCCAACTGCGCGCGCACCATGGCCAGGGGAATCTCCACGGAATGCTTCAACTCTGGTTGGGTGTACGCAGTGTGAAGGGTATCCAAAAGGTCGCCGGCCTCGGTAAAGCTAGTGGCAGATAGCAGCCTATAACCGGGATCGCTGGAATCGGCCAGCGGGGTTGGTAACGCGCTAATGACCTCCGGCACGGAGATCTCCGCAGACCGCACCACACCATCAACCAGCTGGTCGGTGCGGAACAGGATGTGCTTGGTGCCGAACGTGCTGCGCTGCGCGGTAAAGCGAGTATTGAGGTGTGGGTAGTGGCGCCCGTCGCGGATGGCCAGAATCTCGCGCAGCACGCCGATCAGCTGGTTCGCCATAGCCGTCGCGGAGCTAAAACGCACGTCCGGATCTTCGTCCGTAGCCCGCAGTAGCAGGCGATATAGCGAAAGGTACTCGCGGAACAGTGGTTCCTCGTCCGGGGTTGGCAGCTTCGGTGCGTACACTCCATCGACTACCGGCAGCTTTACAATCAGCGCGGCGAGGGTGCGACCAACCGAGTAAATATCACTGGCGATGGTAGGGCCGGTCTTTGCAATCTCGGGAGCCTGAAAGCCCCTCGTTCCGAAAATATGGCCGAAAGCACCGATGCCTGTCACTGCTCCCAGATCAATGAGCTTCACCTGATCTTCGGTGATCAGAATGTTGTCCGGCTTCAGGTCGTTGTACACCACTCCGCGGGAGTGCAGATAGTCAAGCGCTGGCAGGATTTCCAGAATGTAGCCGATGGCCACGTCTAGATCCAGCACGCCTGCCGCCAACTTGCGCCGCTGTCCGCGCAGCGACGGCCCGCCGACGTACTCCATCACGATGAAACCGCCCGGGGAGCGGGGGTCGTCGATGAAGTTGAAAATCTTCACGATTCCGGGGTGTGTAATGTCCGCCAGGAATGCCCGTTCGGATTCGGCGACAGCTCGTTCCTGCTCGTTCTTTGTGGCCATCATGCCTTTGAGAACCACATAGCGGTCGGCGACGTTGTGGTCGATAGCGATGTACACCCATCCCAAGCCACCATGTGCGATGGGGCCTAGGATTTCGTACTGGCCAGCGATGATGTCACCCGGCTTCAGGGTAGGGGCCTCCACGCCCTTCTCGACCGCAGAACTGGGGTCGATGACTGCGTCTTCAGGGTCGGTAGGCAGGATGAACGGCAGCTGCACCATGCCGTCAGCCACCGACGCTCCGTGGCGGTACGTTCCGCGCCGTTTGCGGAACGTCGACAGCGCCTCGATACGGGAACGTTCACCCGAATCCATCGCACTGGCCGGCGTGCCGGCCGGTACCGTGTGTTGGATTGTTGCGTCCGTGTCTTCGTCATCGGCGAAAGGATCGAAGGCGACGGCTTCTGTGTGCTCTTCTGTGTCTTCGTCTGCGTCTCCGTCTTTGTCTTTGCCGTCCTCCTCGTCGTCAGCGAAGGGGTCAAAGGTGACGGCTTCGGTGCGCTCCTCAGCTTCGGTAGCGTCGGTTGCGTCAGTCGCCTCGGTAACCTCAGTAGGCTCGCTATCCTCGTCGTCAGCGAAGGGGTCATACAGCACCGCTTCGGTGCGGTCCTCAGGTTCGCTTGGATGCTCGTTATCCTGCTGCATCGCCATTCGCCTTTCGCCGGATCTTGTTAAGTTCCTTCGACTCTTCTTCGCTGCGGTATTTGATCGGTAGGGATGACGCCGGCCCTAAGTAGTCCGCCAGCCATTTGTCATAAAGGTCCCTCCACGTCCCATCTCGGCGGATTCTTTCCATGGTGGAGTTCACCTGCATCATCAGTCCCGTCGTATTCTTCGGGAAGCCCGGGGGCGATACGGCTACCGCATAGTAGTTGGACACGGGGTTGTCAGCCACGAGAGTGGTGTAGGGATCCTGAGCCTGCAGGCCGGTGAGGATGGCGTCATCGGTATAGATAGCGTCCGTTTGGAAGCGTTGCATGGCCATCAAACAATCAGTCCATGCGCGGGTGAGTAGGAGTCGGCCTACATCGTATTGCTTGATGCGCACCGCGGAGGTCGAATCGCGCGTGACACACACCGTCTTGTCATGCAGATCGGCAAAACTCTCGATCTTGGAATCGCTCAAGACCAAAAGGCGCGAATGAACCTGCAGGTAGGGGATAGAAAACTCGAGTTTCGACTGGCGTGAGCGGGTCGGCGACATCGTACGTACAACAACGTCCACGTCGCCGCTCTTTAGTGCCTCAGCGCGCTCGCGGCTTTCCACGTAGCGGAACTCGATTTTGTTGGGATCGCCGAAGATATCGCGGGCGATCTCCCGTGCCAAGTCGACCTCGAATCCAGCCACGTCCCCGGAAACGGGATCGCGGAAGCCCAGGCGGTTGAGCGATTGGGCCACGCCGACGATAAGGCGACCCCGGCGCATGATCTCCGGAATACGCTCCTTCGGCTCACGGTTATCCGGCTTGATCGAGCCAAACGGTTCCTCCGTGCCCGTGTTGTCGATGCTCGCATTCGCATCCGCTGCGGCGTCACCATCGCTCGGCACCTCGCTCGGCTTCGCGTACGTTGCCCCGTAGGGAAGATTCTCGCTGGCGTCGTGCCGAACGGTAGGCCATTCAGGCAAACGCGGGCTCTCTTCTGTGCACGCGGAGGTGACGGCGAGTGCGGTGACGGCGAGCGCTGCAGCCACTGGCCGAAACGTTGTTTTTCGCGAGGTGTGCTGTCTCATTAGAGGAACTCCTGCAGTCGGGGCCTGGTTCCGCCGATGACGCACAGTGCGGACACGACCGTTAGAGCCAGCACCAGGTTAGTCACGCGACCAGCGGCAGTGCGACCTTCGACTAGCGTATCGCGCAGCTCCGTGCGGGTGCTGCTGATGAGCTCCTGCATTTCCTTGTCGACGATGGTGTAGTCAGAGGTGTCCTCGCCCGAGTTGTGAACTTTCTTTTTGCCGTCCGGCACATTCGTGTCCAGCGCTGCAGCAAGAGCCTCGGTGTACCGTCCATTTTGCAGTTCGGAGACCATCTTTGCGTGTGAGGCATCCCAGGAGCGGAGAGCTTCGCGGGCGGTATCGATGTGCTCGGGGTGGCTAACTTGGCTGCGGAGCGACTCCAACTTTCCGTCGATATCCGACATTGCTTCCGAGAACTCCTGTTGGCGATCCTCGCCGTAGTCGCGCGGAATCAATCCCAGCGCTTCCTGGGTACGCGACTGCTGCACGGAAATGCGCACAGCAGTGAGCTGCTCGAGTGGTCGCACGGTGCCCTCCACGTTTTGGTTACCGGCGTGCCACGTCAGGGCGGCGCTTATTGACGCCCATACGAGGGCGAACAGCATAAGCCCCGTAGCCGCAACGTATCCGATGTTGAGGCGCCTATTGGTTAATGCTGCGAGCCAGAACTGGGCAATCATCAACATGATGAGTGCCGCCACGATGCCGGAGAGGGGGAACCAGAGGGGAGCGGAGAGCTTCCCCTGCTGGGTGGAGACTTCCTCGGAAGTGCGGGAATAAAGCTCCTGGGCGGCGGGCAGCATCGTTTCCTGCATCAGGGTGGAGGCCTGGGAGAGATACGAGGCGCCAACGGGGTTTCGCAGTCGATCGTGTGTCTGCGCATTGGACATCAGCCTGGTGTAGTCCGGCAGCGAGTTCTGGATTTGCAGCACCAATTCCATTTCCCGCGACTCAATATCGTCGATGCCACTGGTAGCGCGAATGATGGAGGACGAGGCGTTCGACATTGCGGAATCATAGGCCTGCGTAGCTGTGTCGCTAGTGGACTTTCGAAGGAAGCTGGTGGTGGCCACCGAATCGGCTACGGACAGCGAATTAAAGAGCTCCTGTGCTGCGTCCGACAATGGCTCGGTTCGGCTGACCAGAGTGTTTAGCTGCGATTGACGGCTTTGCGAGCTGTAGACCATGGCTCCGCCCGCCGCGAGAATAGCCATCACCAAAATGGTGGAGACGATAGTGAGGAGCCCGGGGGATGTGGAGGCGAATCTTAAGAACCGTCGCGGCGCTTCCAACGCCGGGTTCACGAACCCCTTAAACGACCTGCCACGACCGGTGGGGTGCTCATCGCTGTCCATCCACCGGTCTGCCTCGAACGCAGTCACTGGGGGCATAGCCATAAAGTATATACGGACTAAGTAATTCCGCGTCCATAAAGTCTGCTTAAAGGTGACTTAGTATGGCACACTAGAACCCATGATTACGGTCAGTTCTCTTACCAAAGCCTATAAGGGCACCACGGTAGTCGATGATTTGAACTTTGAGGTCTCTCCCGGAATCGTTACTGGTTTCTTGGGGCCTAATGGTGCTGGCAAGTCCACCACGATGCGCATGATCGTTGGCTTGGATAAGCCGACGAAGGGGACTGCCCGTATTGATGGCAAGGCGTACTCCGAGTTCGCCCGCCCTTTAGAGAAGGTAGGCACGCTGCTGGATGCCAAGTGGGTTCACCCCAACCGCAGCGCCGCTGCGCACCTGCAATGGGTCGCTGCAGCCAATGGCTTTTCCAAGAAGCGTGTGGATGAGGTGCTGGGCGTCGTGGGGCTCAGCGATGTGGCAGGGCGTAAGGCCGGCAAGTTTTCGCTGGGTATGGGCCAGCGCCTAGGTCTGGCCTGTGCGTTGCTGGGCGACCCGGAGGTTTTGATCCTGGACGAGCCCGTTAACGGTTTGGATCCGGAGGGTATCCGCTGGGTGCGTGACTTCGTCCGTGCACTGGCACGTGAGGGCCGCACAGTCCTCATCAGTTCGCACTTGCTCAGTGAGATGGCACAGACTGCCGACCACCTCATCGTGATCGGCAAGGGACGTCTGGTTGCTAACCAGCGCACCCACGAGTTTATTAAGTCCACCTCTGAGGTCTCCACTGTTGTGCGCACCGACCACGTCGAGGAGATGAAGGCAGCGCTGACGGAAGAAAAGATGCGTTACGAGTTGGGCACGGATCTTGACGGCCGTCCGACCATTACCATCCCGCAGCAGGAGAGCGACTGGGTGGGTGCCTTGGCGTACAGCTATGGACTGCGTCTGCGAGAACTGTCCGAGAAGCGTCCGAGCCTGGAGGATGCATACCTGCGCATGACTCAGGAGCATGTGGAGTACCACGCAAATGTCGAGTCAGCGAAGGGCGGAGCCCCGAAGGCGCAAGACGGTGCCGACGGCAAAAAAGACAAAGATGTCAGGGATGCCAAGAAATCTGAGCCGTCGGAAGAGCGTCAAAAAGAAACCGGTAATGCTGTACGCCTGAAGAAGGAAGGGGACAAGAAATGATGAGGGTCATTAATTCGGAGTGGATCAAGCTCCGCAGTACAAAGGCGCTGTGGTGGACCACTGGACTGATCCTGTTCTTCTCCCTGGGCTTCGCGCTGCTCAACGGTATGATGACCGGATCGTTGTTGACCAGTGAAGATGCCAAGAAGGATCCGGAGCTGTACCTTAGCGTCGCTGGGTCGATTGATTCCAGCATGGGACTGAGCGGCTTCCTCTCCTTCGGCATGATGATCGTCATGATCCAGGCAGTCATGCTGGTGACCACCGAATACGGTGCGAACACAAGCAAGACCACCCTGCTGGCTACGCCGACTCGATGGCAGGTGCCGTTCGCGAAGTTTGTGGTTTATGGCGTGGTGGCATCCGTGGTGGCCTTCATTTCCAATGTCCTGGGTACCATCATCGCCCGCTGGTCGCTGGGCTGGAAGCTCGAAGATCAGGAATTACTGAGTAAAGCCGGCCTAGGTGCTGACGGCCTGTGGGAGCGCGTCGGTCGTATTGAAATCTTCGTGCTGCTGACCATTGCAGCGGCCATCGGTGTGGGCTACCTTGTTCGCAATACCGCTGGTGGCATTGCCATTATGCTGCTGTGGAACCTGGTAATTGAGGGCACTCTGGTGCAGCTCGTACCCAAGGTGCGCGATTGGCTGCCGCCGTACATGCCCTTTACCAACGCCGATGCGTTTACCGGCATGCGTGATCTTGAAGATGCGCCTTGGGGGCAGACGGGTTCGATTCTGTACTTCGCTGCGTGGTGCGTGGTGCTGTTCTTGGTCGGGCTTGTAATGCTGAAGAAGCGCGACGCTTAGTCTGGATTGCGCTGAAGGTCATCCACCAGCGACTCGGCTGCCAAAGAAAGGTTTCGTAGGGCGGGCACACCACGGCGTAGCTTGGCGATATCGCGGGCATCCATCCGGTCGGTGGCCTTGGTGATAATAAGCGCCCACTCGTCAGTAATGGAGTTCATCATATCCACGCCATCGTCCGTGAGATAGAGATCCTGGGCGCGTTTGTCCTCTGGGTTAGCCTGCCGGCGGATAAGCCCCGCATTGATGAGGCGGCGCACCGTTGCCGAGACATTGGAAGCGCGGAGGAAACGCAGACGTGCCACGTCCGATACTCCGCATCCGGGGTGTTGAGAGATGAACTGCAGCACCTCGATCTCCGACTGGGAGATCTCCAGCGACTGGTTGGGACGCTCCATCAAACGTCGCGTGGCGGAAAGAAAGTCGTACACTGCGGTGGCGATCTCTGCGACGTCGATCTCCGGCAGAATTTCGGGTGCCTTACGTCCGCGTACCGGAGGGTGGGAAGGCGTCTGTGGCGGCTTCTGGGGTGACGGGGTCATCAGGCGATACTCTCTTTTAGCGTTCGGACGTTCTTAGTAGCTTGTGAATCACCCTATATGACGGCAAAAGTGCTATTGCGTTAATTGGCAATAATGAAAGTTACTTATTGCAAAGCACTGGTGAGACGGGCAACGTTATCCACGTACTGCTTGTGGAGCGGGCGCGTACTCCATTGCTCCTCGGTCAACAGCGCCGAGCGTTCTTTGTATTCGTTGGTGAGCTCTCGCAGTGCATTGAGTAACTCGCCCTTGCCGACCATCAAAGAGATCTCGTAGTTCAGGCCAAAGCTGCGCATGTCCATGTTGGAGCTGCCCATCACAGCCACCTCGCCATCGGCAATGGCGAACTTGGAGTGCAGCACTTTCGGGTAGGGGTATAGGTACATGTGCACACCGGCCTTTAAAAGCTCGGAGTAGTACGAAGCCTGGGCATGCCCCACCAGCGGTTGGTCCGACTTCTCGGAAACATATAGCTCCACCCGCACCCCGCGGTAGCAAGCCGTGGTCACGGCTTCCATGAGGGACTCATCAGGGATGAAATACGGGCTGATCAGCCGCAGCGTGTGCTTTGCATGATGGGCGATGGAGGTGAAAAGGCGCAGGTTTGGCTCGGTGGTAAAACCTGGACCGGAGGGCACGACCTGCATGATGTCAGCGCCGGTGTCCTCATTGTTCGTGTCCAATCGCTGTTTGGCATCCGTGGGGTTGATGAGGTTCAGTTCTTCATTGGTTTCGGTGTACCAGTCCACCGCGAACACAGAGTTGATGGTGCTGACGATCGGGCCGGTGAGCTCTGCCATGACGTCTACCCATTCACGGCCGATCTTGTGGTTCTTTGAGCTTTGATAGGGTGCCTCGATCATGTTCTGTGAACCCATGAATGCGACCCGGCCATCCACGACCACCAGCTTGCGGTGGTTGCGCAGATCGGGACGGCGGAAGCGCCACTTCAGTGGTTGCAGCGGCAGCATAACTTGCCAGTCCACACCCATAGCGCGCAGCTTCTTGCCCAGCTTCTTGTTGCCCTTGTACTTGTGGGCGCCGATGTGATCCCACAGCACGCGCACCGTCACCCCACGTTGCGCGGCTCGGCCCAGCGCCTCGAAGAAAGGTGCAGTCGTATTATCCCAGGCCATGATGTAAATTTCGACGTTGACGTAGTCTTTGGCCGAGTCGACAGCGCGGGTCATTGCAGCAATCGATTCCCGGTACTCCGAGTGCAGCGCAACCATCGTTCCGTCGACGGCAGGCAGAGCTGTCAACTCGCGATTGAGGCGCACCAGCGAGCGCAGTTCGTCACTGAGTTCGCTGTCCTCGGGTACGTCGGGTTCGTTGGAGCTCATCGTGCGGATCAGCTCGTTCGCCTGGTTCTGGATGCGGTGACGCCGTCGATTGATCGCTGGTGATCCCATCAGCAGGAATAGGAAAATGCCAAGGAAGGGGATCAGGAATATGGCGAGAAGCCAGGCCATGGCAGACGTTGGGCGTCGTTCTTTAGGGACCCAGCCGAGGGCAAAGACCTTGAGCGTGTAGTCCAGAACAACCAACGTGACCTGCCACCATTCCAAGTCGTCGGTGAACTGGCTAAACAGGCCGAGGAGATCAGGGATGGGCATAGTTTATTCCTCACCGTCTGAGTCGTAGTCCACGATCACGGGTGCGTGGTCGGAGGCACCTTTGCCCTTGCGCTCATCGCGATCGACCCGTGCGCCTGTAGGGGTGATACCGCGGGAGTACTGCAGGTCGATGCGCATCCCCTCGCCCTTTTGGAAACGCATGGCCTGGTAATCCCAGTACGTGTATTCGTCGGCTACGAGGTCCGTCGCAGCCTGCATTCCCGCATCCTCTAAAGCGCGCAGGCGGGCGCGCTCATTGGGGGTTACGTGCGTCCTTCCGTTGAAGTAGCTGCGATCCCATACGTCCTCGTCGCGCGGGGCGATGTTGTAGTCGCCGACCAGGCATAATTTGTGGCTGCTCTTTCTTTTTGACGCCCCCACGCCCGCGCCACTGGCGTATTTCGCGAGGGTATCGAGCCACCGCAACTTGTAGGAGTAGTGCGGATCCGCGATCTCTCGGCCATTCGGAACGTAAAGGCTCCAGATCTCCACGCCACCGCAGATAGCGCCAATGGCGCGCGCTTCCAGGGACTGTGTGGCGTCCAGATCCTTGTCGAAGCCGGGTTGGCCGAAGTCGGTCTGGACATCTTCCAGCCCCAACCGCGACAAGATGGCCACACCGTTGAAGCTGTGGAGTCCGAAGTGAGCTTGCTCGTAGCCCGTGTCGGAAAAGTCCGGGAACTGTTTGTCGGTGCACTTGGTTTCCTGCAGACATAGCACGTCAACGTCGCTGCGCTGCAGAAATGCACGCACCCTTTCCTCGCGGGTGCGGACAGAATTGATGTTCCACGTGGCGATACGCATGGTTAAGCATTCTAGCGCGTACGCAAACTACGACTGCGGTGGTGTTCGCTGAATCCGAGCTTGTGGTACAGGGCTTTTCCGGCGGTGTTGGAGTCTATGACATCCAAATAGGCTCGGGTGGCACTGTTGGCGGCGCCCCAATCCAGAAGATGCTGGCACAGTAGAGTTCCCAGACCGCGACGGCGGTAGGCGGGGCCAACTGCGACGGCGGAATAGCCTAGCCATCCATTGGTGATGGTGGCGCGGGCGATGGCTGCGAGATTGTCGTCGACGGTGAGGCGTGCGAAGCCCAGCTGTCCGTCGATACGGCGGCTCAGCAGGTCCAGTGCTTTCCGCGGGAGGGGTTGCCCGCGGAACTTGTACATGGAGAACCACTCAGTATCGGGTTCTGCATCCACAGTCAGTTCCACACGCGCGTCGGTTAGAGAGGGGGTCTGGAGGTGGCCGTTTGATTCTGAGGTATGACGTTGCCCCAGTTCTTTGCTCATAACGAGGATCTCTGGTCCCCGCTGACCTGGGAGATGCTCGGCGGCGCGTCCGATTCGATCGGGGATCATTAGTTGGCAGGGAAGTCCGTGGGAGCTATAGAACTCCTCCAGCTGGGTCAAAGGAACTTCTTGCAGGCCGGCATTGGGGCCGATCGGCACCGCAGAGTTGCTGCGTTCGGTGATGCCATCGCCTGCGCGCGCCAGCCACCCGCCAATCAGTTGGTTATCGATGCCGGGGAACGCAGCCGCTTTTGCTGTTTCCAGAGTGCGGATATCGCTGTTGCGCACAGGCTTGGCGCTGAGAGTCTTGAGCACCACTACGTCCTCATCGGCGATGATTAGATCGTCGACCTGCAAGGGGCTTACGCTGCGCAGCACACCGATCGCATCGGTAACGGTGTTGGTGTTCTGGCCGGTGTTGAGTACCAGGTGGCGCACCACTACGCGTGTGCCAGGCCGGATACTTACCGGGTCGGTACGACGGGAAATCGGGAACCCGAAGCCCTCCAGACGCCGCGCGCCGGCGTGGGCGGCGGAGAAGGTCGTGTCTTTATTCATGCCCGAAAGGGTCCTCGTCCACTCCGGGAGTCCAGGTGTTGCCCGCGTGATCCCAGCCCTCGGCCTTGATGGCCTTCTTCGACTTGCGCTTCCAACGGCCAATCAGGGTGTCGGTGTATAGGAAACCGTCGAGGTGCCCGACTTCATGCTGAAGGCAGCGGGCGAAGAAACCGGTGCCTTCCACGGTCACCTCTTCACCGTTTTCATCGAGGCCAGTTACTCGTGCCCAGTCGGCGCGCCCGGTGGGGAAGGAATAACCAGGGACGGACAGGCAGCCTTCCTCATCCTCCTCGTCGTCTGGCATGGTCTCTGGGATCTCGCTGGTTTCTAGCACTGGGTTGATTACGCAGCCGCGGCGCATTGTGCCCAGTTCTGTGTCGGGGCAGTCGTAGACAAAGAATCTTTTGTTGACGCCAACCTGGTTGGCAGCGAGCCCTACGCCATTGGCGGCGGAGAGGGTCTCGAACATATCTTCGATCACGGTGGCGAGGTCGCCGATCTCGGCAGGATCTACCTCGGTGGTGGGGTTATGTAGGACGGGGTCGCCACAGATGACGATAGGCATGATGGTCATAACAGACAGTCTAGAATCTAGTTCCATGTTGTCAGACCGAGAGATCGCCATTTTGGAGTTTGAGCGCCGCTGGTGGCTGGATAACAGTGCGAAAAATGAGCATATCCGCGGTGAGTTCGGGGTGGATCCGGTGCGCTATTTCCAGCAGCTCAATCGCTTGATAGAGCGGCCGGAGGCATTGGATTTTGATCCGGTGTTAGTGCGGATGCTGTTGCGCCGCCGCGACGAAGGGTAGCGCGCTGGCTAGAGCGCTCGAGTGAAGCGCGGAGAAAATGCGCGTGTCAGGCTTGTTACTAATGTTACAGAAGTTAAAATCTGAGGCGTGACTGAATCGAATCGACCACGCCATGCACTCGACGACTCCGCGGATGATGAGAACCTCGGCCTGCCGCTGCGCGGCCTGGCCATGATCCTGCTCGCCGTAGCCGTTCTGCTGATCGGCTGGGGCGTATTCTCCATGACTAGCAAGGACTCCGAAGAATCCCCTCAAGCTAGCCAGAGCCAGCAGAGCCAGCCGAGCCAGCAGGGCCAGCCGGATCAGAAGGGGCAGCAGGGCCAGCAGGTTCCGGCAAAACAGGACGCTTCTGCGACATCGGCTTCGGAACCTGACAAGCCGAAGCCAGAAGACGAACAGGGAAGCCGCGAAAATGCTTCCGCTGCAGACCGAGGTGAGGGTGAAGCGGCAGGGGCGGAAGGTGGCGTCAATAAAGAAAACACCTACGTGGCCGTCCTTAATAACAGCCCCATCGCAGGGCTCGCCGGCGACGTAGCTAACAAGATGCGCCACCAGCAGTGGAGCAAGACCGGCGTGGGTAACCTACCGGACGAGTCGGGTACGTTCCCGAAGTCTGTGGTGCTCTACCCGAAGGGCAATGACGCCGAACGTCAGCTGGCTGAACAGCTTGCTTCGGATCTTGGCATCGAGGCGCGTGAGCGCGATGAGGCGACGGATCGCAGCCTTGAGGGGGTAAAGATGCTGGAGGGGGAGCGTCCCGCAGGTGTGGTTGTTGTGACAACAAATGACATGCCCCGCTAAAGTAAGTATATTCTTTTAACTTCTGCCTAGATCCGTTTAAGGGGCCAAGATGGACTTCCCGGGTTCCGCACCTACTGTCGGCATTGAGTGGGAAGTCGCCCTGGTCGACCCCGAAACTCGCGACCTGGTACCGCGTGCCGCAGAACTGCTGGAGCGGATGGATGAAATCCATCCAGGCCATAAGGTTATCCGGGAATTTCTGGCGAACACCGTAGAGATGGTGTCGAGCGTGCATTCCACGATTCCTGAGGCTGTTGAGGATCTGCACTGCCAGGTGAAACAGCTATTAGAGTGTGCGGATGACATAGGCGTAAACCTGTTCTCGGCAGGTACCCACCCATTTGCGCATTGGGGAGATCAAAAGCTCAGCGAAAAGGGGAGCTACCAGGAAATCATCGAGCGCACTCAGTACTGGGGTCGGCAAATGCTGATCTGGGGAGTCCACATACACGTAGGCGTGGGGTCCAAAGAAAAGGTCTGGCCTATCATCAACGCGCTGATGACGCACTATCCGCACATTTTGGCGATGTCGGCTAGTTCACCCGCGTGGGAAGGGCTGGATACTGGCTACTCCTCCAACCGCACACTGCTGTACCGGCAGCTACCGACTGCAGGGATGCCCTATCAATTCGAGTCGTGGGAGCAGTGGGAGGAATTTAACCGGGATCAAGACCGTTCCGGAGTGATTAATCACACCGGTTCGATGCATTTCGATGTGCGCCCCACCAAGTACGGCACGGTCGAGACGCGCTTTGCCGACGCGACGATGGAGCTGTGGGAGCTTGCTGCCATCGCGGCCTACACCCATTGCTTAGTGGTGTACTTCGAGCGCGGGCTGGATGAGGGTCATGAGCTGCCAAAGCTGCAGCCTTGGCACGTTGCGGAAAACAAGTGGCGGGCCGCGCGCTATGGTCTGGATGCGCTGATTATTACCGACCGAGATACCAATGAGGCACTGGTCACCGACGAGTTGGACGCATGGGTGGACAGGCTCACGCCATTGTCTGAGGAGCTGGGCTGTGCGGCAGAGCTGCAGGGTGTACGTAGGCTTATCGCCCGCGGTGGCGACTATGCCCTGCAGCGGGCAGCAGCTCGCGCACACGGTGCAGCGCCGGAACCCGGCACCCGCACCCGTGGCGACGATGGGGTAGAAGGTGGCTTTACGCAGCCAGGGGCCTGGACCGCGGCAGTAGATCTGACGGTGGACTCGCTGCGTAAGTCTGTATAGCTCGTGAGCTATTAAAAGTGCAGGCGGGAAGCCGCGTTGCACAGAGCGTTCGCGATAGAAGTATCGCGATCCGCGCCGAAGCCGACGGCCCATACACGCTTGGACTTGTGCACCGCGTAGATGAAGGTCACGGTGGCCTCGAAGATGTCGTACTGGTGGAACTCGGCGATCTCTACCTGGAATCCGTGGTCGGCCAGAGTCTCGCTCATGGCAGAGGAAGCTCCCATGGCGGTGATCTGTACGCGAGTTGACTGACCATCAGCGCGCAGGCCGCTGATTTGCATGTCAAAGTCGTGCCGCCCCAGCGAGCGACGTGCGGACTTCAGGTAGTCCACGCGGATCGTAGCGGGAGCGTAGGTGCGGATAAACTTCTTCCACTCCATGCCGCGTGCTTCCTGACGCATGCCTACCGGCAGACGCTGGCCGAAACGAGCGCGGAAAGGATCCTCCGCGAAAGTACGGGTGCGCTTGCGACGCTTTTCGATACGGGTGTGAACCGGCTCGCTGTACGTCTTCGCGGTGGAGCGACGGCCGCTGGGGAGCGGGGTGTATACAGGCGCATCTAGATCCAGGTCCTGGTCCGGGCTCGCAAAACGGATCAAGGTCGTGGTGTTCGTAGAGGAAACGTTCATGATGACTCGAATTTCTGGAACAAGATCTAGTGGCTTAAAAGGGGTGCCGTGGGGGCGCCTCTATAAAATATTGCTACTTAAATAATGTAATCCGTCTCACTATAAGAATCAAATTGTTGTTTAGTTCTCATTAGATGAGATTTTCGGCGGTGCGTAGCAGGAATAGCAGTTCTGCCGTCGCGATGGCTTCGATCTCCGCCGGATCCACCGATTCGTCCGCCGAGTGGATGCGGCACGTCGGTTCTTCGATGCCGAACAATGCAAGCTCTGCCTCTGGGTGGGCAGCCAGCAATTTATTTGTTAGCGGGATGGATCCGCCGGACGCGACCTCCATAGTCTTCTTGCTGTACACCTCGCTCAGTGCCTCCCCGAGCAGCTGCAGTGCCGGGCCGGAAGTATCCGCCTGGAAGGCTTCCGCCAAAGAGCCACGCTCGATCTCCATCTCCGCATTGACCTTCTGGCTTTCCAGGTGCTTGACCAGCAGATCCTGGCACTCCTGCGGGTTGCGTCCCGGGGGGACGCGCAGGCTAACTACAGCCGCAGCCGTTGCAGGAACGGAATTCACCGAGTTCGCCACGGATAGCGCATCCAAACCTGTGATCGTGATGGAGGGGTTCATTACCGTCAGATCGTTCGGCTGCCACTCGCCGGTGCCGTAGAGCTCCACGCCCTCGGTCACCGTGGCATTGTCGCGGAATGCCTGTTCGGTTGGTCCGACGCCACCCCAACGCTCCTTTGGTTCCAACCCCGGGACGGCCACCAGGCCGTCGCTGTCGTGCAGGGTGGATAGTAGTTGCACTAGCTCTACGAGGGCATCGGGAGCCGCGCCGCCGAATTGGCCGGAGTGCATGGGTTGCTCCAGGGTGCGGAGTCGCACTGTCACCGGTGCGGAACCGCGCAACGCGGTGCAGAGGCTTGGCTCGCCCAAAACGTCATTTCCGGAATCGGCAATCAGGAAAGTGTCGGCAGCGAAAAGCTCCGGCTTCTCGGCCAAAAGGTCCTCCAAGCCATAGCCTCCGCGCTCTTCCGAGCCTTCGACAACGATCCGGATGCCGAGTTTCTTAGCGGCGGGGAAGTGGGCGTCCGAAAGAATAGAAAGGGCGCGCAGTACTGCAACGTGCATGGCAACGTGGCCTTTGCAGTCAGCGGTTCCGCGGCCATACCAGCGACCATCGCGCTCGGTAAGAGTCCACGGGTCATCGGTCCACTCGGTTACATCACCCGCAGGCTGAACGTCGAAGTGCGAATAGAGAAGGATGGTGGGGTAGCCCTCGGCAGGTTCACGCAAGCCAATGACGGAGGTGGAGCCATCGGTGGTGACATGGCCGCTGACGGGAATGCCTACGCTGGTGAAAGCATCAACGACCCACTGGGCGGCCGCGGCGTTATCTTCCTCCAGTCCTGGGGTGGAGTGGACAGACTTGAAAGATACGAGTTTGGTGAGGTCTTCCTTGAGCTGCGGCATCTGCTCCGCGATGGCGGTGCGTGCGAGGTCTAACTGAGAGGCATTGGAATCAATGTTGGTATCGCTCATAAATAACTACTGTAGCGACCGTCTCGGACAGCTGACTCTCCTGGACAGTATCTTGCAGACGGCAAGGGAGAGTGCTAAAAACGGGGTTAGCACTTGAACTAAGGGAGTGCCAGAAAATAACCGTCAGATGAAGTGAGGGTGGACGTCGCGACATTCGTCCCCCGTGCCGTCGCGGGCGCTTGATCTGAACCGTATGTGTCGCCAACTCTAACGGAGGATCGAAAAGCCTCATGGCTAAAATGATTGCATTCGACGAAGAAGCACGCCGCGGGCTGGAAAAGGGTCTGAACACCCTGGCAGACGCGGTTAAGGTAACCCTCGGCCCGAAGGGACGCAACGTCGTCCTGGAGCGCAAGTGGGGCGCCCCGACGATCACCAACGACGGTGTGACGATCGCTCGCGAAATCGAGCTGGAAGACCCCTACGAAAAGATCGGCGCAGAGCTGGTCAAGGAAGTTGCCAAGAAGACCGATGACGTCGCTGGCGACGGCACCACCACCGCTACCGTTCTGGCCCAGGCTCTGGTCCGTGAAGGACTGCGCAACGTGGCAGCCGGTTCCAACCCAATGGGTATTAAGCGCGGTATCCAGGCTGGCGTGGAGAAGGTAACGGCTGAGCTGCTGGGGCACGCCAAGGAGATTGAGACTCAGGAGCAGATCGCCGCTACCGCTGGCATCTCTGCTGCTGATGAGAAGATCGGCCAGCTGATCGCCGAGGCTATGTACAAGGTCGGCGATGGCCAGCTGAACAAGGACGGTGTGATCACCGTTGAGGAGTCTAACGCTTTCGGTGTGAACCTTGAGGTTACCGAGGGTATGCGCTTCGACAAGGGCTACATCTCCGGTTACTTCGCCACCGACGTAGAGCGTGGCGAGGCTGTTCTGGAGGATCCGTACATCCTGCTGGTTAGCTCCAAGATCTCCAACGTAAAGGATCTGCTGCCGCTGCTGGAGAAGGTTATGCAGTCCGGCAAGCCGCTGCTGATCGTTGCTGAGGATATCGAGGGTGAGGCTCTGTCCACCCTGGTTGTGAACAAGATTCGTGGCACCTTCAAGTCCGTCGCCGTGAAGGCACCGGGCTTCGGCGACCGCCGCAAGGCACAGCTGCAGGACATTGCGATCCTGACCGGTGGCCAGGTTATCGCGGAGGAGGTTGGCCTGTCCCTGGAGACCGCCGACCTGCCAATGCTGGGCACCGCCCGCAAGGTTGTGGTGACCAAGGACGACACGACCATCGTCGATGGTGCAGGTTCCCCTGAACAGCTGGCTGGCCGTATCAAGCAGATCCGCCAGGAGATCGAGAACGCAGACTCCGACTACGACGCAGAGAAGCTGCAGGAGCGACTGGCTAAGCTGTCCGGCGGTGTTGCAGTGCTGCAGGTCGGCGCTGCTACCGAGGTGGAACTGAAGGAGCGTAAGCACCGTATCGAGGATGCCGTGCGTAACGCTAAGGCAGCCGCAGAGGAGGGCATTGTCGCCGGCGGTGGCGCAGCTCTGCTGCAGACCGCCAGCGTGCTGGACGACAACCTGGGTCTGGAAGGCGACGAGGCAACCGGTGTACAGATTGTGCGCGCCGCTCTGGCTTCCCCGCTGAAGCAGATCGCCCACAACGCTGGCCTGGAGCCCGGTGTGGTTGTCGATAAGGTTGCCAACCTGCCTGTCGGTCAGGGTCTGAACGCTGCCACCGGCGAGTATGTGGACCTCCTGGAGGCCGGCATTTCCGACCCGGTGAAGGTGACCCGTTCTGCGCTGCAGAACGCCGCTTCCATCGCCGCGCTGTTCCTGACGACTGAGGCTGTAGTCGCGGATAAGCCGGAGCCTGAAGCACCGGCTATGCCGGGTGCCGATGAGATGGGTGGCATGGGCGGCTTCTAAAGGCTTTAGCCCGAGTTTCTCGGGGCTTGGAAGAGTCCCGGAAAACTGTTAAAAATAGCTAGTTTCCCTAAAATTTACCTAGGTATACTAACCGTAAAATAACCCCTGAGCAGGGACTTTACCAAACTGTTACCCCCTGCTGGGGGAATGGTGTGGGGAAGAGTCCTCTCAGGGGTTGTGTTGTTTCGCAGATACGCTACTGTATTCCCCAGACGGCCTACAGGGGGCGTCACTACCACTAGAAAGTTCTGGGCACAGAAAAACTGGCGCCCCTCAATCTCTTAAGAGGAGAACATCATGATCGATCAGATTACCACCATCTTCGGCCAGCTGGGCGACTTCCTGGGCGGCTTCGGCAACATCTTCAAGGGCCTGAAGGACGTTATCAAGACCATCGTTGCTTGGACCGGTGCTTCCAAGTAAGTTCCGCTTCTAGCGATTGTTAAAACCCCGGCTTCGGCCGGGGTTTTTTCATGCCTAATTGAGCCGTGCTGTATCGCAACATCATTCAGCGCTGTATGGCAACACCGAACGCACTAGACTAGATAGTGTTAATTAGAGTCTAAAAGCTTCAGGCGAAGGAGAACCTAGGCACATGGCCGAAGAAGAATTCCACATGGTTGATCTGGCCGCTACCGAGGGCTACTTGGTGGACGATTCGGATGAAGACGATCCGGTACTGATCACCCCCGACGGCCACCGCGTCGATACTTGGCGCGACCAGTACCCCTACGACGAGCGGATGAGCCGCGAGGAGTACGAAACCACCAAGCGCGCCCTGCAGATCGAGCTGCTGAAGTTCCAGAACTGGACCAAGGATACGGGCCAGAAGCACATCATCATTTTCGAGGGACGCGACGCTGCCGGCAAGGGTGGCACCATCAAGCGCTTCAACGAGCACCTCAACCCCCGTGGTGCCCGCACTGTGGCTTTGGAGAAGCCTTCTGAGCGCGAGTCCACCTCCTGGTACTTCCAGCGCTACGTCCAACACTTCCCATGCGGCGGCGAGATCGTCTTCTTCGACCGCTCCTGGTACAACCGCTCTGGCGTGGAGCGCGTGATGGGCTTCTGCACCAACGATCAGCACGCAGAGTTCCTGCGCGAGGTTCCTATGCTGGAGAACATGATCATGGGCTCGGGCATCTCCCTGACGAAGCTGTGGTTCTCCGTCACCCAGAAGGAGCAGCGCACCCGCTTCGCCATTCGCCAGGTGGACCCGGTTCGTCAGTGGAAGCTTTCCCCCATGGATCTGGCCTCCCTGGACAAGTGGGATGACTACACCCGTGCCAAGGAAGAGCAGTTCCGCTACACGGACACCAACGAGTCCCCGTGGATCACCATTAAGTCCAACGACAAGAAGCGCGCTCGCATCAACGCTATGCGCTACGTCCTGTCGAAGTTCGAATACGCCGACAAGGACCACGAGGTCGTCGGCGAACCGGATCCGAAGATCGTCAAGCGCGGCCGCGACCAGATCGGCGACTAGTCGACGATCTCGATCGGGTTGCCCTGCCACCTAGTGGCTGCAGGCACGTGGTCGCCGCGCATAACTAGTGACGCCGGGCCGACCGTCGCTGCCTGCTCGATCGCTGCGGCAGGCAGGGCCACGCTGTGTGGTCCCATCGTTGCACCGTCACCGAGCGTGACGGTATCCAAACTCATCACTCGGTCCTGGAATAGGTGCGTCTGCACCACACAACCCGGGCCTACGCTGGTGCCGCGGCCGATCTTCACCAGATCCGCCTCCGGCAGCCAATAGGTATCCAGCCAAGCACCCCGGCCGATCTTTGCGCCGAGGGTGCGTAGGAACATATTCAGGCTGCCGGTGCCCATTGTGTGGGCCAGGAACCATGGGCCGGCCACGGTCTCCACAAACTGATCCTGTAGCTCGTTGAGCCAGACGAAAGCCGACCAAAGTTGGTGGTCGCCAGCCTTGATGCGCTGCACACACAGCCACTTCATCAGCACCGTCACCGCCGCGGCTATAAAGCCCGCGCCGACCAGAACTACGCCAGAGACAGCGAACGTCTGCCAGATGCCCTGGTTTACCAGCATCCACTGAAGTGCCAGCACCACACCCGCGGCAATCATGGCGGAGGTCATCGGCGCCAGCAGGCGCAGAGTCTCCACAATGCCACGAGCCACCTTCAGGCCGAAGCCCGGGTTATAGGTGCGGGACTCGCCGCCAGCTTCCACGGTCACGCGACGTAGACGCTCCGGTGGGGAACCCAGCCAGTTGCTGCCGGACTTCGTCTTCTCCGGGGTAGAGGAGAGTACAGCCACCAAAGAGTTCTTCTTCAGTGTGCGTTCCGGGCCGGCAATACCGGAGTTGCCCAGGAAGGAGCGCTTACCGACCTTCGTGTTGCCGGTAAGCATCCAGCCGCCACCGCCGAGCTCATAACCGCCGACCATCGTGTCATCCGCCAGGAATGCGCCTTCACGCACCTCTGCGAAGCGCGGCACCATCACGGCGGTGGAGATCTCCGCGTCCTTGCCCACCTTGGCGCCCAGGCTACGGAACCACAGCGGGGTCAGCTGGGCGGCGTACATCGGGAACAGCTGAGTACGCGCACTATCCATCAGACGCTCAATGGCCCATACCCGCCAACCACTGAGGCTGCGGACGGCCACCACGCCCGGCTTGAGGCCTATAGATAGCACGCGAACGAATAGCCAAGTCAGTGCGGTGTAGGTGGCAAATGCCACCAGGCCACCGGCTGCTGCAAGGGGAAGTGCCAGCAAGGGGGCGTCGGAAGGAACAAGCCACAGTACGAACGCAGCGGCGGCGAACAGGGCCACGAGGGGCAGCAGGGACATGACGATTGCGCTCAGCGCATAGAGCCAGAACCACATGGTGCGCCGCGGGGCAGCCTGCTCTGGGAAGCGGTTGCGGGCCTTGCCGACCTTCACCGCGGGCGAACCAGCCCACTGCGACCCTGCCTTGACCTTCTTGGCTCCCGTCACAGCCGAGCCGGGCTCGATGTGAGCACGTGCGCCGATGCGCGCGCCCGGGAACAGGGTAGAGCGGGCGCCGATGGAGGCATCCTTGCCGATCTCAATCCTGCCGACGCGCAGTACGTCGCCCTCCAGCCAGTAGCCAGAAAGATCCACTTCCTGCTCGATAGAGCAGTGCTTACCCAGAGTGAGCAGGCCGGTGACTGGTGGAAGGGTGTGCATCTGCGCACCCTTGCCGACCTTTGCGCCCAGCCAACGAGCGTACGTGGTAATCCAGGCCGCACCCGAGACATCGCGAGCGCCGGAGGAATCCGCCACGCGTTCGGCAGCCCAGATACGCAGGTGAACCGAGCCGCCACGTTTGTAATCGCCCTCGCCGATGCCGGCGGTTATCAGGCGAATGAGCAGCGCGGACAGCGGCAGGCGGCCCAAGGGGGTAGCGAAGATGATCACTGCAGCAATGACCACGGCCAAGGGAACGTCGACGACCCACGGGAGGTCGCTCGCCCAGGAGGAGCCGTGGAAAAGGATTGCATTAAACACCAGGATCCAAGTGACCCATTGCGCGCCCGCTAGGGTTAGCGCCGGAATCTGGATTAGCGCCTGCGCCAGGCGGGTGCCGATGCCCACCGGTTTGGCGGGTTTCACGTCCTTGGCCTGTGCGCCGGAGCTGGTTCCCTTGGTACCGGCCTTCTCGCGCTTCGAGTCGATGTGCTCGGCCAGGGCGGCCAGACGAGAGTGATCATAAAGATCGCGCACGCTGACAGTCGGGACTTCCTTACGGACGCGACTAATCAACGTTGCGGCACCCAAAGAGGTGCCACCGAGATTAAAGAAATCCGCATCCGGGCTGTTCACTGCAGTGCCCAGGGCATCGGCGAACAGTTCGGCCAGCCATTGCTGGGTCGGGTTGTCGAACTCAGCGGTGCCAGTGGAGGGCAGTGGCCACGGCAGAGCTTTCTTGTCTACCTTGCCGGAGGTCGTTACCGGCAGCTCGTCCAGCGCGCAGAGGCGCGGAACCATGGCTGCGGGCAGTGCATCGCGCAGTTGCTGCAGAGCCTGCTGCTGGTCGAAACTCTCTACGCTTTCCTCTGTAGAGACGTATCCCACCAGTACCTTGTCTCCGCCACCGGTGGTCTGCACGACGACGGTGGAACTGCGCACGCCGGGGAGGGCGGATAGCGCCGCGTCTACCTCGCCGAGTTCGATTCGACGCCCACCGATCTTCACCTGGTCGTCGATGCGACCGACGAAGTACAGGCCATCTTCCTCGAGGCGTACGTGGTCACCGGAACGATAAGCACGCTCCCAGCCGAGCTCCGGCATGGGCGCGAACTTCTCTGCATCCTTTTCTGGATCCAAGTAACGAGCCAAGCCAACGCCACCAATGATGAGTTCGCCGGTTTCGCCCCAGCCGACCGGCAGGTTGTTGGCATCCACGACGGCTAGATCCCAGCCGCGGAGGGGAATGCCGATTGATACCGGGCGCACCCCATCCATGGTGGTTCCGCAGGCGACGACGGTGGTCTCGGTCGGGCCATATGTGTTCCACAGTTCGCGGGAGTCGGTGGCCAGGCGGGCGGCCAGTTCTGGCGGGCAGGCTTCACCGCCGAAGATCAACAGGCGTACTGCGTCCAGAGCTTCGTCAGGCCAGAGTCCAGCCAGGGTAGGCACGGTGGACACAGCGGTCACGTTGCGGGAAACCAGCCAGGGCCCCAGGTCCACGCCGGAACGCACGAGGGCACGCGGGGCAGGCACTAGGCAGGCGCCGTGGCGCCAGGCCAGCCACATTTCCTCACACGAAGCGTCGAAGGCGACGGATAGGCCAGCCAGGACACGGTCGCCAGGAGCCAATGGCTCATCCTGTAGGAACATTTCGGCCTCAGCATCCACGAAAGCTGCGGCGTTGCGGTGCGTTACCGCGACACCCTTTGGCTTACCCGTGGAGCCGGAGGTGAAGATGATCCATGCATCGGTTTCCAGGTCAGGGCCGAAGGCCTTAGCGGAATTATCGGAACCGGTGCTCGAACCGGGCTGCAAGGTCTCGTCAACTACCCGCAGCCCGTCGGCGCCGTAGATTGCGGCCACATTGGCCTCGCCAAAGACAAGGGAGGCTCGTTCCTCGGGGTCGTCGGCGTCCACAGGTACATAAGCAGCACCGACTGCGAGGGTCGACAGAATAGCTATGTAGAGCGCGCGATCGCCGCTGGGCATGCGAATACCGATGCGGTCGCCGCGACCAAGGCCGCGCTCGTGCAGCCATTTAGCGGTCGTTTCGATCTCGTCGAGGAGCTCGGAATAGGTAATGACCCCCTTGCCGTCGTCGATGGCGGGGGCTTCAGGGCATGCCGAAGCCGTCGCACGAACAATGTCGATGAGCGTGCGAGGCTCCGGTGCCTCGTTAGAACGGAGGTACCGGGAAGGGATGTGCACTGTGGGTCTAGGCCTCCTCGCTCGCGATGATGGCCTTGGCTAGCTTGCTCAAGTGCTTCAGCTGCTTGGAGGTCGAGTCATCAAGTGCCCTATCCTCTGCGGCGTGAACCAGTGGGGCCAGGCCACTGTAGGCCTTATTGCCCTTCTTAGTTACCGAGATGATTTGGCGGCGGCGATCCTTCGGATCTTTGACCCTCTTCGCGAGGCTGCGCTTTTCCAGGGAATCGACGAGGCGAACCATATCGGAACGATCCACTCCAAGGATTTCACCCAGCGTTGCCTGGCTAGCTGCATCGCCATCGACGAGGCAGGCAAGAACCCAGAATTCACGCAGGTTGAAGCCCTCTGCAGCGAGCGCCGTCTCCACAAAATCGCGAGTGCGACGGCGGAGGCGCTCAAGCTGGAATGAGGGCGAAGACAACAAGTCAGCGGGTAGTGGCATAGATTCGGACATGCCACAAATATAACGCTGACAATGGGTGTTGTCTAATTGTGGGGTTGCCCCACGATGGGGAGGCCGGCGTCGCGCCAACCAGCCGTGCCATTGGCCACGTTGATAGCTTCGATGCCGTTTTGCTCAAGCCACTGGCAGGCACGGGCGGAGCGGCCACCAGACAGGCAAATGAGGTAAATATCCTCGTTCAGATCCAGCTCGCCGTATCGGGCCTGCAGCTCGGAAAGAGGAAGGTTAATCGCGCCCTCGGCATGCCACTGGTTGTATTCATCTACCTCGCGGATGTCGACCAGCTGCGCGCCGGAGGGAACGTCGGTGGGCTGTACAGTCTCGAATTCACTCATGTCGCCCCATTGTAGGCAAGGGTTGGGTGGGGAGTTAAGTGGAGTTAAATGGAAGGAGCACTGAGAGCAGTTTTCTAGTGGCCATCAACGAAGGAGGTTGAAGTGGAGAGCACGAGCGGGCGGGTTGATACCGACCCCACGCGGGGGCTCACTACTGAAGAGGTAGCAGCACGCACGCAGCGCGGCGAGATTAATGCGCCGGGCAGCGGAACCGGCAGGAGTGTGGCACAGATCCTGCGCGCCAATATCTTCACGCGCGTCAACGCCATCCTCGGTGTGCTGTGTGCAATCGTGCTGTCCACTGGCTCAGTGATCAATGCTGCCTTCGGCCTACTTATCATCGCCAACTCCGCGGTGGGCGTGATCCAGGAACTGCGGGCCAAGAAGACTCTCGACAAGCTGCGCATTGTCGGCGAATCAGAACCAACTGTCATCCGCGATGGTGTAGAAAAGTCCATTCCACAGCACGAGGTGGTGCTGGGGGACATCATCAAACTTCGCCCCGGTGACGAGGTCGTCGTGGACGGCACCGTGGTTTCTGGTTCTATGCGCGTCGACGAATCCCAACTCACAGGGGAATCCGATGCTGTGTCCAAGGCGGAAGGAGCGGAAATCCTTTCGGGCTCCATCGTCAATGAGGGCTCCGCATTGTTTCGCACCGACAAGGTCGGAGACGAGGCCTATGCCGCACGCTTGGCGTCGCAAGCAAGCGAGTTTTCGCTTACCGATTCCGTGCTTATGAACGGGATCAATAGCATCCTCAAGGTCATTACCTGGCTGTTGATCCCCACCGGCATTCTTACAATCTGGACCCAGCTTGTGCGTTCTGGCACGAGCCTGCGCGAATCCATCCTCTCAATGGCTGCCGCTATCGTTCCGATGGTGCCGGAGGGACTGGTTCTCATGACTTCCATAGCTTTTGCCGCGGGCGTAATCCGCCTCGGCAAGTTCAAAGCCCTGGTCAACGAACTCGTAGCTATTGAGGGACTCGCCCGCGTCAATACTGTATGCACGGATAAGACCGGAACGCTCACCACGAATGAGATGGAGCTGGACTCCATCGTCACCGCCGAAGGAAAGGACGCGGAGGAATCCTGGGGCCGCAACCTCGCCGCCATGCTGAGCGCCCAGGACGAGCTCAACGACACCGCCCGCTCTATCGTGGCCGGGTTGCGTGAGTGGGGCGTAGAACCCGAACAGTGGCAGGGCCAAGAGATTCCCTTTAACTCGCGGTACAAGTTCTCGGGGTTCGCTGTATCCAATGCCACTGCGTGGATCATGGGCGCGCCTGATGTACTTCTGCACGAAGGAAGCCCCGCCGCCAAAACAGCCAAGAAACTAGGGGATCAGGGGCTTCGCCTTCTCGTTTTCGGCCAGGTCAAAGGCGGCGGTCACGATTGGATGAACACCGACAGCCTCACCATGGATGCCGCCCCGCAACTCGACGAACCTGTGCTGGTTGTGCTGCGCCAACAACTGCGCTCCGATGCCCGCGAGACGCTCGAGTTCTTCGATAAACAAAACGTGGACATCAAAGTCATCTCCGGCGACAACCCGGACTCGGTGGCAGCTGTGGCACGCAAGGCTACGGACCGGGAGCTTGTAGCGGTCGACGCCCGTACGCTCAGCGACCTGGATGAGGCAGCCTTTGACGAAGAGATTGCCCGTGCAAACGTCTTCGGGCGTGTGAGCCCCGAGCAAAAACAGCAAATGGTGGAATCTCTGCACCGACAGAATCGCACGGTCGCGATGACCGGCGATGGAGTCAATGACGTGTTGGCGCTGAAGAAAGCCGACATTGGCGTAGCCATGGGGTCGGGTGCACCGGCGACACGCAGCGTGGCGCAGCTGGTGCTGCTGACGAATAAGTTTTCCGCGCTGCCGCGCGTGGTGGCCGAAGGGCGCCGGGTGATCGGCAATATCGAGCGCGTAGCCCACCTTTTCCTGACGAAAACCGTCTATTCAGTGGTGCTCGCACTAGTGGTAGCGGTGCTGGGTATCGCGTTCCCATTCCAGCCGATTCACGTGACGATCACTGGATGGTTCACTATCGGTATTCCAGCGTTTGTACTGTCTCTGGCTCCCAACACGGAGCGCCCGCGCGAAGGGTTCGTTCAACGCGTGCTGTCCTTGGCCATCCCCTCCGGAGTGCTTATCGGCAGCATCTGTGTGGCGATGTGGATCATCATCTACCCCGGCGCCGATGTGCCGGAGATCCAACGGCAGCAGGCCGGGACTGCAGTACTTGTGGCGCTGATCACTATGGGGCTTTGGGTGCTGGGCATCGTGGCAAGACCACTGGTCTGGTGGAAGGTACTACTGCTGGTCTGCTGTGTGGGCGGATACCTGGTGATTTTCCTCGTTCCACCATTCCGCGAGCTATTGATGCTGCACCCGGAGAATCTGCAACTTATGAGTTTGGGTCTGGCCGTAGGGGCGGGCGGTGCTGTGCTTATTGAGATTGCCCACCAGGCAGCCACCCGCTGGCAAAAGAAAACGGAGGGGGATCGTTAATCCCCCTCCGAAGGCCTAGTACGTCAGGCTGGCTAGGCTGATTCTCTCGCTCGGCCAGACTTAACGGCGTCGAAGGATAGACGCTATTAGGCAGCGCAACTAGTCAGCGCATACATTCAGCGCGATTAATCCTGGTGGCGATCGATGGCTTCCTGCAGGATGCGCTCGGCCTCAGCCTTGTTGCCCCAACCGGAACCATTGACTTCCTTGCCCGGCTCCAGGTCCTTGTAGTGAACGAAGAAGTGCTCGATCTCGTTCTTGGTGAACTGATCGATGTCTTCGATGTCTTGGAACTGCTCGAAGCGGACGTCATCCAGTACGCACAGCAGCTTGTCGTCACCGCCGGCCTCGTCGGTCATCTTGAATACGCCGACCGGGCGAGCCTTCACGATCACGCCAGGGAATACCGGCTCCGGCAGGATCACCAGTGCGTCCAGCGGATCGCCGTCCTCGCCCAGCGTGTGGTCAATAAACCCATAGTCAGCCGGGTAGGCCATGGGGGTGAACAGGTAGCGATCCAGGTAGACCTTGCCGGACTCGTGGTCGACCTCGTACTTGTTGCGGGAACCCTTCGGGATTTCAATGGTTACTTCGATGTTTTTGCTCATGCGCACCATTCTAACCGAGCGGTGTTTTTCGGCTAGGGTGAAGCGAGTGAGTAAGCAGAAGTCCCTGAAAGTCTGGCTGTGGAGCATCGTCGCCTTCGTAGTCGTCGTCGCTCTAGTGGTGGGGGCTGCTGTGGTGTGGTCAATGAGCAACCGCTATGAGGTGCACGAGCCCCAGCAGATTGCCGAACCCACTGCAGTCATGAACACTCCCACCGGATCGGTGCCCGACGTGCAGACTGCCGTGCGGCGCGCTGCCGCGGATCCCGCCTTGGGCGTTCTTTCTGCCTCCGTCACGGATGTGGAGACTGGCGAGGTGCTGTGGGCCGAGGATGAAAACCAAAAGCTCACCCCGGCGTCGTCGACCAAGATCTTTACGGCCGCAGCTGCGCTGCTGGCGCTGGACCATGACAGTACGTGGCGCACTGAACTACTGCAGGATCCCCAGGATCCGAGCACACTCATTCTGCGCAGCGACGGAGACGTGACCTTGTCGCGCAATGGCGAGGGGTTCTTCACTGATGCGGCCTCTATTGCCGAGTTGGCCAAGGAAGCAAAGAAACAACTCGGTAGCCAATCTGTGACTTCCATCGTGGTCGATAACTCACCGCGTTCTGGCGACCTCTTCAATGAAACCTGGGATCACGACGACATCGATGGAGGCAATGTCGCCAACCTCGATGCCGTGATGCTTGATGCGGGCCGACTCGATCCCAATAAGTCCGATTCCGCTCGTTCCCACACCCCCGGCGAAGATGTGGGGCGCGCTGTAGCTGATGCGCTTGGCGTGGATGCGAAGGTTGCTGTCGAAGACGAAATGACGCCGAATTCCAGTGGCGCCAAATCCATTGCAACTGTCACCTCTGCACCGCTAAAGGTGCGCTTGCGCGACATGCTGGTACACAGCGATAACTTGCTGGCAGAGGCCATTGGCCGCGAGGTTGCCAAGGCAAAGGGGGCGCCAACGACCTTTGAGGGCGCTACCGGTGCGACGCTGGACGTGCTGCGTGAACACGGTATTGATACGGCCGATGCAGTGCTCTTTGATAATTCTGGAATGAGCGAAAAGAACCGCCTGACCGCCCATGAGTTAGACGGCGTGCTGGCCAACAAGGACGTGCGTCCGATTCTGGACCTGCTGCCGGTCTCCAGTGTGGAAGGCACCTTAGAGGCGCGCTATGGCGAAGGCTCCGGGGCGGAGAACTCCGCCGGCTGGGTGCGAGCTAAGACCGGCACTCTTTCTGGGGTGAATGCTCTGGCAGGAACAGTGATGACGGCCTCTGGCAGGCCACTGACCTTTGCTTTCCTGTCGAATGAGTCGGATCCAAACACCGCTCGTCCGGCTCTGGACCGGTTGGCGAACGCGGTGCGTACCGCCCGGTAGCTTTCTCTCATGAGCGTTCAATCGGAGATCCGAGCTTGGCTGCAGGAGTTGGATCCCCCAGGTACACCCACGATCCGAGCGCAGCAGGTGCGCGCCGGGGTAGCCGTAGGGCTGTCGGGCGGAGCCGATTCCCTGGCACTCGTACACGGCTTACTGCGCTGTGACATCCCGGTGCATGCGGTGGTGGTGGATCATCAACTGCAGGAACGCTCCGCGGAGATTGCATGTAAGGCCGCGGAGACCGCTTGCACGCTGGGAGCTACCGCGGAGATCCGCACCGTTGATGTCGATGGAGCGGGGGAGGGGCCGGCGCGCGAAGCACGCTACCGTGCGCTAGGTGCCGCTGCGGCCGGGAGGCCACTACTGGTTGCTCACACTGCCGACGACGATGCCGAGGGAGTACTCATCGGGTTGGTTCGCGGATCCGGAGCAGAGGCCATTGCGGGGATGCGCGCCGTACACATTGACCATGCGGCAGTGGCTGCGGGCGCAGCATGGCTGGGCCGCCCCCTGCTGCGCTGTACACGGGAACAGACGGAGGCCGAATGCTGCAGCGCGGGCGTGCAGTGGTGGGAGGACCCACACAACTACAGCAATGCGTATCTGCGCAGCCGTATTCGCACCCAGGTGCTGCCTTTTTTGCACGATGCCCTCGGGGAACACTTCGGAGCCAATGTGGCGCGAACCGCACGGATGCTGCGGGAAGACGCCGAATTGCTCAACGCGTTGGCGGAAAGGGAGTTAGCGGTCGCTGAAAAGGGGGCGTCATTAAACTGCGCCGAATTACAACGGCACCCAGCGGCGCTTCGGCGCAGGATCGTGAGGCGGTGGCTGACCGATAAAACGGGACCTCTGACAAGTAGCCATCTCAAGGCAATAGACGCGCTGGTTATGGCGTGGAAAGGGCAGGGAGGTACCGCGGTGCCATGGCCTGTGGAGGGGCCTTTGGAAGAAAGTCCAGGTGGGGTGCCGGGCTCACCTACAATGAATGAGAAACGGCGTACCCACCGACTGGTGGTACGGCGCTGCGAAGGGTATCTGCAGTTGGCGACTGTCCCCCGGTCGTAGCTGCGCGCTAGAATGCCAGGCAGGCATTAAAGGCGGAGAAGTCGACGACGGAATACCGCCGAGAAAACACCCCAGTAGCTACCCAGTAACTACCCGAGAACTAACACAGCCAATCACGACGAGACGAGGTCTGCGATGCATAGCGAAAAGAACTTCAATGTCCCGGAAAATCCGTACGGCGACGACCTAGAAAGTGTCCTCATTGACGAGGAAACGCTGCAAGCTCGCGTTGCAGAACTGGCTAAGGCCACCGCTGACCGTTTCCGTGATGAAGAAGATGACCTCATCCTCATTTGTGTGCTGAAGGGCGCGGTGTTCTTTATTACCGACTTCGCACGGGCGCTGGATATCCCAACTCAGCTGGAGTTCATGGCAGTGAGCTCTTATGGCAATTCCACCAGCTCTTCAGGCGTGGTGCGTATCCTCAAGGATCTGGATCGTGACATCGAGGGTCGCAACGTGGTGATTGTCGAGGACATTATCGACTCCGGACTGACCCTGTCCTGGCTGATGAAAAACCTGCGTAACCGCCATCCGAAGTCGCTGTCCGTCGTTACTTTGCTGCGTAAGCCCGAGGCTCAGAAGGTACAGATTGAGCTGGCCGATGTTGGATTCGAGATTCCCAACGAGTTCGTCGTGGGCTATGGCCTGGACTTCGCCGAACGCTACCGCGATCTGCCCTACGTGGGCACTCTGCACCCTCGCGTTTACGAATAAAGCACTGTTCGCACGGCTTTTTAACTCAACAACTCACTAGGAAATATGGACAAGAAGAAGGTACTGAGGATCGCGGGAATCGTCGCCGTGGTTCTTATCGCGATCTATGCATTCGGTGTTCTAACTGATGACGCCCGTGGTTATGACGAGGTTGAAACCTCCGTGGCCATGAAGCAGCTGGACGAGAAGAACGTCAAGGAAGCTCAGATCAACGATCGTGAGCAGCAGGTACAGCTGAAGCTGAAGAAGTCGATCGAAGTCGACGGCAAGAAGGACATCGAGCAAATCATCGCGAAGTACCCCGGGCGCACGGCTCCGGAGATCTTCGATGCGGTGCAGAAGTCCGAGGCGGAGAAGTACAACACCAAGGTCACCGAAGATAGTTTCCTGGGCAGCCTTTTGGTGATGCTGCTGCCGATGCTGCTGATTTTCGGCCTGCTGATGTTCATGCTGTCGCGCATGCAGGGTGGCGGCGGCATGGGTGCTTTTGGCTTCGGTAAATCCACCGCCAAGCAGCTCAACAAAGATAACCCGGATACAACCTTCGACGATGTTGCCGGTGCAGACGAAGCGGTTGAGGAGCTGGATGAGATCCGCGACTTCCTGACTGACCCGACCCGCTACGAGGCTTTGGGCGCCAAAATTCCGCGGGGTGTTCTGCTGTATGGCCCGCCCGGTACGGGTAAGACGCTCCTGGCTCGTGCCGTGGCCGGCGAAGCCGGTGTGCCATTCTTCACCATCTCGGGTTCCGACTTCGTGGAGATGTTCGTCGGCGTGGGTGCTTCTCGCGTTCGCGACCTGTTCAAGCAGGCAAAGGAAAACTCTCCATGCATCATCTTCGTCGATGAGATCGATGCGGTCGGTCGCCAGCGTGGTGCCGGCATGGGCGGCGGTCACGACGAACGTGAGCAGACTCTGAACCAGTTGCTGGTGGAAATGGACGGCTTCGGCGACCGCGATGGTGTGATCCTGATGGCTGCTACCAACCGTCCTGACATTCTGGATCCCGCTCTGCTGCGCCCAGGTCGCTTTGACCGCCAGATTCCGGTGACCAACCCCGACCTGGCTGGCCGTGAGCAGATTCTCAACGTACATGCGAAGGACAAGCCGCTAGCCAAGGACGTGGATCTGAAGTCTTTGGCGAAGCGTACTGCGGGCATGTCGGGTGCGGATCTGGAGAACGTGCTGAATGAGGCAGCCCTGCTGACCGCCCGCGTAGAAGGCAATGTGATTACCGCCGATGCGCTGGAGGAAGCCACTGACCGTGTGGTGGGTGGACCGCGTCGCAGCTCCAAGATCATTTCGGAGCATGAAAAGAAGGTCACTGCCTACCACGAGGGCGGTCATACGCTGGCGGCCTGGGCCATGAAGGACATTGACCGTGTGTACAAGGTGACGATCCTAGCTCGCGGCCGCACTGGCGGTCACGCGATGACGGCGCCGGAAGACGACAAGGGCATGTACAACCGTTCCGAGTTGTTTGCCCGTCTGGTCTTTGCCATGGGTGGCCGAGCTGCTGAGGAGTTGGTGTTTGGTAATCCGACGACGGGCGCCTCTGCAGATATCGAGATGGCTACGAACATTGCCCGTGCAATGGTTGTGGAATACGGCATGAGCCCTGTCGTAGGTGCCGTGAAGTATGGCCAGGACGAGGGGGACCCCTTCGTCGGCCGGGGTGGCCAGGGCGGTAACCAGCCTTCCCAGAATGTTGCGAACCAGATCGACGATCAGGTGCGCATGCTGATGAACAAGGCGCAGCAGATTGCCTACGAGGTATTGCGGGACAACCGCGATTATCTGGATACTTTGGCTTCCAAACTGCTGGAGAAGGAGACCCTGCGTCGCCCGGATCTGGAGGCCATCTTCGAGGGGATTGAGACCCGTGAAGTTTCTGACATTTTCCCGATGCAGGATCTGGACCGCCCGTGCGATCACCGGGAGCCGGTGAAGACCCCTGTGGAGCTTGCGCGCGAGCGTGGCGAGGAGCCACCGGAGCGGACGAACTTCTTCTCCGCAGCTCGCCGTGCACGCATGGAGAAGCGTAAGGCACAGAACGAGAAGCGACAGGCAGAGCGTCTGCAGCAGGGGCAGCAGCAGTTCCCACAGATCCAGCGGTCGCAGAGCAGCCCGCAAGCTCAGCAGCCCCAGTACGGCCAGAATGGTCAATTCGTCCCTCCGGTACCGGAAGAACGTGGCTTCCAGCTGCCTGCTCATGAGCAGCCGGATCATCAACAGCAGAAGGCACACGAGGCACCGGAGCCACAGGTAGCAGAGGAGGCACAGGCACCTCAGCCGCAGCCGGAACCGCATGTACAGCCGGAGCCGCAGGAGCCGCAGGAGCCGCAGCCAGAGGCTGAGCCCCAGGGACAGCACCGTCGGCAGGAAATGCCGAAGCAAACGTTCCCATGGGAAAAGAACCGGAATGATGACCGGGAACAGGAAGACAACTAGTGAATAACCCTCAACAGCCACTCGCTCCCGGCACCTTCGACCAGGAGCGGGCAGAGGCTGCCATCCGTGAGTTGCTGCTCGCCATTGGCGAGGACCCCGACCGCGAAGGGCTCCAAGAGACCCCAGCCCGCGTAGCGCGCGCCTACCGCGAAACTTGCTCGGGGCTGTACGAGGACCCCACCGAGGTGCTCAACAAGACCTTCAGCGAAGACCACCGGGAGCTGGTGCTCGTCCGCGACATCACCTTCTACTCGATGTGTGAGCACCACCTGGTTCCCTTCTTCGGCAAGGCGCACATCGGATACATTCCCGGCGAATCCGGCAAGGTCACCGGCCTGTCCAAGCTGGCACGGCTCATTGATGGCCTGGCGAAGCGCCCGCAGGTGCAGGAGCGCCTGACCTCCCAGGTGGCTGATGCGCTGGTGGAAAAGCTGGATCCTTCCGCCGTAATCGTCGTCTTGGAAGCCGAGCATCTGTGCATGGCCATGCGTGGTATCCGCAAGCCCGGCGCTAATACGGTAACCTCCGCTGTTCGCGGTGGGTTCCAGAAGAACGCTGCCTCCCGCGCAGAGGCGATGGCGTTGATCCGACCGTGACGGATCCAACTCCTGCCAGCCCCCAGCGCACCCTCGTGATGGGCATTCTCAACGTCACTGAGGATTCCTTTTCCGATGGCGGAGCCTACCCCAACACCGAGGCCGCCTTGGCTCACGCGGAAGCCATGGTCGCCGATGGAGCGGACATCATCGACGTCGGCGGGGAATCCACCCGCCCAGGCGCAACTCGCGTCGACCCAGCCGTGGAGGCTGCCCGCGTCACCCCAGTCATCGAGGAGCTATCCCGTCGGGGAATCGCCACCAGCATCGACACGATGCGGGCTTCGACGGCGCGGGTCGCGTGGAAAGCGGGCGTCACCTATCTCAACGACGTCTCCGGCGGTCTGGCAGACCCCGACATGCTCCCGCTGGCTGCGGAATCCGGACTGCCGATCATCCTCATGCATTGGAACAAGGGAAAAGCCGCTGAGTTCGCCGGTGCCGAGGGCTACCACGACCACGGTGAGGATATCGTCGGCCACGTCATCCACTGGCTGGAAAAGCGAATTGAAGCTGCGGAGGCGGCGGGCGTCACAAAGGAACAGATTTACCTGGATCCCGGCATCGGCTTTGCGAAAACTCCACGGGAGAACTGGCAACTGCTCGGTGCGATGGACAGACTGGTGCAGTTGGGCTATCCGGTGCTGGTGGGAGCTTCGCGAAAGCGCTTTCTCACAGCATTGCGCCCGGCCAGCGATGGCAAACCTGGCACCCCGGAATCCGCGGACGATGCCACTGCGGCGACCTCTGCACTCGCGGCGGCAGTTGGCGTCTGGGCCGTCCGGGTGCATAAAGTAGCTCCGACACGGGCCGCCGTGGATGTTGCACACGCAATGGCCACCGGATGCGGTCCTGACATCGACGAGCAATGGAGGGCACGACGTGGCTGACCGCATCGAGCTCATGGGCGTGGAAGCATTCGGCCACCACGGAGTGTTTTCACACGAGAAGGACACCGGTCAAAAATTCATCGTTGACATGGTGGTGTGGACGGACTTCCGCGCCGCCGCGGACACGGACGCGCTGGAAAACACAATCGACTATGTGCAGCTGGCCGATATTGCGGTCAATGCGGTCGAAGGACGGGGCACGCCGCGTGGGCAGAGCCACGACCTGATCGAAACCCTGGCCTCGGAGATCGCCGATGAAATTGCCGAGCTCAGCGGGGTTTATGCCGTGGAGGTCACGGTGCACAAGCCCGAGGCTCCCATCGCCCATCCATTCGCTGACGTGCGTGTAGTCGCTAGGAGGTCCAAGCGATGATCACTGTTTTCCTGGGAATCGGCTCCAACCTGCCGGGAGACGTCGGCAGTCCCACTGCGCAGATCGAACGCGCTTATGAGCTGCTGGAAATGCACCCGGCCATCGACATCGTGGAAAAGTCGCGAATCTTCGCCACTCCGCCGTGGGGCGGGGTAGAGCAGCAGGAATTCCGCAACTCCGTGGTGGCCGTCAGGACATCGCTGGATCCTTTGGCGCTGTTGCATCACTGCCAATTCGCGGAGGCCGTCGCGGGGCGGGAGCGCGAGGTTCGGTGGGGGCCGCGAACTGTCGATGTGGATATACTTTTTGGTTTTGACGCCCAGTTCCAACCCATCCAATCCCAGGGGAAGTGGGGGTTTGAGCTTGTCATCCCACACCCCTATGCCCATGAGCGGGCATTCGTGTTGGTGCCCCTTAATGATCTGCAGCTGGTTCAGGAACCTTGGTGTAGCTTGGCCGGGCGAAGCATCCTGGAGTGGTTGGAAGAGGTCGATCCAGCGGAGCGGAAGGCCATTGTCCCGGCTGCGCCGCGGAGCTAACTGTAACCGCGGGCTCGCTTGGCTAGTCTGAAGAGTATCAGTCTGGAGAGAGTCAAAGAGGGATAAAGAGGCAGATACGATGAGCCCGCTAAAGCGCACGAAGATCTCTACGGTCGCCTTAGTGGCTATAGTCTGTGCTCTTATTGCTTGGGTCAGTACGTTGAGCTTCTATGGCAGTTTCCCGCCGATTAAGGCGACAAGCTCCGTACTGTTGTGGATCTTCGCAATCGTATGCGCGATAGGCGGGTGGGTGATCCGCAAGCGCATCGGCAACAGTGGTATCGGCATGGATCGTACTCAGATGCAGCCGACGACTGTGACTCAGTGGTTAGCGTTAGGGAAAGCAACGGCGTGGGCTGGTGCTGTGTTTTTGGGTCTGTTTGCGGGGGTGGGAATGTACGTTATTCCGCAAGCGGGACGTCTAATGGCCGCGGAGGCCGATCTGCCTGGGGTGATAGCTGGGGCGGTGGGGGCTTTGGCTGCTGTTGTGGCCGGTATGTGGCTGGAACGCAGCTGTGAAGCGCCACCGCCGGATGCGCCATTAACGCCCAACGGGCTCGACGTTGGGTAGTGTGTTGACCATGAGCTTCCCGCAGTCTCCTAAGCCACAGCAGTCTCACCAGCCGCAGCAGTCCTTTAACGGGCGTCAGTCCCCGGATGCTCCGGGGTACGAAGATGACTCCACTTATCGGGGAAACCAGCTCCAGGGGTCGCAGGTTGCGTCGAACGAACCTTCGAGCTTCTCTCGATTCCTTATGTTCGGCCTAGTGGTACTGGCTCTGCTGGCAAGCGTGCTGATGCTGTTCATGGATTCCGATGGCTGGCTGAAGGTAGCTCTGATCGCCGCTCTGTGGGCCGCGTTCTTTGGTGTGGTGCTTGTGCTGCGCTATGCGGGCGCCCTGAAGCTCGCTCGTGAGCAGGCGGAAAACCAAGAGAGCTACTACCAGTCACAGCTGCAGAGCGAACGCGCGCAGCTGAAGAAGCGCGAGGCGGAAACCCAAGCTAAGTATGCGGCGGAGGCCAAGAAGTCTCAGGATGAGCGCGATAAGCACCTGGAGGAGTTACGTGCGGAGCTGGCTCGTATGCGTCAGCAGCTTGCGGAGCTGACCGGTGAGGACTTCGGTGAAGGAGAACAGCGCGCCGTCCGCGCCAAGGCTGAGCGCGTACGCGAGCTGAGCCAGGGCAGCGGTAACAATGCGGGTCACGACGCAAAGCCCCAGCAAGCACAGCAGACAAGTCAACCGCATAAGGCGCAGCACCGCAGCAAGCCGAAATTCAACACTGGCACTTTTGCTGCTGTGAACTGGACTGGCCAGGACTCCGAGGAGACCTCCCAGCTGCCGTTGGTTGTGGATACGACCGCCATGGACGAGACGAAGCCTGCACAGAAGCGTCGCGCTCAGATGCCTAGTGCTGACGCTGTGCGTTCCGGTCGCGATCACACTGCAAACCCTAACCAGGCTAAGCAGCAGCCACAGGCAGCTGAAGAGTCCCGGCCGGATGAGCAGGCCGAAGGCGCTCACGGTCGTCGACGCGCCGACGAGGCCAAGAATGCTGTGACTGTCGCCGACTTGATGAAGCGTTTCAAGAACTAAGTGGCGGAAACAGATATTCAACAGCCGCGTCTGTCGGTCGGTATAATCTCAGCCGGCAAAGTCGGCGTGGCTCTAGCTGAAGCTTTTACACGCGCCGGCCATCATGTGCATGGTGTGTACGCGCATTCGGCACGCTCGGAAGAATTGGCGTCACAAAGAATCCCGAACATTCCCCGCATCAGCCTCGGCAGCACTGCACACGCCGCGCTCGTAGTTCTGGCGGTGCCGGATCCGAAGCTTCCCGAGGTGATTGAAGAGGTGGCGCAACACACGCGCGACGGGCAGATCGTCGCGCACGTATCCGGCGCCTTTGGCTGCGAGATTCTGCAACCGATTACCGATACCGGCGCACTGCCGCTAGCACTGCATCCGGCAATGACATTCACCGGAACCCCAGCTGATAGTGAGCGCTTGGACGGATGCGCATGGGGCGTAACCAGCGACTCCGAGGTGGGTGACGTGGTTGCCCAGACACTCGTAGCCAGCCTCGGCGGGGTGCCAGTCGCGATTCCCGAGAACCATCGCGCGGCTTATCACGCGGCAATGGCACATGCAGCCAACCACCTGGTGACACTGTTGACGGATGCGCAAGAAATCCTGGATCGGGCGGTCGACGCACCAGGCGAAAGCCCCGATAGTGCGCTGCTGCTGCGTCGCATTGCCCACGCGGCGGTGGACAATGCCCTGGAGAAGCGCATGGATGGGCTGACTGGGCCAGTTGCCCGCGACGATGCGGCTGCGGTGATGCGCCACTTGGCGGCGCTGCGGAGCCTGGAAACCCAGAACGCTAGCGCCGAAAACGCATACACAACCATGGCCCGCCGCACCGCGCTAAAGGCGGGGACTATTGAGGTCGAAAGACTGCTGGATCTAGAGTAAGAACCATGACGTTCACACCTGGCCAGGCAGAGGTTTTCACGGAGATTGAGGGAATCGGGCAGCTGACCCGCGCAATGCGCAAGGCAGGTCGCCCAGTCGTACTGGTACCCACTATGGGTGCGCTGCACGAGGGGCACCTTTCGCTGGTGCAGGCCGCACAGCAGATTCCCGGTGCGCTGGTCGTCGTCAGTATTTTCGTCAACCCATTGCAATTCGCCGAGGGGGAGGACCTGGATGCCTACCCGCGCACTTTGGATGCTGACGTGGAGAAGCTTAAGGCCGCGGGCGTGGATGCAGTCTTCGCCCCCAACCCGCGTGAGATGTACCCCAATGGCCCGCGCACTACCATCCACCCAGGTGAGGCCGGTCGCATCCTGGAGGGTGCACACCGCCCAACCCACTTCGCGGGCGTGCTGACGGTAGTGAACAAGCTCTTTACAATCACCCATTGCGATCACGCATTCTTCGGGGAGAAGGATTATCAGCAGCTGCTGCTGATCCAGCAAATGGTCACGGACCTAAACATTGAGGTACAGGTCCATGGAGTGCCGATCGTTCGCGAGGCTGACGGACTGGCGAAGTCCTCCCGCAATGTCTACCTCTCCGCGGAAGAACGTGAGCTGGCACTGACTCTTTCAGCGGCTCTGACCGCCGGAGCTTTTGTAGCCGAGCAAGGCGCCGAGGCGGTTCTGCAGACTGCCGGCTCTATTTTGGACGCCACCCCAGACGTGGAGGTGGACTATCTTGAGCTGCGCGGTACGGACCTTTCCGACTGCCCGGCAGACGGCGAAGCTCGCCTGCTGGTAGCGGCGCGCGTCGGTACGACGCGCTTGATCGACAACGTCGGAGTTCCGCTGGGTACGGGTTTCAAGGGGCTTGACGAGGCTGGCACTGAGGGTGCAGCAGAGTAGAGCCATGGATCAGGATCAACGCCACTCGCACCCTTTCGTAGAGATTTCTGCAGGGGAGTACCGAGCTAGCATTTCCACGTTCGGCGGTGGCCTACGAAGTCTGGAATATGCGGGAAAGCCCTTGGTGGTTTCCTACCCCGAGGGGACTTATCCACCGCTTTCTTCCGGCATTATGCTGGCGCCCTGGCCGAACCGCACCGCCGATGGTGTGTTCGCCCACGACGGTGTACTGCACCGGCTGGACATTACTGAGCCGGGACGAGCCACCGCCATCCATGGATTCGTGGGACAGATGGCCTGGCACATTGCCGACCAGGGTGAGGATTTAGTAACGCTGGAGCTTTCTACCGGCCTACGGGCTGGCTGGCCGTGGCCCTTGCTGTTGCGGATGACATGGGCCGTACGCGCTGCAGGTAGTGGAGAAGGCGAGGGGCTATTCGCCACCTTTGAGGTGCGTAATGAATGCGACGCTTCCTGCCCCTTTGGTCTGGGGTGGCACCCCTACCTAAGCGCGTTAGGTACCCCGCTGGACGATTGCGTTGTGCACCTGCCGGTCGGAACGAACCTGCCACTGGATTCCGTGCGAAACCTGCCCGCCGGGCCGGAGATTCCTGCTCGCCGGGTGTTGCCGGACGTGGAAGCGGGCCAGCGTATGGCAGGGGTTTGGCTGGATCACTGTTTCGGTGATGTCGATAGGGCACAAGGGGTGACCGCCGAGGCACAGTTACTGAACCCCGAGGGCGAGGGTGTGCGTCTGTGGGTAGGAGAGGGCTTTAAATGGTTCCAGGTGTTTACCGCGGATCCGGCTCGTCGCGAAGGATACCCCGGTGTAGGACGGGCATTAGCTGTCGAACCGATGACGTGCCCACCGGACGCATTGCGTTCCGGTCGTGACCTTATTCGCCTGCAACCAGGCGAAAAGCGCAGCTTTGAATGTGGGATTTACTGTGTTTCGCGTGGGGGCGTCGAGACCTAAAACAAAGGTACTTCCATAAATAGAAAAGAATTTCCTTTATAGCACTACGCGGCGTTAAGATTTCTATTGAATCAAACATCCAATAGTTCTCGTCGCTGGTAGTTGTGAACTAAAACGATTGGTGCCTGGGACGGGAACCCGACGTTCCTGGAGGTTCGCAGCTATGACAGCTGAAGGACTACGTTTGGACGCGAGCTGGGTAGACTACGCGCTGGTCGCGCTATACTTCGCTTTCGTCCTCGGCATCGGATGGGCAGCTAAGTCCAAGGTGTCCAGCTCAATCGACTTCTTCCTCTCCGGCCGATCCCTACCCGCCTGGGTGACGGGTCTGGCCTTTATCTCTGCCAACCTGGGCGCCGTTGAAATCGTGGGTCACTCGGCCAACGGCGTGCAGTACGGATTCGAGACCATGCACTATTTCTGGATCGGTGCGATCCCGGCCATGGTCTTCCTCGGCATCGTGATGATGCCCTTCTACTACGGCTCTAAGGTGCGCTCCGTTCCGGAGTTCATGCAGCGCCGTTTTGGCAACGGCGCGCACCTGGTCAACGGCATCTCCTTTGCCGTAGCTCAGCTGCTGATTGCCGGCGTGAACCTACTGCTGCTGGCCAAGGTGGTTAACTCACTGCTCGGCTGGCCACTGTGGGTCACCCTGGTTGTTGCCGCGGTCATCGTTTTGTCGTACATCACCCTGGGTGGTCTGTCCGCAGCGATCTACAACGAGGTGCTGCAGTTCTTCGTGATTATCGCCGCCCTGCTGCCGCTGACAATGATCGGCCTGCACCAGGTTGGTGGTTGGGATGGCCTGCAGGCCAAGGTTGCAGACTCCTCGCACTTCCACACCTGGCCGGGCACCGAAATCTCAGGCTTTGAGAACCCGGTCGTCTCCGCTATCGGTTTGGTCTTTGGCCTGGGCTTCGTGCTGTCCTTCGGTTACTGGACCACCAACTTCGTGGAGGTCCAGCGCTCCATGGCAGCCGATTCGCTGTCCTCTGCACGGAAGACCCCGATCATCGGTGCGTTTCCGAAGATGTTCATTCCGTTCCTGGTGGTTATCCCGGGCATGGTTGCAGGCGCGACTGTCACCCCGATTATGGATGGCTCCGCCGAACCGAACGATGCCATCCTGTACCTGATGCGCGACCTACTGCCGAACGGCCTGCTGGGCGTGGCCATCGCAGGTCTGTTGGCCGCATTCATGGCTGGTATGGCGGCTAATATTTCCGCCTTCAACACCGTGTTTTCCTATGACATCTGGCAGTCCTACATCGTGAAGGACCGCGACGACGACTACTACCTGAAGGTCGGCCGTATGGCCACCGTCGGCGCTACCGTCATCGCCGTGTTCACCGCCCTGTTGGCCTCCAACTTCGGCAACGTCATGGACTACCTGCAGACGCTGTTCGGCTTCTTCAACGCCCCGCTGTTCGCCACCTTCATCCTGGGTATGTTCTGGAAGCGCATGACGCCCACCGCAGGTTGGGTCGGCCTGGTTTCCGGTACGGGTATCGCGGTTGTCTACTGGGCTATAGCCACCTTCGGCAGCACCGACGCTAGCTTCTTCAACCTCCCGGGACAGGGCACGGCCTTTGTCGCCGCATCCTTGGCATTCGTCACGGACATCATCGCTTCCATCCTGGTTTCCATGGTCACCAAGCCGAAGCCGGATGAGGAACTGGTGGGCTTCGTCAAGTCCGTCACCCCGAAGGAAAACCTCACGGATGCTGCCGAAGCCAGCCTGCCGTGGTACCGCCGCACCGTACCGCTGGGCATCCTATGCCTGGCCATGGTGCTCGTCCTCAACATCGTGTTCGCTTAACAAGGACGCAAGTTTTTCAGAAAGGAGTGAATGGACACAATGGCTAAGAACACTGCTAAGAAGGGCTCCCACATGGCGGGTGCCTTCGATATCCGCAATGTCATCGGTTCCCTCATGGGCCTGTACGGACTTGTGCTCTTGCTGAGCTACTTCCTGCTTGACCCGGGTATGGATGTATCCACCGGCGAGCCGAAGAACGAAACATATAACCTGGTGTGCGGGTTGGCCATGATCGCCGTGGCAGCGATCTTCGTACTGTGGACCAAGTTGGATCCAATCAAGATTGATGAATCCGCCGAACCGCAGGAACCGCAAACTAAATAACGCATTGCCCGCCCCACTGAAGAGGCGGGCTTTTTCTTCGTGCGCTTCTATGCGCATTAACTAAAGGGAGTGATCCACGCCGTGCAGCATGATTTCAAGGTAACTCGAACGACACTTGCGGATGGCCGCGAGCTGCTGTACTTCGACGATGAACCGGCATACGTGGCAGGGGAGAAACAACGGGAGCTGCACGATTCCCGTGATCTGCCACAGGCCACCACGGAATCCGAGATGCGGCAGGATCCTTTGACCGGCCAGTGGTATGTCTACGCCGCCCACCGTATGAACCGCACATTCATGCCCCCGGCGAACGAGAATCCGCTGGCCCCCACCAAACCTGGCGAACTGCCCACTGAGGTGCCCGCCGATGATTACGACGTCGTGGTTTTTGAAAATCGCTTCCCCTCCCTGTCCATGCACATGGAGGTGCCGGACGACTTCGCCACACAGGTCGACGGCCAGGAGCTTTTCCCCCGTAAGCCCGCCATTGGCCGCTGCGAGGTCGTCTGCTTTACCCCGGATGTGAACTCCTCGTTTAAGGACCTGTCCTACGAGCGTGCCCGTACCGTCGTCGAAGCCTGGGCCCACCGCACCGCTGAGCTCTCCGCTATCGAGGGCATCCGCTATGTGTTCCCCTTTGAAAACCGCGGCAAGGAAATCGGCGTGACGCTGCAACACCCGCACGGCCAGATCTACTCCTATCCCTTCGTTCCGCCGCGCGCCGCCGAGGTAGCCACGCGCGCTCGCGCTTTCCGGGAAGACACCGGCCAGGATCTTTTTGACGCCGTCTTGTCCGCTGAAAAGGAATCCGGCACCCGTGTACTTCTCGCTGGAGAGCACTTCACCGCTTATGTTCCGGCGGCAGCAAAGTGGCCGGTCGAGGTCATCCTAATGGCCAACCGGGCAGTCCCGGATTTCGCGGCACTCACAGACGAGGAAAAGGATGAACTCACCCGCTTCTACCTAGACCTGCTGGGCCGTATGGATCGCTTCTTCGAGGGCATTGAACGTACTCCCTATATCGCTGCCTGGAACCAGGCGCCGGTGGGGGAGGATCGCGAAAACGGTCGCCTGTACTTGCAGCTGTATTCGATGATGCGCTCTGCTGGGCGCATGAAGTTCCTGGCGGGAAGCGAGTCCGGCCAGGAAGCCTGGATTTCCGACACCACACCAGAAAGAATCGCCGAGCGCTTCCGGGAGGTAGCCGACAATGCCAACTAACGTAACCCCCCGCTGGCTGCAGACCCGCACCGAGGAGCAGGGCACCGCCGACGTACAATCCCTATTCCAACAGGTCTACGGCTATCAATCTGCGGGTGTGTGGTCCGCGCCGGGCCGCGTCAACCTGATCGGTGAGCACGTGGACTATGCCGACGGCATCAGCCTGCCCTTCGCGCTCTCGCAGCGCACCTACGTGGCCGCCGCCAAGAACAATGACGGTGTGTACCGCGTAGCTTCTCGCTACGGTGACCCAGCCGAAATCGTCCACGTCGAGATTCCTGTTTCCGAGGTTGGCCCCAATAATCCAGCCAACTGGGCCGGCTACGCAGTCGGAGCCATCTGGGCGGCCATCGAGGCCGGGCTGATGCCTGCCGGTGGATTGAACCTCGCCATTGAGTCCGACGTGCCAGTCGGCGCAGGGCTTTCCAGCTCCGCAGCGTTGGAATGCTCGGCGGCTCTTGCGGCCTTCGACCTAAACGGCAGCGCACCCCTTGATGATGCGGTGCGCAGCGGACTCATGAGGGCATCAATAAGAGCAGAAAATGAGGTAGTCGGCGCCTCCACGGGCGGCCTCGACCAGCGCATTTCCCTATTCGGGCAGGCTGGCCACGCGCTCGCCATCGACTTCGCCGAAGACAGCGCCACGTTAGTTCCTTTCGACATCGCGGCGCGCGGGCTTGCGATCCTCATCATGAACACGAATGCCCCGCATCGCCTGAACGATGGGCAATACGCCGCGCGCCGTGCCGTGATCGATGGGGTGACCGCCGACCTGGGCGTGAGCAGCCTACGCTATGCGAAGGACGCAGAGGCGGACTCTGCCCGGTGGGCACAGGCGAATGGCCAAGACCCACAGCAGGTGGCGGCACGCGTACGCCATGTGGTTAGCGAGATTGCCCGCACCGCGGAAGCGATCCAACAGATCAGTGGTGGAGACGTGGAGGCCTTCGGCCGATCGATGCAGGGCAGTCACGCCTCCCTGCGCGATGACTACGAGGTCACTGTGCCGGAGCTAGATACCGCGGTGGATATGGCAATGGAACAGGGAGCATTGGGCGCCCGCATGACCGGTGGTGGATTCGGCGGCTCCGCCATTGCACTGCTGCGCGAGGATCGGGTGGAAGCAACGGCGCAGGCTGTGGCGGAGGCATTCGCGAAAAAGGGCTTTAATGAACCCGAGTTTGTGGTGGCTTTGCCGAGCGACGGCGCGCACCGGAACGCCTAAATCCCAGCTAAATAGATTAATTGCTGTGCCGCGAGTAAGGTGTTCACCCGTGTTGCGAACAATGCTGAAATCAAAGATCCACCGTGCGACAGTTACGCAGGCCGACTTGCACTACGTCGGCTCGTGCACCATCGACGCTGATCTGATGGAAGCTGCCGACATCCTTGAAGGCGAGCAGATCGACATCGTCGACATCGATAACGGCAACCGCCTGACGACCTACGCCATCACCGGCGACCGAGGCAGCGGAGTGATCGGTATCAACGGTGCCGCCGCGCGCCTAATCAGTCCCGGTGATCTCGTCATAATTATCGGGTACGCCCAGTACAGCGAGGAAGACCTGAAGGACTACGCCTCCCGCGTGGTTTTCGTGGACGAGAACAACAAGCAGGTGGAGCTCGGCGGAGACCCGGCCCACGTGCCGGACGGCTCGGGGCTCAAGAACCCGCGCCACCCGGAGGCTTAGCAACTGTTGATTGGCTAGGCCTCCCACTTGCCTATTTGCCAGCGGTGTCAATCGACATGTTCTTTAGTGTTACTTTTCTCACAGGCCACAATAAAAGATGCATCTCATATAGAACTTTTATTGATGGGGGCATAGGGTGGAAATATGCACTTGACCACGTTTGCAGATCTCGGCCTGAGGATACTTATGGTTCTCGGGGATCTGCGGGAAGGTGAGAGAGTGACTCTCGCTGACCTCGCGACGCGTATCAACGGATCGACTAACCATGTGGCAAAAGTAAATGCCCGGCTCGTCGATTTGGGATGGGTGACTGCCGTACGAGGTAGGAGTGGTGGAGTGTATCTGGCGGATAGGACCCGTCAGGCAAGTGTGGGCAAGATATTGCGCCAATTGGAAGGTCCCGGCGAAGTCGTGGATTGCGAAGGCGGCCAACGTTGCCCTCTTGCCGCCCGCGACTGTGCTCTCCGTAGACGCCTCGCCGCAGCACGCGAAGCATTCTTCGCGGAGTTGGATGGAGACACTATCGGCGACCTCATAGCGAATACCGCACCCGCACATTCTGGAAAAAGCCGCACTTATCAGAGCCTTGGGTTACCACATACTCCACAGAGGCCTGGCGCAAAAAAGTAAGGAGCTTGACGCTTTGTATATCTCAACTCAACCTCAAACTACTGATATTTCCCTGGCCCCCGAAAATGAGGAAATCATCAAGGCAACTTTGCCTATTGTCGGCGGGGCAATTGAAGACATCACTCCAGTGTTCTACCGCACCATGTTCAAGAAGCATCCTGAGCTGCTCTCTGACCTATTCAACCGTGGTAATCAACGTTCAGGTGAGCAACAAAAGGCTTTAGCCGCTTCCATCGCTACTTTCGCTTCTATGCTGGTCAACCCCGATGCCCCTGACCCACGCGAAATGCTCTCCCGCATTGGTCACAAACATGTGTCCCTCGGCATCACAGAGGACCAGTACCAGATCGTGCATGACAATCTTTTCGCCGCCATCGTAGAGGTGTTGGGCGAAGACGTGGTAACCCCCGAGGTTGCTGCCGCATGGGACGAGGTCTACTGGTTGATGGCCAAAGTATTGATCGATTTCGAGCGCAACCTTTACCGGTCAGCTGATGTGGCCGACGGGGATGTGTTCCGAACTGTTACTTTGCAGGAGAAGAAGCAGCTTTCCCACAACGTCGTGGAGTTTACCTTTAATGGCGTGAACTTCAGTGACGCCTTGCCTGGCCAGTATGTTTCCATTGGAGTTGAACTCTCCGACGGTGCTCGTCAGCTTCGCCAGTATTCCATCGTCGGCACTACGGAGGAGACCTTCACCGTCGCCGTGCAGCGTGATGGCGAGGTCAGTTCTTTCCTCATGGATGAGTTGGAAACCGGCAGTCAAGTGGAAGCCACCCTGCCGGCCGGCGACCTGGTTCTGCAAGACGATGATGCCCCGGTGATTTTGGTTTCACAGGGAATCGGCTCTACTCCGATGGCCGGTATGTTGGCTGCTCTAGTTGCTCGCTCGGCAACGGGTGGGGTACCGAGTGTTACCGCTATTCACGCTGATGCCGCCCCAGAGACTTATGCTCAGCGAGACATCACGGAGTCCCAAGTCTCCGCACTCGCGGAAAACGGTGAAGCTCGCCATATCGTCCGATATCGAGATAACGGTGAAACCGTAGAGCTTGCCAAGATGGCAGAAGAAGGGCTAATCCCACAAGGAGCTCACTGGTACCTATGTGGTGGCAGTAAATTCCTGCAGAACCTGCGCGATCAGCTTGCTGAGCACTCGGATGCGCTATCGCCGAAGGAGATTCACTTCGAGCTGTTTAGCCCCAATGACTGGTTGATTTAAGGTGCGCTAAACTTATGTCCTGTGACTGACGCATCGAAAACCCCAGCTTCTGACGTCCCTGAACAGCTACGCATCCGCCGTGAAAAGCGGCAGCGCATCCTCGAATCCGGCAAGGACGCTTACCCGGTAGAGGTGCCACGCACCCACTCCCTGGCCGAGGTGCGCGCAAAGTGGGCAGTGAAGAAGACTGACGGTGAAGCTGAAGAGCAGCCGGTTGAGGCAGAGGGCGTCACCTACCTCGCCGCAGGCGACGAAACCCAGGACGTAGTGAGCGTGACCGGGCGCCTGATCTTCATGCGCAACACGGGCAAGCTGTGCTTCGCCACCCTGCAGGATGGCGACGGGACGCAGCTGCAGGCCATGCTTTCTCTGGCGGAGGTTGGCGAGGACGCACTCGCGGCTTGGAAGTCCGACGTGGACCTTGGCGACTTCATCGGCGTAACTGGTCGCGTGATCGCCTCCCGCCGCGGTGAGCTGTCCGTCATGGCCAGCGAGTGGGTTATGGCCGCGAAGTCCCTGCGTCCGCTGCCGGTTGCCTTCGCTGAAATGAACGAAGAGACGCGTGTGCGCCAGCGCTACAACGACCTGATCGTGCGCGAAGAAGCTCGCAAGAACGCGATGACTCGCGTGAAGGTTATCCGCGCGCTGCGCGACTACATGGAGGGCGAGGGCTTCGTAGAGATCGAAACCCCAATGCTGCAGACCCTGCACGGTGGCGCGGCGGCTCGACCGTTCGTCACGCACTCCAACGCGCTGGACATCGACCTTTACCTGCGCATCGCGCCGGAGCTGTTCCTGAAGCGCGCCGTGGTGGGCGGTATTGACCGCGTCTTCGAGATCAACCGCAACTTCCGTAACGAGGGTGTGGACAAGTCCCACTCCCCGGAGTTCGCAATGCTGGAGACCTACGCAGCATGGGGCGACTACGACGACTGCGCGCGTACCACCCGCGAATCCATTCAGTACATCGTGGACCAGCTGACCAAGGGCACCGACCTAGAGGGCACTGGCAAGGTGCGCCTCGCCGACGGCACCGAGTACGACTTCGGTGGGGAGTGGAAGGAAATCGAGATGTACCCCTCGCTGAACGAGGCACTTGCGCGCAAGTACCCCGGCCAGCCAGAGGTGACGATCGACTCCACCGTTGAGGAACTGAAGGAAATCGCCAAGGTTATCGGCCTTGACGTTCCCGCCAAGGGCGGCTGGGGTCACGGAAAACTGGTGGAGGAAATCTGGGAGATCCTGTGCGAGGACCAGCTGGAAGGCCCCATCTTCGTGCGTAACTTCCCGGTCGAGACCTCCCCGCTGACCCGCCAGCACCGCAGCAAGCCAGGTGTGACGGAGAAGTGGGACCTGTACGTCCGCGGCTTCGAGCTGGCCACCGGCTACTCCGAGCTGGTGGATCCGGTTATTCAGCGCGAGCGTTTCGAGGATCAGGCACGCCTGGCCGCCAATGGTGACGACGAGGCAATGCGTCTGGACGAAGATTTCCTGGCCGCCATGGAGCAGGGTATGCCGCCGACGGCAGGTACCGGCATGGGTATTGACCGCCTGCTCATGGCCCTGACCGGCCTGGGTATTCGCGAAACCGTACTCTTCCCGATCGTGAAGCCAGAGCGCGACAACTAGTCGAGCGGCATACCTAGTAACTAATACAGACGCTAGGGATCCCCTCGGGTGGTACCCGTGGCGACCACCCGACTAGCGTTGCCGTTCAGCGCAAAAGGTGCACAATCGTGCACCTTTTTTCGTATTCGGGTGTAATTCAGGACGCCAATTGCCCCAAAGTGTGACGCGCGCCATTAGAGTGGTTTACGCTACATACATAATTATCCGCACATGCAGATATTTGATTTGCGCTGACAACCAGTGAAAGGTGGCCGCACGAAATGAGCGACCGAAGCAAGCGTGCCGATTCAACTCCTGGCCTGAACAACATCAAGCGAGATGCAATCGGCACGGTTATGGGAGTCCTGACGAAGTTCACAGGCTCCGACCTGGCAGAGAAGTACGGCCTCGGCAAGAAGGTCGACCGCGTTGCCTATCAGTCCACTAAGACCGGTATGCGCACCCTCGGTGCCGTGAACCGCCAGTTCAAGAAGATCAAGGGCTCTGGCAAGCCGGTTCGTCTGGCAAACCAGACCACCGACGAGAACAACCAGCCCGTCCCGACTGAGGCGCCGGCACCGGGTAAGGCACTGTTTGACCTGACCCCCACCGAGGATCAGGAGATGATCGTCGCCGCAGTACGCGAGTTCGCAGAAGAGCGCCTGCGTCCCACCGGCCACGACCAGAATGAGGCATCCGAGCCTGCCGAGGGTCTGCTCGAAGCAGCCGCCGAGCTGGGCGTTGCCCTGATCAACCTGCCGGAGGAGTATGAAGGCATCGCCTCTGCTTCTGGCGCTACCACCAACGCCCTGATCGCCGAAGCCCTGGCATTCGGCGACATGGGCCAGGCTGTTGCCATCCTGGCGCCGGCTGGTGTGGCGAATGTCATCACCAACTACGGTGACGACTCCCAGCAGAAGACCTACCTGCCGGAGTTCGCTGGCGAATCCGTCCCGGCCTCCGCTGTGGTCGTCTCTGAGTCCCGCCCGCTGTTCGACCCCTTCACCTTGCAGACCACCGCCGTCCGCGAGGGCGATGACATCGTTATCAACGGCGTCAAGACCATGGTTCCGAACGCAGGCAAGGCTGAGCTGTTCATCATCGCCGTCAACCTGGACGGTGAAAACACCTTCGTCATCGTCGAGTCCGATACCGAGGGTCTCGTTGTCGAGGCTGACCCGTCCATGGGTCTGCGCGGCGCTGCCCTGGGGCGCGTTCTGCTGAAGGACGTCCGCGTTCCCGCCAGCCAGCTGCTGGGCGGCAAGGACTTGTCCGCTGAAGAGCGCAAGGAAAACTACGCGGAGATCATCCGTCGCTCCCGCCTGGGCTGGGCCGCACTGACAGCCGGCACCGGCGAAGCCATCCTGGAGTACACCAAGAAGTACGTCAACGAGCGCGAAGCCTTCGGCGAGCCGATCTCGCACCGTCAAGCCGTAGCCTTCATGGTCGCCAACCTGCGCATCGAGCTCGACGGCCTGCGCCTGATCCTGCTGCGCGGTGTTTCCCGCCTGGACCAGGGCCTCTCCTTCAACCGTGAAGCCGGCCTGGCTCGCCGTTACGCCTCCGACAAGGGCATGGTCATGGGCCTCGACGGCGTGCAGCTGCTGGGTGGCCACGGCTTCACCAAGGAGCACCCGGTCGAGCGCTGGTACCGCGACATGCGCGCCATTGGCATCGCCGAAGGCGTAGTCGTCGTCTAACTCCCGCCACACATTCGAATCGATATCGAATAAGCACTAGGAACTTCAAGGAACCACATCATGATTAATCTGGAACTCCCCAAGCGTTTGAAGGCGGGCCAGAACCAAGCGCACCAGGCCGCCGCCGAAATCTTCCGTCCGATCTCCCGCAAGTACGACCTCGCGGAGCACGAGCGCCCCGTTGAGCTGGACACCATGGCCAGCCTGGTCGAGGGTATGGCAGATGCCGGCCAGGCAATGGCTGGTGCCTCCGGTGGCCGTGGCGATGCCAAGAAGCAAGATAAGGGCGTCAAGAATGGCGGCAACATGGCCTCCATCCTCAACGTCATCGAGACCTGCTGGGGCGACGTCGGACTGACCCTCTCCATCCCTTACCAGGGGCTGGGCAACGCAGCCGTCGCCGCAGTGGCCGACGATGAGCAGCTCGAGCGCTTCGGCAAGATCTGGGCCGCTATGGCCATCACGGAGCCGCAGTTCGGCTCCGACTCCGCAGCCGTTGCCGCCACCGCCAAGCTAGATGGTGACGAGTACGTCCTGAACGGTGAGAAGATCTTCGTCACCGCCGGCGAGCGCTGCACCCACGTTGTCGTCTGGGCATCCGTCGACAAGTCCGCAGGCCGCGCAGCCATCAAGTCTTTCGTCGTCCCGCGCGATACCCCGGGCTTCGAGCTGGTCCGCCTGGAGCACAAGCTGGGCATCCGCTCCTCCGACACCGCGCACTTCATCCTGGATAACGTCCGCATCCCGAAGGAGAACCTGCTGGGCTCCCCGGAGGTGGACACCAAGAAGGGCTTCGGTGGCGTGATGGCCACCTTCGACAACACCCGCCCGATGGTTGCCGCCATGGCCGTTGGTGTTGCTCGCGCCGCGCTGGAAAAGCTGCGCGAGATCCTCACCGATGCTGGTGTGGAGATCAACTACGACGCCCCGGCGTGGAACCAGCCTGCAGCTGCCAGCGAGTACATTCGCCTGGAGAGCGACTGGGAAGCCGCATACCTGATGACGCTGCGCGCCGGCTGGATGGCCGACAACAAGCAGCCGAACAGCAAGGAAGCCTCCGAGTGCAAGGCAAAGGCCGGTCGCATGGCTACCGACCTGACCCTGCGCGCGGTGGAGATGGCCGGAGCTTATGGCTACTCCGAGCGTGACCTGCTGGAGAAGTGGGCTCGCGACTCCAAGATCCTGGACATCTTCGAGGGCACCCAGCAGATTCAGCAGCTGGTTGTTGCACGACGCGAGCTGGGTCTTTCCTCCAAGGAGCTCAAGTAAGAGCCAGCGCTTAAGGCGCCCAGCCTGTTAAAACAGGCGCACCGAGTGATCAACGGGGCCATGGCCTTTACCGACTAGCAATTTGTCGGCATTGGCGATGGCCTCGTTGAGCCATTTAGTGGACCATTCCAGTGCTTGCTCTAAGGAATCGCCTGCCCCCAGCCGCGTGGCCAGGGCAGAGGACAATGAACACCCCGTGCCGTGGGTGTTTTTGGTTTCCACCCGTGGCGAACTGACTTTGTGGGTTGTCCCGGATGGGGCCACGGCAATATTTCCGGCCTCCGACCCGGCGAGATGACCCAGTTTCACGATCACGGTGGTGTCGGTTTTTGTCGCCCACTGCGTCGCGATTTCAACTGCTTCCTGCTCGCTGCTGGCGAGGTCGGTGTTGGTAAGGAGTGCCAGCTCGGGGAGATTCGGCGTCACCACAGAAGAAGCAGCAGCAAAGTCCCGCAGTGCGTCCTCGGCATCGGCAGTGAGCAGCCGATCGCCGGAGGAGGCTACAGCCACGGGATCCAACACCGTAGTGACATGGTGTTTCTGCAGGTAATCGCGCACAGCCTGAATAGTTGCTGTATCGCCAAGCATTCCGATCTTTACGGCATCAACGGCGACGTCTTCAAAGACGCAATCGAGCTGCGCACGCAGAAAATCCAGCGGGGGAGTGTGGATTTCGCGCACGCCCTGCGTGTTCTGTGCAACGAGTGCGGTGATGACGGACATGCCATAGCCGCCTGCCGCCATGATGGATTTGAGATCGGCCTGCGCGCCGGCTCCACCCGTCGGGTCGGTACCGGCGATGGATAGAACGCGCGGGCGGAGGGGCTGAGATTGTTGCTGGTTCATACCCCTCATTATTGCGCACCCAGGCGCGCACCTGTGTGGGGCGGTGTTTGGAGCCCAGCCCGATTGGTTTTCGCTTAGGTTGGTTTTCGTTTAGGGTTGCGGCAGTTCGCGCGGAACCACCTTGCCCACCGCATTGCGGGGGAGCTTGTCCAGGTAGATGAAGTAGCGCGGCACGCTGTGGCGAGCTAGATGCGCCTTGACCTCTGCCTTTGCTTGCTCCTCAAACTCCGCCTTTTCTGCATCAGTCAGTTCGGCGGCAGTCTTGCCATCCGGTACAACCCACGCGCACAGGGCCTGTCCGAATTCCGGATCCGCCACACCACGCACGGCCGACTCTGCGACGAAGTCCATGGAGTTGACCACATCTTCCGTCTCCTGGGGGAAGACATTCTCTCCGCCGGAAACGATCATGTCGTCACTGCGACCGGAAATAAACAGCAGTCCATCCTGGTAGTAGCCGAGGTCACCAGTGGCGACCATGCCATCGATGATCTCCTTATCGGAGCCGGGGCGGGTATAGCCCTCGAACAGCATGTCGTTCTTGACGAAGATGCGACCGATCTCGCCTTCCGGCAGTTCAGTGCCGTTGTCGTCCAGGATCTTCAGAGTTGTAGCCATGGGCGGCTTGCCGGCGGTGTTGATGTGCTTGCGCAGGTCCTCCGGTGTTGCAATAGAAGCCCAGCTGACCTCGGTGGAGCCGTATAGGTTGTACAGCACATCGCCGAACTTTTTTTGAGTCTCGCGCACAACATTCGGCGGCAGAGCCTCGCCCGATGTGGCGATGATCTTCGTGCCCGGGTTAAATCCCTCCGGCACAACCTCCAACATACGGCGCAACATCGTCGGCACCATGGCAATCGTGTACGGCCGGTTCTTCTCAATCAGCTGGACGGCGCCTTCGGGGGAGAAGCGGCGCTGCATGATCATCGTGTTGCGCAGCGCCAGAGCCAGCTGGATCTGCGCGAAACCCCAGGTGTGGAACATGGGGGCAGAAAGGAACGACGGACGGTGGTGGCGCATCGGAATGCGGCTCATGATGGACGACGCTGGCATGTACGTCTTCGGCTCCGGTCGCCGCGCGCCCTTGGGGGTGCCGGTGGTGCCTGAGGTGAGGATGATGGTGCGGCCCTGGCGCGGACGATTGGGAATAGAGAGGTTCTCCGGCGTGGTACGCAGAACCTCGTTGAGGGACGCCCAGTCTTCGCTACGGGTGGCGTAGTCTCCGCTTGCGATTGCGTCGCGAATATTGGAAGGCTTCTTCAGCGCTTCCTCGGCCTCCCGGGAAAGCCCCAGCGTATCGCCGTTTTCCCAGGCGATGATCACCGGGCAAGCGTCGAAATCCTTCGGCAGCAGCGGCAGGAATTCCTCGTCGATAAAGAGGATGTCGATCTTTTGCTCCTGGATCACGGCCTGGGTCTGTTTTGCCGACGCCCCCGTATTGAAGAGGACAATGTCCGTACCCAGCCGGCCATGCGCGCACAGAGTGAGAATGAACCCGCGGTGGTTGCGGCACAGAACGCCGATGCGATCACGTTCGCGGACGCCGGTGCGGAACAGGGCTTGCGCCAAGGCTGTGGATTGTTCGTGGAGTTCTTGGTACGTCATCGAGCCCGCGTCATCGATAATGGCCGTGTGGTAGGGGTCGCGAGCAGCACCGATGGCAAGTAGGCCGGCAGGAAGGAATGCCCATTGGAAGACTCCCTTGAGAGCCTTGGAAGCGGCGACGGGGCTCATGGAGCCCAGCACTCCGGATTTGAACAGGGGCAGGGTGCCTTTAAGGAGTGTGCCAGCAGTCCCGATGTGATCGGTGAGGGTGGGTTTCGGCAACTGAGCGGCGGCTGCTGCGTTCATTTTTGGGTGACTCTCCTTAGGGGTCTTCCTCAGGCTTGGTGAGCTAGGCTTGGCGAGCTTCAGTGGTCTACATCACTGTAATGTTTAGATACGAAAATGTCTCACTTTGAAAAAATAACTATGAGAACAACATATGTGGGGGCGCGTGTAGAAAGCGGGTGTTGAAGCGGGGTGGTAGGTGCAAATTAGGCTGAGTTGCTGCCGCGCAAGCGCTTATCGAGACGTGCGTTCGCTGACGGCGTACAGCCTAAAATGTGTGGCTAGAATTGTCTGTTGACCTGCTGATACTTGGGTATCTGGGGTGGGGGTGGTGTCGGAATAAAGGAGGAACGGCGCAGAGTTGTACGGAAGGCGATATGAGTTGTCCGCACTCACGGCTAAGGTGGGCAACATTGGCGAATACGCAAGCTACATCTTTTGAAAAAGGGAGCACACCATGTTCGAGAGGTTCACGGATCGCGCGCGCCGCGTCGTTGTGTTGGCGCAGGAGGAAGCACGCGCGCTTAACCACAACTACATCGGCACTGAGCACATCCTGCTCGGCCTGATCCAGGAAGGCGAGGGTGTAGCGGCCAAGGCTTTGGAATCCATGGGGATCTCCCTGGATGCCGTGCGCACCGAAGTAAAGGACATCATCGGCACCGGTGGTCACCCGCCGAGCGGCTACATTCCTTTCACTCCGCGCGCCAAGAAGGTGCTGGAACTTGCACTGCGCGAAGCGCTGCAGCTGGGCCACAAGTACATCGGTACCGAGCACATTCTGCTCGGCCTAATCCGCGAGGGTGAGGGCGTGGCTGCCCAGGTGCTGGTGAAGCTCGGCGCTGATCTCTCCCGCGTGCGCCAGCAGGTCATCCAGCTGCTCAGCGGTTACGAGGGGAACGACGAGGACAACGGCGGTGGCGAGCCTGCCACCGCCGGAGTTGGCAGTAGCGCTGATGGCGCACCGAGCCGACCCGGACAGAAGTCCAACTCCCTCGTACTGGATCAGTTTGGCCGCAACCTCACCCAGGCAGCCAAGGATGGCAAGCTCGACCCGGTCGTTGGTCGTGAAAACGAGATCGAGCGCGTGATGCAGGTTCTGTCCCGCCGCGCCAAGAACAACCCGGTGCTGATCGGTGAGCCCGGTGTGGGTAAGACCGCTGTGGTTGAAGGCTTGGCGCTGGACATCGTCAACGGCAAGGTGCCGGAGACGCTGAAGGATAAGCAGCTGTACTCCCTGGATCTGGGTTCCCTGGTGGCGGGTTCCCGCTACCGCGGTGACTTCGAGGAACGCCTGAAGAAGGTGCTCAAGGAGATCAACCAGCGCGGCGACATCATCCTGTTTATCGACGAGATCCACACCCTCGTCGGCGCGGGTGCTGCCGAGGGTGCGATCGACGCAGCCAGCATTCTGAAGCCGAAGCTGGCCCGTGGCGAGCTGCAGACCATCGGCGCGACCACCCTGGATGAATACCGCAAGCACATCGAGAAGGACGCTGCCCTGGAGCGCCGCTTCCAGCCGGTACAGGTACCAGAGCCTTCCGTCGAGCTGACCGTAAAGATCCTGAAGGGCCTGCGCGACCGCTACGAGGCACACCACCGTGTATCGATCACCGATGGCGCACTGACCGCCGCAGCTCAGCTGGCAGATCGCTACATCAACGACCGGTTCCTGCCGGATAAGGCCGTGGACTTGATCGACGAGGCGGGTGCACGTATGCGCATCAAGCGCATGACTGCCCCGAAGTCGATCCAGGAGGTCGACGACAAGATTGCCGAGGTACGCCGTAAGAAGGAAGCGGCTATCGACGAGCAGGACTTCGAGAAGGCAGCAGCTTTGCGTGATGATGAGCGCAAGCTGGGCGAAGAGCGCGCCGAGAAGGAAAAGGCATGGCGTGCAGGCGAACTGGACGAGGTTGCCGAAGTCGGCGAAGAGCAAATCGCCGAGGTCATGGGCACCTGGACCGGCATCCCTGTCTTCAAGCTGACGGAGGAGGAATCCACCCGTCTGCTGCATATGGAAGACGAGCTGCACAAGCGCATCATCGGCCAGGACGATGCCGTCAAGGCTGTCTCTCGTGCGATCCGCCGTACCCGCGCCGGGCTAAAGGATCCGAAGCGTCCGTCTGGTTCGTTCATCTTCGCCGGCCCGTCCGGTGTGGGTAAGACCGAGCTGTCGAAGGCTCTGGCCGAGTTCCTATTCGGTGACGACGACGCACTGATCCAGATCGACATGGGCGAGTTCCATGACAAGTTCACGGCCTCCCGCCTGTTCGGTGCCCCTCCGGGATATGTCGGCTACGACGAGGGTGGCCAGCTGACCGAGAAGGTTCGCCGCAAGCCGTTCTCCGTGGTGCTCTTCGATGAGATTGAAAAGGCACACACCGAGATCTACAACACCCTGCTGCAGGTGCTGGAAGATGGTCGCCTGACAGATGGCCAGGGGCGCATGGTGGACTTCAAGAACACCGTTCTGATCTTCACCTCCAACCTGGGTACCAGGGACATCTCGAAGGCTGTGGGCATGGGCTTTAGCTCCTCCGGTGAGGCCGACGAGGACACTCAATACGAGCGGATGAAGCAGAAGGTCGACGACGAGCTGAAGAAGCACTTCCGCCCAGAGTTCCTGAACCGTATCGACGACATCGTGGTCTTCCACCAGCTGACCCGCGAGCAGATCGTGCAGATGGTCGACCTACTGCTGGGGCGCGTACGCACTGCGCTGCAGCAGAAGGATATGGATCTGGAGCTCACCGAGCAGGCGAAGTCCCTGCTGGCCAAGCGCGGCTTCGACCCGGTTCTGGGTGCCCGTCCACTGCGTCGCACCATTCAGCGCGAGATCGAAGATCAGCTGTCCGAGAAGATCCTGTTCGGCGAGATCGGAGCAGGCGAGATCGTCACCGTGGACGTCGAGAACTGGGACGGCGAATCCAAGGGCGACGATGCGAAGTTCGTGTTCGGCACCAAGCCCAAGCCTCTGCCAGAGGTTGGCGAGGATGAAGTTGCCGACGAGGCACAGGAAGCTGTGTCTGTCGCCGCTGAGGGCAGTGTGCCGGAGGATAAGGATTTTGACGCCGCCGAATCCGGCGACGATTGGGATCAGAAAGGCTAACGAAAAGCCAGCCTAGGCCTCATAAAAAGCGGCCTAGGCCTTGTTAAATGGAACTGGCCGACCGTGGATCACGTTATCCAACCAGTCCAGAGCCGGTACCAGGTTCGTTAGCATTGGCAGCATGTGATCGCCCAGCGGCACGGTGTGGGGGAGGGTGTGCTCCACGTAGTTCACCTTCGTGCCGCCCTTTGCCCACTGGCGTGCCATGCGTCGGCTCTGCTCTACCGGGATCGTGTCGTCGTTTGTGCCATGGCCGACGTACACAGGAACCTGAGGCGGGCGGTTACCGATGCGTTGGGCGTCAACAAGCTTCTTAAATGGCTGCTCCTGCAATAGCTCCGTCAGTGACTCGCCGGACTTCGTCAGGGTGCGGGTGTCCGTGTACGCGTGACGCAGAAGTGATTCGGGAAGGCATTCGCTCGCGGTCTGGCGCACAAACTCCTTGCCCTTATCATTCATATGCTCTTCGACGGTGCCGCGGATCTCTGGGTTGGAGATCAAAAATCCGTTGAGGGTGTATCCGAGTGCGGCGGCCAGCGGGCCATTATCGATGGCTACCGACGTGGTATGCAGATCCGCAGGCACACCGCCTGCATAGCCGGCCTTCAGGTTAATCTCCGGGGCATAGGTGGGAGCCAGCTCCAGTGCTGCAGCAGACGAGCCGCCACCCTGGGAATAGCCCCACAGGGCAACCGGTGCGGACTGTGGAACTCGCTGCAGGTTCTTCGCCGCGCGAGCCATATCTAGGGTGGCATTTCCCTGATCCACACGGTTCATATATGTGTGCTGGGCAGGTGTACCCAGGCCATTTAAGTCAGTGAGAGCCACAGCCCAACCGCGGGAGAGGGCTGCTGCAACGGGAGCGGCTTCGTATTCCAAACCCATCGACAGTAGCTTGCCTGGGGCACACGCATCACCGCTGCCCTGGGTGCCTGGCGCGACTACCAGTAACGGGCGCTCACCACCGCCGGTGTAGGGCGCGCGGGGGACCAAAACTGTGCCAGTCACAGGAACTGTCTCGCCCCGGGAGTTGGTGGAAACATAAGCCACGCGCTGGGCTTCGCTATTCGTCCAGTCGACAAAGGGGATGCCCAAGGCGAAATTGCTCGGGGCAGTTTTCAGGATTTCTCCCGGCTTGCCTTTTACCTGGAGCGGCAGGGAGGAGTAGAAGCTGTCTGGATCGTAGTTCGGCAGGGAACCGACGGCGGACTTGCCACTGCCTGTTGCCGCAGCTTTGGAGAGCGAGCCGTCGACAGAACCATAAAAGCCGCCCGGCGCAGGGGCGGCGACCGCTGGGGCTGCAGCAGCGGAAACTCCGGCGACAGGCAGGAGAGCTGCACAGGTTACGGAGAGAAAACGGGAACTTAGGGAGCTAATAAAACGGTTGGAACCGGGGCGAGAAAACGTCATAGAAAAATCCTAAACGCTTCAACGGCCCTAAGTGTTAGGTTGCGCTAGTTAGATGTTCCAAACGGGGTTAAGTGGTGCTTTTAGTGGTTTCGGTAGCGTCGTCTACTTGCTCGTCATCCGCGTTATCCACATTGGCGGTGAAAGGATCCAGTGCCTCAAGGTCGACCTCTTGATCCTCGTCGTTGGGTACCTTGCGGCTCAAGTCGATAGCCAAGCCAATGGCAGTGAAGACGATGGTGGGTAGCAGCCAACCCATGCCAGCATCCATCAATGGAACCCAGCTCAGTGCATTTTGCAGCGGCTCGACCGGCACGTTTAGCGCTGCCAGGAAATCGATGAAAGAGAACACGAAAGCCACGGCCACACCAATGCGGTAGGAGAACACCAGCTTGTGCTGACGGCATAGCAGGTGCACATAGGACAGGGTGATGAGCACGATCGCTGGCGGGTAGATTAGGCCGATCACGGGGCCGGAGACGCTCAGAATCTTCTCCAGACCAAGGTTTGCAATCGCTAGACCAACAAGTGTGAGGATCGTTGCCCACCAGCGGTAGCTGATCGCCGGAACCAGTTCGTGGAAGAACGTGGAAGTTGCCGCGGTCAGACCAACGACGGTGGTGATGCAGGCCAGCAGCACGATCAGGGAGAACACAATCTCGCCGGTTTCGCCCATAGTCAGGTGTGCAGCGGAGCTCAGGATAGCCGCGCCGTCGCTGTAGGTTTCCTTGTCGGGCATGCGGGCACCGACCAGTCCGAGACCTAGGTAGACCATCATCAGGAAGAATCCTGCGGTGAAAGCGGCAATACCGGAGAGCTTGACGATTCGCTTGTGATCGGTCTCGCCCTTTTGGCTAAAAGAGCTCACAACGATCAGCGCAAACGCAAGGGCACCGATGGAATCCATCGTGAAGTAGCCCTGAGAAATACCGTTGACTAGGGGATTAGAGGAATATGCCTCGGTCGCAGGAATGCTCGGGTCATGCAGCTTCTGTAGGCCAACTACAGCCAGCACTGCCAGCAGGATCAGCAGTACTGGGGTGAGGGCCTTACCCAGAGTGTCCACAACCTTGCCAGGCCACAGCGTCAACAGGTAACAGACCAGGAAGAAAGCGAATGTGCCAGCCAAGCGCCACCAGCCACCCGTGAGGTCAAAGGTGGACTCGATGCCCAGCTCGTAGCCGATCGCCGCTGCACGCGGCACGGCGTAGAGCGCGCCGATGGACAGGTAAGCCACGATGGAGAAAATGAGGCCGAACACGGCGCCGGCGCGGGAGGCTAGGTCGCGGACACCGGTTCCGGAAATCGCGATAGCGATAACCGTCAGCACTGGCATCAAGACGCCGGTGAGGAGGAAGCCAATCATGGCGGGCGTGAAGTGCTCACCGGATTCCACGCCAAGCATCGGAGGGAAGATGAGGTTGCCGGCACCGAAGAACATGGAGAACAACATGAGGCCCACGGCCACGACGGTTCCCGTCGTTTTCGGACGCTTCGAAGTCGAGGTTGTTGAAGTCGACATAGAACATTCCTAAATGTGATTTGGGTAACGTATATCACTCTAATGCACATTCGTGTACAAAAGCTAAGTCGCACTAGCCCCGTCCGTCACCACCTAGTGAGGCAGGTGGTATTTGCCCTCGTTGTAATCCAAGAGCCCGTCGACGAGTAGCGATTGCAAAGCTCGCTCTCGTTGTTCCTGCTCAGGCCATAGGAGGTCTATTTCTTGTTTAGTGACGCCCCCTTCTCCTGCTTCCCGCAGTAGCCCCATAATCTTTCCGCGCACTTGGCGATCCGTTCCCTCAAACTTCTGCACCCGTCGGGCAGCTGCTGTCGCTTCAGCCTCAGTGGGCTGGGGCTTGCCTGCATTCACCCACGCACAGTCATCGATGACAGGGCAGCGGTCGCACGCTGGGTTTTTCGCTGTGCAGACCAGGGCGCCTAGTTCCATGAGGGCAGCACACATCAGGTTTGCATCGTCGGTCACAGAATCTGTGGCGGAAGGCTGAGAGTGTGGCGAGTGGGGGAGTTGGCGTCCAACCAAACGAGGGTCCGGATCCACATACGGCAGCAACGATGCCACATCCGCCAGATCCCGCGCCCGCGCGGGACCTTGCAAGAACCGTCCATCGACGAGGCGACGGTAGACGCGCCGAACATTCGTATCGACCACGGGCACGGCCTGGCCGAAAGCGAAAGCGGCGACAGCGCGTGCGGTGTAACTTCCGATGCCGGGCAGGGCCTCCAGCTCGGCGATGCGGCGGGGGACCTCTCCACCGTGGCGCTCCACACAGGCGATAGCGCACTCGCGTAGGCGCAAGGCGCGCCGGGGATATCCCAGGTTAGCCCACTTTTTCAGAACCTCTGCCTTCGGCGCCTCCGCTAGATCCGCCGGGGTGGGCCAGCGTTCCAACCAGGCTTGCCACAAAGGAATCACACGGGCGACAGGCGTTTGCTGACTCATCACTTCGCTGAGCAGGATCGCCCATGGGGTTGTGTCTGGGTGGCGCCACGGCAAGTCGCGGGCATGGCGGGCGTACCAGTTATTGAGTTTGCTGGGTAGCCCTTCTGAGTGCCGGAGGCAACGTTGAGACGAGTCGGTATGTGGGGAGTTCATTGCACGAATCACTGTAGCGCGATGCACAATGGAGGCATGACTTCGAGCCATCACAAGACCCCGCAGCAGGCTTGGGACAGTCTGCGGGAGGGCAACCAAAGATTTATGCGTGGCGAATCCGACCACCCACACCAGGATCTCAGCCGGCGTATTACGCTGCAGGCTGGACAGAAGCCGCAGGCTGTGGTGTTGGCGTGTTCCGATTCGCGAGCGCCGGTGGAGATCCTCTTTGACCAGGGTCTCGGTGACGTTTTCGTGATCCGTACTGCCGGGGAGATCACCGATCTGTCGGTGCTGGCTTCACTGGAATTCGCAGTGGATTCCCTGGAGGTTCCACTGGTCGTTGTGTTGGGTCACGAAAAATGCGGTGCGGTTGCCGCGGCCTCTCGGGCATTACATGGTGGCGATATGCCGGCAGGCTTCCAGCGCGTGCTGGTGGAAAAAGTGACCCCCTCGTTGCTGTCGGCGAAGAAGCGCGGCATGGAAAGCAGTGAGGATTTCGAGCGTAACCATGTGGCGGAGATTGCGGATCACATTGTGGACCGTTCGCCGGAAATTCAGGCACACTTGGCTGATGGACGATGCGCTGTGGTGGGATTGCGCTACCGGCTTTCGGATGGGCTGGCGGAGCCACTTGTCAGCTATGGGCTGGACATCGAGGGCGCGCAGCGAGTGCACTGATTTGCACGAGCACTGATTTGCGTGAGCACTGTGTCTATCCGCCTCCTTTTGGCAGCAAGCATTTAGCATTGATTTTGTGACTGATGCAGACAATAGGCGCCCATTGCCACGCGAAGTGTATATCCGCCGCCGTATTGCCGCGGTGGTGATTCTGGTCGTTGTGATCGGTGTGATCTGGGGTCTGATCAGCCTGTTCAGTGGGGGTGAGGAACCCGAAAATGCCGCTACAAGTGAGTCGGCTGCCACGACGTCCGAGCAGCAGGACATGACCAGCCCACCGGAACCGCCGAAGGGGGCGGATTCCAGTGAGTCCAAGGACGCGAAGGCGTCCGAAAGTAAGACCGAGGAGTCTACGACCGAAGAGAACAAGGACGAGAAGAAAAAGGATTCTTGCTCTTTGGCTGATTTGAAGGTCACCGCTCGTCCGGGCGCGCCGACGTTTAACGCGGATCAGCAGCCGAATTTCTTCGTCAAGATCGAGAACCCGACGAATGCGGATTGCGACATCAACTTTGATGATGCGCCGCTGAAGTTTGAGGTCTTCACCATGGGTAACTACCAGCGCGTGTGGGGCGATATCGATTGCAACGCACCGGAAGTTGTTGGTGAGACCAAGGTCAAGGCGGGCGAGTCTCTGAACTACGAGATGGCCGCATGGTCTCGCACTACGTCCGCGCCTAACAAGTGTGAGGATCGCCAGCCGGTAGGCCCAGGCAGCTATCTGCTGTATGCGCACGTTGGCAACAACACGTCCGAGCCAGCCTCGTTTAACTTGCAGTAGACCGTTAACCGCCGGGGGCAACGAGGCAGAAATTAACTGCCTCGCAGAGGGTAGAAACCTCCTTTACCTGCATCCCCTTCGGTGCCTCGAAGTGGCAGTTCTTCGGCACCAGGGCTGTGCTGAAACCAAGGCGATAGGCTTCGGCCAATCTTTGGGTGAGCTGCGGAATACGCCGTACCTCACCGCCCAAGCCAACTTCTCCTAGAGCCACCAGCCCCAACGGTAGTGGCGTGCGTTTTGCCGTGGAGGCCAATGCCAGCCCCGTAGCCAAATCCGCCGACGGCTCCAGAATTTTCATGCCACCAACCGTCGCGGCGTAGACCTCCTTATCCGCCAGAGCTAGTCCGCAGCGTTCGGAGAGCACTGCCAGTACCATCGATACTCGCGAGGCATCCATGCCTGTGACATAGCGCTTGGGATTCTTAAACTCGCTGTTGAGCGCCAAGGTTTGCAGCTCACCCACCATGGCTCTGCGGCCGTCCATAACCACTGTTACTGCAGTACCGGTCACGGACTCGGTGCGGTGATGGAGGAATAAACCGCTGGGGTCGGAGACCTCCTGGATGCCATGGGCAGTCTGCTCGAAACAGCCGACCTCGTCCGTAGCTCCGAAGCGGTTCTTAATACCCCGCAGGAAACGCATGGAGGAGTGCTTGTCGCCCTCGAAGTTCAACACGACGTCTACCAGATGCTCAATGGTGCGCGGACCTGCAACCGTTCCTTCCTTCGTTACATGGCCTACGGCAATCACAGGGGTACCGGACATTTTCGCCAATGTGGTCAGGGTGCTCGTGACGGCACGGGTCTGCGCTACGCCGCCGGCGACACCTTCTACGCCAGTGGCCTGCATTGTCTGCAAGGAGTCGACGATGATGAGCTCCGGGGCGAGTGCGTCTATCTGTGCAAGTCCGTTTTCCAGGTCATTTTCACTGGCAAGATAGAGATTGTCGTGTAAAGCCCCAGTGCGCTCTGCACGGTGACGCACTTGTCCGACGGATTCCTCCGCTGTGAGGATCAGTACCGTGTGCCCCTTCTTGGCCCAGGCAGCGGCAACCTCCAACAAAAGGGTGGATTTACCCACGCCGGGTTCACCTGCTAAGAGCACTGCGCTGCCGGGAACAATGCCACCGCCCAGCACGCGGTCAAGTTCCCCGATACCCGTTGGCCGGTGCTTGGCGATCGTCGGATCCACCTTGGTTATCGGCTGGGCACTTGCTCCTGGAACCAAACCCCCGACCCCGAGTCCGCCGCGGCGTCCAGCGCCACCCTTGCCACCAGACCCAGCTGCTATGCCGGCGAGCCCCATAGCCCCGAGGGCACGCGAATCTCGTTCCTCTAGCGAGCCCCACTCCCCGCACTGTGGGCAGCGTCCCATCCATTTTGAGAGCTGATGATCGCAGGATGTACATTCGAAAACCCGGCTTGCTTTGCTCGACTTACTTGCCATGTTCACAACAATAAACGCCGCCCCGGACAACCAATGTCCAGTAGCGGCGTTTGTTCGATTATGTAGCGACCTATTTGATCGCTCTGCTCGACCTACTTATCGGTCAGGCTGCCGTCCTCGTCGCGGTGCAGCTTGCCCGACTCAGGAACGTATCCGTTCACCGGAGCGTTCAGCTCTACCTCGCCAACATTTATCTTGAAAGTTACCTTCTTGTGTCCGCCGACGTAAACGTCCTGCAGACCCTTGATAGAGGTGGTGGCGTACTTCAGCTGAGCCTGCCCCTTGGTCTCCAGATCCTCCATAGCGAACTTGCCATCGCCAACCAGGGAGCCGCCAGCCGGGATCTCCGCGTTGTTGATTCCGGAGACCTCCTTGCCGTCGACCTTCACGGACTCAATCTTGACGGCCTGACCCTTCTCATCCTCGTTGGTCACGGTGAACTTCAGCGCCAGGGTATTGTCCGGGCCAACCACCACGGAAACGTCCTGCACGTCAGCGTGGCCAGCGTTGCCGTGCGCACCGTTGACGGCGGCCACCTGGCTGGAAGTCTGGGTGATCTGACCTGCGCCACACGCAGACAGTGCGAGCGCGGAACCTGCTGCGACCAGCGCCAGCGCACCACGGGCAAAGGTCGTCTTCAGGGGCTGGGCCTTGAGGGTCTTCACGATGCGTTCCTCCATCTGAGGCATGTCTTAAAGCAGTTGAATAAAAACGTCTGCAACCAGCCTAGCCTGTAGCCCCCCGAGACACCTAGCCAAGGAGCCAATAATGGCTAATTAATGCCCCTTAATGCACAGTTGCTCGGATGCGTATGCCCCGAATGCGGGTAGTGGGGCTGATTGCGGTAGAATTTATCGGGTATTTGCGCACTTATTTCCCAGTGCCCGTCACACCCCCGCCATAGCCCTTCGGAAGGACGTTAGAGGAATATTTATGGAGTTCGCAGTCGGAGATACGGTCGTTTACCCGCACCACGGCGCCGCTGTTATCGAGGGCATCGAGCAGCGGGAGTTCAAGGGGGAAACCGTCGACTACTTGGTGCTGCGTATTAACCAAGGCGACCTGTCCGTTCGCGTGCCGGCGGCAAACGCCGAAAAGGTTGGTGTGCGTGACGTGGTGGGCGAGGAAGGCCTGCGCAAGGTCTTCTCGGTACTGCGCGAGACCGATGTTGAAGAGGCTGGAAACTGGTCCCGCCGATACAAGGCCAACCAGGAGCGCCTGACCAGTGGCGATGTGAACAAGGTGGCCGAGGTTGTGCGCGACCTGTGGCGCCGCGATCAGGACCGCGGCCTGTCTGCAGGTGAGAAGCGCATGCTGGCCAAGGCTCGCCAGATCCTCGTAGGCGAGCTCGCTCTAGCCGAGGGTGTGGACGACAAGAAGACTGATGCGCTGCTGGCTGACATGCAGGCTGCTATTAAGCGCCACCGTGAGGCCGCCGCTGCTGCCCGTGCGGCGGGCGTGGACGAGGATTCCAAGTCCGGTGGCTCCATCGATCTGGACGACGAGCTGGACGGCGAAGACTAAGCCGAGCTAACGCCGTGACAGCGAACGTCTATGCACTTGTCGCCGCTGCCGGTAGCGGCACCCGCCTGGGGTTTGACACCCCGAAAGCTTTCGTAGAGCTCCACGGTCGGTCGTTGCTGGAACGGTCGTTGGACGGCCTGGCGGCGTCCCAAAGTATCGATCAAGCGATTGTGCTGGTCAGCGAGAACATGCGCGACCGCGCCGAGCGCATCATCAGTGATCCCATCAACGTCGCGGAATGGGCCCCCATGACCGTCAGCGTGGAGCTTGGCGGTGGCGAGCGATTCGATTCTGTTTATGCGGGCCTCGTTGCGATCCAACGGCGGTTAAACGCTGCGGGCGAGGCCACCACCGGGCGCTTCGTCGCCGTTCACGATGCCGCGCGTTGCCTCACCCCACCTGCCATGATCGCTGAGGTCGTCGACCGCGCGCGCCGTGGCGTCGCAGAAGGTTCCTGGTATGGGGCGATCCCGGTGTTGCCGGTGGTAGACACTATTAAAGTTATTGACGCCCCCACCTCCGGCCCGCGCGCAGGTCAGACGGTCGTGGAGCAGACCCCAGACCGCGCTAGCCTGCGAGCGGCTGCTACACCGCAGGTATTCGACCTGGAGAAGCTGATCGAGGCCAACGAGCAGTACCTGCGCACCACGGAGATCAGTTCTGCACATGCGGTGGATCGAGTGGGTGCCTCGCCGTTACCGCTGGTAACGGACGATGCCTCGCTGATGGAAATGGCAGGTTTCCCGGTGGTGGCGGTGGACGCGGATCCGCTGGCGATGAAAATCACCACACCCCAGGATTACCGCGTGGCGCAGATGATTCTGGATGGCAGCGAAGGCTAACAACCCGCTCCAGACAAGTAGAACACAAGCAGAGGCGAGAGGCAGACCGTATTGAACACCCCACACATCATTCCCCGCGTAGGTATTGCAACTGACGCTCACCAGGTGCAACCAGGTAAAGACTGCTGGATGGCCTGCCTGCTGTGGGAGGGGCAGGACGGCTGCGAAGGACATTCCGACGGTGACGTGGTGGCGCACGCAGTGGTGGATGCTCTGCTGTCTGCCGCAGGGCTGGGAGATCTGGGTAGTTTCGTCGGTGTGGGGCGCAAAGAGTACGACAACGTCTCCGGCGAACGCCTACTGCGTGAGTGCCGCGAGCTGTTGGAATCTAAGGGCTTCGTGATCGGGAACGCGGCGGTGCAGATGGTGGGGAACCGCCCGAAGATGGGAACCCGGCGTGAGGAGGCCGAGAAGGTGATGGGAGAGCTGATCGGCGCGCCGGTCTCCGTCTCTGCGACCACGACCGATCACATGGGCTTCACCGGCCGCGGTGAGGGTGTGGCGGCTGTGGCGACGGCGGTTGTGTGGCAGGCGCAGAACTAGTTGTTGACAATCCTTTCGCGCCCTCGTAGGTTTGTTCCATCAAACAGAACCCCTGCGCATTAAAGGTTTGGAACTTTCTTGTCGAATAGCTACTCGTTTTCTTTTAGCTACCCGCGCTCCAATGAAGGGGTTGAGGTTCGCTCTCTCGCGTATTCCGCGACGCCGACGGTGATACTGGGAGTAAACGGTGCAGGTAAGACCACGCTCATGAAGCTGCTTGCTGGTCAGCTAACACCGTCTAAAGGCGCTGTGCCGAAATTGGGTCGAGCTGTGTACGTCCCGCAGCATTTCGAAAACATTAATGGGGCGCGCATTGTCGACTATGTTTCCTACGTCGCTTGGCTTAATGGTGCCGGTTGGAGGGAGAGCAAGAGGTCCGCAGCCTATTGGATTGAATTCGTCGGACTGAAAACACACGCACATAAGCAATGCAGCAAGCTTTCTGGTGGGCAGCAAGCTCGCGTGCAAATTGCTACAGCCCTGAACTCTAATGCGGAGCACATTTTGCTGGACGAACCCAGCGCTGCACTCGACCCATTGGCGAAACGGGATCTGCAAGGACTCTATCGATCCATCGTGGAATCGGGTGTTGGTCTTTGGGTTTCTAGCCACCAGCCTTTGGAAGTGGAGAAGCCGTTCGAACATGTACTTGTATTGCATGAGGGCAGAGTTGAATTCCAGGGGCCGATAAGCGATTTTCTACGAGTTGGGCGCGAATCACTGGGGACGGAAAAGTCACATCAATATTCCGACACTGTGAGAAACCTTGCGAAGGCGTTTTCAAGGAACGGTGGTCATGACGAGGATTAACGCTCTCAATGTTGCTTTAGTGCTCGCGGCTTCTGTGCTTGGTTTGGTAAGCGTTGCGTTGAACACCAACCCGGTGCTTACGCAGGACAACGCGGTCTCCAACAGTTTGGCTCTCTACTATGCGTTGGGGCCAATTCTGGGGTTTATCGGAGCCAAAGAGATGGCACGGTTCCGTTCTTTCCTTGAGTCTCGCGGCTCTGTACAGGATGTTTTTAGAGTCTGGCTCCGTTCTTTGGCACTGCCACTATTGCTCGCGGTGGTTGTGGTGCTGGCTTACCTCATTGTGCAGCTGGCGGATATCAGCTACGTAGAGTCCGCAAGGTCGCTTGTTCTGGGGCTGGCCTTCATCGCTCTTCACGGCGTGGCATGGCTGAGCTTGGGGGCGACTTTAGGACTGTACCTACCAGCAATTGTGTCGATCGCTGTCGGCCTGCTTCTTCCTTTTATCCTGGTCGCTTATCCTATATCGCTCTCAAACGTGGCGTGGCGACAAATGTTCGGACAGTCGTTCGGCTCTTGTTGCCAGGTCTCACAGAGTGTGGACCCGATTCTGTGGAAGGCTTCGGCGCTGGTGTTGGGGGCTATATGCGTTTGTTCGTTGCTGTTGACCGCGGCTTTTCACGGAAACCGGCTTCGGGGGCTGTTTGTGCGACCTATCCGCGTGGCAGCTGTTGTTCTACTCGGTGTGGGCTGTGGATTAGGCTACGGGATCGCCCAGGACGGAAACTACGATTCCGCGGTGCCTCGCCCCCAAGAGCGTATGATCTGCGACAGAGCATTGTGTTACTGGCGTGAAACCCCACCTGATCAGGTAGGCGCAAATCGCAAGGTGTGGGAAACTTTAGGCGTCACTACCTACAGGCTGATCGACGCCGAACCACAACGGGACGGCGACATCCGGCTCGCCCGTTCGGGGCAACAATCGGAAGTGAAGCACGCGCTACTGTTTGAGCTCCTCAGCAACGAACCTACGCTTAAGAGGGCACCATCGTGTTGGAGTACTCCGCAGGATCCATTATCCGTAGCGGAGGCTCTCCCCGATCTGACGGAAAAGGAACTGGAAAGGGCCACACTGACTCCATCCGGGCAGTGGCGCGGGGTGCATGGCACGAATGAGGGAGTGGACGTGAAGTTCATCCTGGATCGGGCGAACTCCGAGTGCTGGGGGAGATAGTGACTGCCCAGCATCGAGCACAGATCTATTGGCACGGACACTCCGCGACCTACTCGGCGATGCTTCAGATATTCGGTGTCGTGGGTGCCGTACTTTTCGGCACGACCACTATTCCCATTCCCTGGGCTTCGTGGAGTTCGTCCGGTGTCATCCCGTTTAACTTCGTGTTCGCCATAGCCATCGTTAGCTCTGCTGTGATGTACTGGGATAATCGGCTTTCCCAGCTGGAAGAATTGACTGGCCGGCCGTGGGTGGCCTGCGATTGGATTTTCCTGGGCATTTGCCTGGGGGAGTGCGGCGTTGTTGCAATTTTAGGAAACCCGGGGATGCTGCAGTACACGCTTATCGCACTGGGGGTTATCTTCGGTACATGCCTTGTAGCGGACCTGCGCAAAAGTTTCTATGGCTTGTTGCTACTAACCGCTGCGCAGTGCCTGCTCATATCGGTGTTGCCTAGCAAGTACTTGCCATTGTTTTGGTCCCCCAGGACCGACGTGATTGTGATTGCACTGCCCATCTGCCTACTACTTTTCGCGGCTACGCGGAGCTCCATGAAGAAGGCCGAGCCGTGGTTGGATCAGTTCAGCAGTTAATGCGGTTGCAGATTTCTCCGATGCCATCGATCGCGATGCGCACCTCGTCGCCACCGGCCAGGTACTGCGGTGGGGTCATGCCATGGCCGACGCCCTCTGGCGTGCCCGTCACAATGACGTCACCGGGCGCCAACGAGGCGAAGTTGCTGATGTAATCCACCAGATCCTGCGGCTTAAACACTAGGTCGGCAACGCTGTGCTCTTGGCGGAGTTCGCCGTTGACCCAAGTGCGCAGTACCGCCCCTTCCGCAATCGGATCGAAGTGCTCAGCGGGAACCATCCATGGGCCGAAACCACTGGAGCGATCCAGGTTCTTCCCCTGCAGCCACTGCTGGGTGCGATATTGCCAATCGCGCTGGGAGAAGTCATTCATCACGGTATAGCCCGCGATCTGTCCAGCTTCGCCCATGATTACAGCCAGTTCGCCCTCGTAGTCTGCCTGGGCGGAAAGCTCTGGGGGAACAATGACCTCGTCGAAGGGACCCGCCAGGGCGGACGCGTACTTTACGAACAGGGTGGGGTGGTTTGGGATGGGGTGCCCCATCTCCGCAATGTGCTCCCGGTAGTTCAGGCCTACACAAAAAATTTTCCCCGGGTTGGGGACGACAGGCCCTAGCTGCTCGGGGGTGAATTTCACCGTGGGAAGGGCTTCCATTTCGGAATCGCTCAATTGTGCTTTGTATGGGAATTCGGCCAGGAGCTTGCCCTCGCCACCCTCGGCAGAAAAAGACGTGACTGCGATGGGCTGCCAGGCGCCCCGATCGTTCAAGCGGATAGTGGCGAATCTCGGAGCGTTCTGAGCGTTCACTTGGGGCTCCCCTTTCTGCTGTGGCTAGGTGCCCTCCACGATACTGGCATGCAGGGGAAAGGGGCTGTCGGTCCATGCCTATACTGTGGGTGTGACTTTGCGAATTTACGACACTGCCGCCCGCCAGCTCCGCGACTTTGAGCCTCTCCGTGAAGGCCATGCCTCGATCTATTTGTGCGGGGCGACCGTGCAGTCGATCCCGCACATCGGACATGTGCGTAGCGGAGTTGCTTTTGACATTCTGCGCAACTGGCTAGAGGCCAAGGGTCTGGACGTCGCTTTCGTAAGGAACGTCACCGACATTGACGACAAGATCTTGACCAAGGCCGCGGAGAACAACCGCCCGTGGTGGGAGTGGGCCGCCACGCACGAGCGCGCGTTTAACTGGGCTTATGACCAGTTGGGCGTCACCCCACCTTCCATCGAGCCCCGCGCCACAGGGCACGTGCCGCAGATGATCGAGTACATGCAGCGCATCATCGACAACGGCCACGGCTACGCCGCAGACGGCAACGTGTACGCGCAACCCGCGACGATCGATAACTACGGTTTCCTGTCCGGCCAGAAGCTGGATGAGATGGATCAGGGTGAATCCGCGGGTACCGGCAAGCGCGACCCGCGCGACTTCACCATGTGGAAGGCAGCCAAGCCGGGCGAGCCGGCCTGGGATACTCCGTGGGGCCGTGGCCGCCCGGGTTGGCACATCGAGTGCTCCGCGATGGCCACGACCTACCTGGGCAGTGAGTTCGACATTCACTGCGGTGGGTTGGACCTGCAGTTCCCGCACCACGAGAACGAGGCCGCGCAGGCGACGGCAGCGGGGGATGGGTTCGCGCGCTACTGGATGCACAACGGCTGGGTGACGATGTCCGGTGAGAAGATGTCGAAGTCCCTGGGCAACGTGCTTTCTATCCCGAATGTGCTGAAGCTGGTGCGTCCGGTTGAGCTGCGCTACTACCTGGGCAGCGCGCACTACCGTTCGATGCTGGAGTACTCCGAGGCTGCGCTGGGCGAGGCCGCTGCGGGCTACCGCCGCATCGAGAAGTTCCTGGTGCGCGCCATCGAGTTCGTCACCGGAGAGACCGCCGTGGACCCGCAGGCGCTGCCGGTCGGCGAAGTGCCGGCGCGGTTCGCGGAGAAGATGGATGACGACCTGGCCGTACCGCAGTCGTTGGCCGTGATCCACGATATTGTTCGCGAGGGCAACAAGCTACTGGAGGCTAAGCCCACGGACGAGGTAGAGCAGCAGGTCAAGCAGATCGCTGGACAGGTTCGTGCGATGGCTGCCGTGCTGGGTGTGGATCCGCTCAGCGAGACGTGGTTGGAATCCACCAAGGCCGCTGCGGGCGGATCCGACGTGGCGATGGGTGCCCTGGATGTGCTGGTCAAGGCTGAGCTGGAGCGCCGCGCCGAAGCCCGCGCGGCCAAGGACTGGGCCACCGCCGACGAGGTACGCGACCGCCTGGCCGAGGCTGGCGTTGAGGTTACGGATACAGCCGATGGCGCGAAGTGGTCGCTGAAGGGGTAGTTCCATAGACGTACTCGTCGGGCTGTAACTCTGATCCTGGAAGCTCGACCTCGTCGTCATATATTTCTTCGGGTACGAAGTATTCTTCGTCTTTCGACCACATTGGGTTCAGGCCTGGCAAGAACCAAATGGTGGCGGCAGAAACGATGGCAATGATGATGCCGCCCAGTGTTGCGTGCTCCGGCGGGATGTACCAAAAACCGGCCACGATCAGGGCGCCGATGGAGCCGATACATAGGGGGAGGAAGAGGTTCAGATTCAACCTGTTTGCGGTTCTGTATTCGACCCAGTCCTCGCTGGGGAAGCGGCCGCGGGCTTGGGAGCGGATTCGGCGCTGCGTTTTCTGAGAACATACGACGCATGCGATGGCGACTAGTGCCAGCCCGACTCCGGCGATAATAAAGTCGCCGACTACTGCGCCGTATGCCATCACGCCGATCGATACGGTTAGGGCAAAGCGTTCGGTCGCGGAAAGCGGAATTGCCTGGTGGGGGTCTACTTCAGGGTAGAGGTTGGCCAGAGGGGCCGGGGTGTATGCGGTCATCCTTCGTGTCCTTTCTCGGGGGTGAGAGGTGGGGGTGGGAGACGAAGCTAAACACAAGATGCTTCTGTCTCTTAGGCTGACGTCATGATACTTTCAGTTAAGTTGAGCCTTACCTAATTAAGGTAACACTATCCTAAGTTAGTGGTAAATCCTGGGTAGAAGGTAAGGCTGCGTAAGTCTTTTGATGTTTCAGTTCTGAGTAGGATCAGCATGCACCTTTCACTGTTTGGATCACGTCGAGGCTCGGTGCGACGGTCGTTCGGTCGTACATCCACGGCCGTGGCCGCCACCTCCGTACTTGCCTTCGCTCCCGTAGCATTTACCACGGTCGCTACTCCCGTTGCCTCAGCGGCGGGAACCTGTGAATTTAATTGGGGTATCAAGCAGAGCTACCGTGCCTATATCCAAGGCCCTGTCGCTAAAGGCGGATGGGGTGGCGACGGTATCGGCTTTACCGGCGATAAGACCGGCCCGAATGGCACCTTCCAGTTCAGTCCCCAAAAGCCCCAGGTAAACGGCGATACGGTGACCGTTCCGCTAAACGGAGTTCTCCGTTTCAACGGTCACAACTATGGCGGCGATGACCTGCTAGATATGACGCTCTCCGATTGGAAGGTACGCGCAAAAGGAAAAACCGCCGAGATCCTGGTGGACTATGTCTCCTATGAGTCGGACATGGTCGATAAGAGCAAACGGGGAGCCAAAATCACTGGCGACGATGAAGTCATCGCCAAGGTGAACCTGTCTACCCCGGTGAACCCCGGCTCAGGGAGCGTAAACCTTTCTGGTTCTACGACGCTTACTCAAGGTGGCAGTCGGCTGTTTCTCGCTTACAAGGCGGGAACCTCGATGGATCCAACCAGTGGCTCAGTTGCTTTGGACGGCAGCTGTGGATCAGATTCGGGCAGTGGCTCGGGATCGGGCGAAAAGCGCACGCTGACCACGATCGATGGCAACTTCACCGGCTTTAACAAGGAAGCTATGGGAATTCTGTCTGAGACGAACGACACGATGAACGCCCTGACCACTTTCATGGGTAACTCCCAAGCCTTCTTGGACGAGTATGAATCTTTCGTCAATCGCGGGCGCGGTAAGAACGGATCTTCTAGCGGAAGCGACTCCGGAACTAGCTCCACCTCCGGAACGAGCTCCAACTCCAACTCCGGTTCTGGTGGCGGATCGGCCTCTGGTGGAGCATCGCTTGGATCCGGAAACAGTGGTGCGCGAAACGGCGGAACAGGCGGCGGGTCGGCCTCCAGCGGAGGCGGAACAACCCGTGGCGGTGTCGCTGCAGGCGGAGCAGCTGGTGGCGGTGGAGATCTGCACTGCGCGTCGGTCAAGGCAGTCGAAAGCGCCAAGGCATCGTGGGCTCTGAAAGAATCCTTCCAGTCGTACATCACCGGCTCTATCGCTAAGGGCAAGTGGGATTTGAGCGGGGTCGGATACAGCGGTGGCAAGTATCAGTTCACCGGCAACGGTGGCAACGTCGATACATCTTCGCAGCAGGGAACGATTTCCTATGGTGGCGCGATGCAATTCACCGGTCACAACGGAATTCTCGACCTGAACATTGCTAATCCGGAGATCCAGTTCAACGGTGGAACAGGAAGGCTTGTTGCCGATGTTCGTTCTTCAAACATGGAAGGCGAGAAACGAGACTTCGGGCGCACAGTGCTGGGAGACCTGAGCTTTAGTTCCCTTGATGTCTCGGAAAACTCAGTAAGCGGAGAGGCGAGTGTATCGCTGACCCAGGATGGTTCCGTAGCTTTCGCTGAATTCTACGATCCGGGAACCCAGCTAGCGCCGATATCTTTCAGCGCCCAGCTAGGTGGCCAGGGTGACTGCGACGCAGTGGGCGGTACTTCAGCATCTGGATCGAATGCGGGTGGATCGGGCGGTGGTTCTTCTGCCGCGCACAATGCTGCCGCCGCGAAGCTCGCCGGCAATAAGGACGGTTTCGGCAATGGCGTCGACGGCGATTCTTCATCGGCTGGGTACGAAAACGGATCGAGCAAATTCAAGGTTAAGCCTGTTGCGGCTGAGGGCCAGGATGAGAATCCGACTTCTTACCTTCTCGGATTGATCGTAGGAGTCATCGTCGCAGGTGGAAGCATCGGTCGACTGGTTGTAAGTAATCCGTCTTAATCCGCCTACTAGGTGGCAAAACACTGTTCAGTTAGAAAGCACGTTTTAATGTCCATTGTTCCTAATCGAACTGTGCGGTTAGCGTTCCGCACCTGTGTGTTGTTTATCTGCACGGCCAGCCTCGCTGCGTGTGGCGTTAAGGGCGCCTATGAATCCGAAGCTGATGCTGCTCTGCGAAACGACATCAAGAATGCCGCTGATCTGCAGGACCCCCGTAGCTTTGAGGGAGTTTCGGAGGTCAAGGACTTCACGGATGTGGAGCCTGTGACCAAGAATCCATCCCCGAAGCTGCCGGTGGAGCTGACCGACGCAGACGGCCACGATGTCAAAGTTAATAAGCTAGATCGGATTCTGGCTCTAGACCTGTATGGCACTTACACTAAAACCCTTACTGGCCTGGGGCTTGCCGACCGGATTGTAGGCCGCACGGTCTCTTCTACTGAAAACATCTTGGCCGACAGGCCAGTGGTCACTCAGGGTGGGCACAACATCAACGTGGAAGCCGTGTTGTCGTTGGAGCCGGATATCGTCATCGTGGACCACTCCATCGGTCCACGGGACGCTATCGATCAGATTCGTCAGGCGGGCGTGACCACCGTGGTCATGGAACCGACCCGCACGATCGATTCGGTGGCCGAGGACATCACCACGCTCGGTGCTGTCGTGGGGCTCCCGGAGGATGCGGAAAAGCTTGCAGATCGCACAGTCGAGGAAATAGATCTGGATAAAGAGACCATCAAGAAGATGGTGCCCTCTACACCGATGCGGGTGGCATTCCTTTATGCTCGTGGAAATGGTGGAGTGTTCTTTATTATGGGCGAAGGGACCGGAGCCAAAGACCTGATCGAGGGCGTTGGTGCGGTTGACGTGGGGACGGAGAACAACCTTTCCTACATCGAACCAGCCAATGCGGAGTCGCTAGCTAGGTTAAACCCAGATGCGTTCATCATGATGACCGGCGGGTTGGAATCCACCGGAGGGATCGAAGGTCTGCTCAAACGCCCCGGCATAGCCCAAACCACAGCAGGGCAGAAGCGGCGCGTAATCACGATTCCAGATGGTCAATCGCTGGCGTTCGGTCCTATGACTGGGCAAACACTTTTGCGGACAGCGAAGGCGTTATATGACCCACACGGTTAACACGAACGAGTTTCTCCGGGCGCGAACGCGCCGATGGGTAGGGATTTTCGGTGCACTGGTGGTGCTAATGCTTGTTGCTGCGGTGCTATCGATCGTGCTTGGACAGTACTACGTGCCACTGCAGGATTTAGGTTCAATCTTGCTGGGGAAAGACCATCATTCAGGTCTGGCCTCCAGCGTAGTGTGGGATATTCGCTTGCCGCGCATCCTGCTGGGGTTCCTAGTCGGCGCATGTTTGGGTGTGGCTGGAACATTGATGCAGGCGGTGTTTGCCAACCCTCTGGCCGAGCCATCGATTATTGGCGTGACCTCGGGCGCCGGGGTTGGTGCGGCGTTGGCAATCGTCTTTAACCTTGCTTTCTTCGGCACGTTCACCGTTCCGTTCTTCGCCTTTCTTTCCGCATTGGTTGCCGCTGGCCTGATTTACCAGCTAGCACGAAGTCAAGGCCGAGTTGTGGTTATCAATCTGGTTCTCACAGGTATCGCGGTCAATGCCGTGTGTGGAGCAATTATCTCCTTCATGGTCTATTTGGCTCCGACCGCCAGTCGGGAAGAGATCATCTTTTGGCAGATGGGATCCCTAAATGGTGCCCAGTGGAAGCACGTTTGGGCGGTTTTGCCGATCACGATGGTTGGAATTGCCGTAGCCCTACGGATGGGTGGGGCACTAGACGTGCTTGCTTTGGGTGAGAAAGCCGCTGGTCACACAGGGATCAATGTAAGTCAATTGAGAGCGATTGTGATCATCGCTGCGACCGTACTCACTGCAGGTGCAGTTGCCTTTGCTGGGCTCATCGGCTTCGTAGGGCTGATTATCCCGCACCTGTTGCGAACGGTCATGGGGCCGGAGAATTATCTCCTCATCCCTGCTTCTGCGCTTGGCGGGGCGGTCTTGATTGGTCTGGCCGATGTGGCTGCCCGCACGTTGATTGAATTCGCAGATTTGCCGATTGGCATCTTCACTGCCCTTGTCGGCGGCCCGACTTTCTTCGTTCTGCTGCGCCGAATGATGCGAAAGGGGATGCACGCATGAGTGCTCACGGTAGCGATGCGACTACTAACAGTATGGCTATCGGCGATAAGGCCATTGAGGTATCTGGCCTCGCCGTCGACGTTGGTGCCAAGCGGTTGCTCAGTGACATTAGTTTTGTCGCTCGTGCCGGCGAGGTCACAGGGCTCATTGGGCCGAATGGTGCTGGTAAGTCGACGCTGCTCGCCGCGCTGTCTGGGGATATTAAACCTACTGAGGGTGTGGTTTCCGTCGCCGGATTAGACCCCTCTCGGGCCGATGCAAGGGCAATGGCGCAGCGCCGTGCGGTGTTGCTTCAGGATGTCCAAGTCGCGTTTGAGTTTCTTGTTCGAGATGTTGTGGCGATGGGACGGCGACCGTGGCGAGGGACAGTCGATAGCAGTGTGGATGAGCTCATTGTTGACGCTGCTCTGGACGCCACCGGTTCCACTGCGTTGGCAGTTCGTGACATCGTCACTCTTTCCGGTGGCGAACGTGCTCGGGTTGCGTTGTCCCGAGTTTTGGCCCAGCAAACACCGGTGGTGTTGTTAGACGAGCCGACCGCGGCGATGGATATCCGTCATCAGGAACAAGTCTTGAGCTTGATGCAGCAGATCGCTCACAGAGTTGGAACTGCGGTGGTGATTGTGTTGCATGACCTCGACGCAGCTGCGGCGTATTGCGATCACATCGTCTGTCTATCGAATGGGCGAATTGCCGCCGCTGGATCGGTTGATTCGGTCTATACCGACGAGATTCTCTCCAGCGTTTATGACTGGCCCATCGAAGTTGTCCGCAGTGCGGATAATGACGTCTCTGTTCGTCCGCGGCGGAGGGATCCGCCAGCTGCAGTAGCTCGACTGCTTTCTGCATATCAATCCATTCCATTCACTAGGGCTAAGTCCCTAGGATCCATTCATCAGGAGTAATTCTCATGTCTATTAAGTCAACTCGAAATGTCATGCTCGGCACTGTGATGACTTTCGCCCTGGGCACTGCTGCACTTTCCGTACCCGTTGCATCGGCACAGGATGGCGCATCTCAAGCTCAACCTGAATGCAAAACTGTTATCACTGGCGGTACCTTCAACTGGGGATTGAAGGAGAGCTTCCGCAGCTACATTCTGGGGAATATCGCTAAGGGAAGCTGGGAGACGAAGGGTGAGGTTAAGGAATCTGATCCTGCCAACAAGAAGTCCAAGGACTTCCAATTCCAATTCCAGGTAGACCCAAGTGTATCTAGCATTGAGGTCGATTCCGAGGGCAACGTAACCAAGGCAGAGATCGGCACCAAGCCGTCCGATGTCGTTTTCGAAGGCCATCATGGCGCGTTGTACTCGAACTTCAAGTCCCCTTACATCACGGCCGAGGGAGCTAGTATTCAGGGCGGCGCCAGCTATGAGGGATACTACGTGCCTGGCAAGCACATGACTGAATATACGCCTGAGGACCGTATCGAAGAGAACAAAGTTTCCGGCAGGGACGTGTTCTCGAAGGGTAACGGAGACTGGAAGGTCAACGGGGATACTGTCACGCTGGATGCAAGCAGCATGACCTACGTTCCTAAGCCAGGAACGGATGGGGACAAGAACATTGTGGAGGGCGTAGACGTCCTATTCATGGGCATTTACTCGGCGGACTACAAGCCAGAGCTGGATGACATCAATGTTTCTCTGACCACCGAGAAGAAATGTAAATCGCCAGGGGAGCCGAATCCGGATGATGAAGGTGGTTCCGGCCCGGACAACCCGAGCAACCCAGACAACCCGGACAACCCAGACAACCCGGATGACCAGGGGCAAGGCCAAGGTTCGCTGGGCAAGTTCGGAAAGGTGTGGAACTACATTCTTGGCACGGTCGGAATCCTAGGCATGCTGGCGATCATTGGCCACGCGATCAACGTGTCTGGCGCTCTCGATGGCATTCACAAGAAGATTGATGAATTCCTACGCCACCACAACTTGCGCTAATAACGAGTTCCCTTTTCTCGTTCAGCGACAAATTCCAGATTCCACGCGGATCTTGAAACTCTTTCGAAAGGAATAACGTGATGGCTTCGACCTCCACACTTTCAAACACAAGCTTTAACACAGCCGAGCCGATCTCTCAGGCACTGCGCAATGCCACTGCGGAGGCGCACGGGCGCGCAGAAGGATCCGAGTTCATGAGCACCCTTTTCAAAGGCGAGCTTGACGCTCAAGCGGTGTATGCGCTTTCGGGACAACTCTGGTTTGTCTACAGCGCTCTAGAGAACGCTGTAGAAAGAGTCTCCGGCACTCCCATCGGGTCGGCTATTGCCGATCCGCGCTTACAACGTTGCGCTGCGTTGGAACACGATCTGACGTATTGCCTCGGCTCCGATTGGCGCGAACAACTTGAACTACTGCCCGCCACCCGGCGGTATGTAGATCGCCTCGACTCTTTCGGGGAACAAGACGTTGTACGAGTGATCGCTCACCACTATGTCCGCTACCTCGGGGATATTTCCGGCGGTCAGGTTATCGCTGCGCGTGTAGCAGACCTCTACGATGTCGATCCCGAGGCATTGAAGTTCTATGACTTCTCCGCTATTGGCAAGATCCCTCCGTACCGAACCAACTACCGTCAGCGCCTCGATAGCCTGCCACTCACAACGCAGCAGCGTTCCGCATTGATTGAGGAAGCCATCGATGCTTTTGGTATGAATTTTGCACTGTTCACAGATCTTTACGGAGTCTGCGCGTGAATCCACCTTTCTTGTCCAAGTCCACTTCCCGCCACTTCGTTGCCAGCGCCCTGGCCAGTTCCGTCGCGTTAAGCGGCATGGCGGTTCCTGTAGCACAGGCAGAGGAAGTGTCCGCCCCAGTGTTAGAAGCCGGTGCTTTTGCTTGGCCGATCAAAACCTCTTTCCTTAAGCATGTGCAGGGGCCGGTCGCTAGGGGGACTGTCATCGGTGATGGAGGTGCGGAGTTTAAGGGAAACCAGTTTGTGTTCCCGGTCAACACCCAAGAAACGAAGCTGGACCCGCAGGGTAATGGCACGATTGCCCTGGACGGCAGCGCACATGTGACCGCATACAAAGGTCTTGGTAAGAACGGCGGACCAGCTTTGGATGTCTCTTATTTCGACTTGAAGTTGAACGTCACAGGTCAAACGGTATCGCTTATCGGGGACTACTCCCTTTCCGGTAACACGGCGAACGATCCTACGCAGCTAGACAAGCGCGGCGACGATGAAGTAATCGTGACCTTCCTCCTGGAAGCCCCGATTGATCCGGGTAAGGATTTCGTTGCCCAGAACCGTCCCACAACGGCCGGTATCGGATTGCAGAGATCTCTACTCCGCTACAATGAGGGCGAAAAGCTGGAGGGCGCGGATGTGGACCTACTGCTGGACTATGACGATGGCAAGCAGGTAGAAAATGTAACCCCGCAGGAACTGCAGGGAAGCGCAAGCGGATTCTCCGGTTCTTCTAGTGGCAGTTCCAAAAGCTCGCCCCTTGGCATCGCGGCCGGTGTGATCGCCGCCATTGCGGCAGTGATTGGGGTAGGGGCACTGGCCTCCGGGCACGTGGATTGGCGCGGAGTTTTAAAGAACTTCGGCATCAACGTCTAGAGGTAAAGCACCACACCACCCCATCTGCGAAGAATTGTTGGTCGTTCCAGCTGCTGCCGACAGGATTGGCAGTGGAAGTAACAAATTCACAGCAGGTGGGGTGCTTTGCTGTCCATGTACTCGTGAGCCTGGTTCCAGTTTCGCGTGCCGGGGAAGTAACATACACAAACGCACGTAGTCGACCAGGTAAGAGGGGCATTAACAGTGGCGGGCAACACCCAGCGCAGCGGAGGCGTGCGCAAGAAGAACAAGAAGGGCGCAACCAAGGGCTCCGGCGGTCAGGGGCGCCGCAGTCTGCGTGGCAAGGGAGCCACTCCGAAGGCGGAGGATCGCGTTTACCACGCCGCCTACAAGCGCAAGCAGGCTGCCAAGCGCCGGGCTTCCGGCGCGCACGACCGCTTCGCCAAGGAAGAGAACCAGGTGGAGTTGGTGGTCGGCCGCAACCCGGTGATCGAGTGTCTGCACGCCAAGGTTCCCGCCACCGCGCTCTACGTCGCGGAGGGCACCAAGAACGACGAGCGCCTGGCCGAGGCCGTCCACACCTGCGCCGACCGCGGCATCTCCGTGCTGGAGGTTTCCCGTGCCGAGCTGGACCGTATGACCGGCAACGGAATGCACCAGGGCATCGGCCTGCAAATCCCGCCGTTCCAGTACACGCAGGTCGAGGACCTGATCGAGCGGACCACCTCCGCACCACAGCCCGGCCTAGTCGTCGCGCTGGATAACATCACCGACCCGCGTAACCTCGGTGCGGTCATCCGCTCCGTCGCTGCATTCGGGGGTCACGGTGTGATCATCCCGGAGCGCCGCAGCGCCTCCGTTACCGCCGTTGCTTGGCGCACCTCCGCGGGCACGGCCGCCCGCCTGCCGGTCGCGAAGGCCACCAACATGGTGCGCTCTCTGAAGCAGTTTCAGCAGGCTGGTTACCAGGTCGTGGGCCTGGATGCTGGTGGCGACCACACTCTCGACACCTACGACGGCACCACCCCGACCGTCATCGTCGTCGGCTCCGAGGGCAAGGGTCTGTCCCGCCTGGTGGCGGACACCTGCGACACGATCATGTCGATCCCGATGGCCAAGTGGGTCGAGTCCCTTAATGCGTCGGTCGCTGCGGGCGTGGTGCTCAGCGAGTTCGCCCGTCAGCGTCGCGCCGCTAAGTGACGCCCCCTCGTTCCAACCATAACCAGTCTCAGCCCTAGTCGAACATTTCCTCCTGCTTATCCCACTGCACCTGCGCCCATGCTTCCCGCAACTCGGGCTGTGGGTCGTAGATGGTTTCCTCGCCGGTGGGGAAGTGGGCGTCGAAAACCTGTGTGGCGAAGCCCAGCGAATAGGGATCAAAACCTGGGTCGTGAGAGTGCACGAACTGTCTCCACCGCGACTGCATAGCGACGGTGGTGGCGCGCATCTCGTCGCGGCCACCGAGTAGCACCGCAATGCGCCCCTTGTCCTGGTCGTAGCGCTGGAAGAGGATCGGCAGGTCCAGGGCGTGCATCGCGCCCATGCCGGAATAGCGCAGGAACGGGGTGGTGGTATCCAGGCGGTAGACCCACGCTCGGTCGCTCGGGTGATTCTGCGCCAGGTACCAGGAAGGGCCGGTGAACAGCGCATCGCCGAAGAAGCGCCCCTTCAGCTTGCGGGACTTCGGGCCACCATAGTGCTGCTCCAGGATGTTCGTGGCGTGGGCGGCGGAGCCGGAAATCGCGTGGGCGAACGTGCGAGTGCGCGTGTACTGCATAGAGTTACGCTTCGGCTCCAGGTGCATCATGTCGTACTCGTTGCGGTTAGAACCGATCAGCAGGGGCACATCCATCATCGCGCCGGGAGTTAGCGGGTGCTCCGGTAGTAGGTCGCCGTCGATCACCGGCGCAAACGGGCCGGCCTTGGAAATGGGATTGTCTGCGTGGAAGCGAACGATCTCATCCGAGAGGCGCCCCAAAATTGCGTGCTCGGCGGTTAGCAGATCTTCGGTGGCGGCCTGCAGTTCCTCATCGCTGAGCTCCGGAGGGGCCTGACGAACCGGGGTGCGCTGATCCAGTGGCATAGATTCCTCTGCTCGCATCCGGTGCAGCCAGCGGGCTGCGAAATCCGTCCAGTATTTCGCATTAGCGCGTGTGTGGACGATCATCGGGGCGGGGGATTGCGCGATAGCCGCGCTGAACAGGCCCTTGGCAGATGGGGTGGCTAATAGGGCAGTGACCATGGATCCACCACTGGATTCACCCATGATGGTCACACGGTCCGGATCACCACCGAAGGCGCGGGCATTGTCGTGGATCCAGCGCAGTGCTGTCAGCAGGTCGGAGTGGCCTGCGTTGCTATCCATGGTGTCCGGCGTGTGCGTGCCTTCGCCCAGCGCCAATTGGCCGAAGATGCCCACGCGGTAGTTCACGGCCACGTACACACAATCGATGGCCTGGGCAAAATACTCACCGGAAAGCAGAGGCTTGTTCGCCGAGCCGTGGATATTCGATCCGCCATGGAAGTAGACCACCACCGGGCGGTTGGCCTCCGGATCAATGGCAGGCGTGGGGGAGTTTGCGGGACGCGGAACCACCACATTGAGCCATAGGCAGTCCTCGGTGCCCTCCCAGTTACCTGCGGACTTGCGCGCCGGGCGGTATTGGGAGCAGGCGTCTCCGGAAGTTGCGGCGTTAAACACGCCCTCCCATGGGGTAATGGGTTCGGCGCGGCGGAAGCGGCGTTCGCCGATAGGCTTTTCGGCGTAAGGGATGCCACGGAAGGCGGTGACGCCGTTCTCCGCGTGGCCTTTGATTAGGCCGGTGGTTGTGCGGATGATCCAGGGGTTGGTGGGTTGTGAGTTAGATGCCGTCTCGTTAATCACAAGTGCTACTCTAACGAGCTACTCGAGCGGCGTCCCTCTTACGGGGGAGATGAATATATTTTTAGCGCTATTAGTGGGGTGAGGGGCGCGCGAGTTAGGTGTGGTGTATGTGGCCCGCGGTTTCGTTGCTGGTCTGTTTCGATACTGACTCGCCGGCAGTCGAATACTCCTGAGCTCGCACTGCATCCGCCTGTACGTGCCGGGAACGCATCCACGCAATAACACGGCATACTAGGTAAATCACAAAGCTCAAGGTGGTTACGAACACGGAAACCGGTAGCCCCGGCGCCAGCGATGCCACCAGCCCTCCGACCGCCGCGACAACGGAGAACGTACCCGACAGCACCACGGCCAGCACCGGATTGCTGGTCACCTTCACCGCCGCCGCACCCGGGGTAATCAGCAACGCAATCAGCAGAAGCGCGCCGACAATCTGCACTCCCTGGCTGGCCACCACGCCGATTAATGCGGCAAATACCAGCGCCAGCAGGCGCACCTTTACACCAGAGGCAGCGGCCAGCACCGGATCCACCGTGGCGAACAAAAGCGGCCGCCAGAGTAGCGCCATCGTCACTACCACTAGAACAGTCAGCACCGCCAGGATGTTTAGCGAAGCCGAGCTCACGCCCACGATCTGCCCTGTCAACAGGCTAAACGCCGAAGACGACCTACCGGGGTAAAGATAAATAAACAGCACGGAAAGACCCATGCCGAAGCTTAAGACCACCGCCACGATGGCGTCTTGTTCCTTTTGTCCCAGTGCCGTCAGCGCCACAGCGGCCAATACTGCGCCGATCAGTGCACCCCAGCTCACGCTGAAACCAAAAAGCAGCGCGGCTGCCGCACCCATCAGCGCCAGCTCACCGGTGGAGTGTGCGGCGAAGCTCATTTTCCGCATCACGATCAGCGGTGCAATCGCGCCGGAGACGATACCCAGAAGCAGCGCTGCCAATAGCGCATGTTGAACGAAGTCCACCGAGAGCAACGCGAGGGTGTCATCCCACCAGTCGCCGGTCTGGAATTGGTTACTCATACGACCACCAGCTTTCCGTCCACATTCAACACCTGCACATCGGTTCGGTACAGCCGGGAGAGCGTCTCGCTGTTCATTACTTCCTTTACCGTGCCGATGGTGTGCCCATGCGGGGCGAGGTAAAGCACGCGATCGGTCACATTAAGGATCGGGTTGATGCCGTGGGTTACGAAAACGATCGCAGTGTTGTGCTCGCGCCGCCTGCGGTCGAGCAGCTCCACGGTCTGTTTTTGCGCCCGCAGATCCAGCGAGAGCAGCGGTTCATCGCACAGTAATAGCTCCGGATCCTGAGCCATCGCCTGCGCCTGGCGAATCAGTTGTTGCTGGCCACCGGAAAGTTCACCTACGCGGCGCTTGGCCAGGCCAGTCGCGCCTACCTCTTCTAGCGCCGCGTCTATTTGGGCCTTCTTCGGACGCCTATTTTTTATGACGCCCGCTGCAAGAGCCAACCCAACGAGATCCCGCGCGCGTAGCGGAATGGATGGGTCAAACATCCTTTGTTGGGGGATATAGCCCAGCTTGTCCGTTACTTTAAGACTGCCTCGACTGAGTTTGCGGGTGCCGAGGGCAGCGTTCAGGAGAGTGGATTTTCTCACCCCGTTCGGCCCCAAAATAGCCAAAAACTCCCCCGGCGCAACCTCGAGGTCGAGGTCATGCCAGAGGGGTTCAACTGCCGCGTTGCGGAGAGCAAGAACCATTACTTGGTTGCGTCCTCCAGCTGCTTGATGAGGGAGTCTGCGTACTCAAAGTAGTCCTGACCCTCATCGGGAGTTTCGTTGACATTTACGACCTTGATGCCTGCCTCCTTGGCGGCCTCGGTCAGTTGCGAGGCGGCCGAGGTCTCCGACTGCTCGTTAGTGATGAGGATGTCGGCCTTCTTGTCAGTGATGAGCTGGCGCGTAGCGGCCAGATCAGCTGCAGAAGGCTCGGACTCACTGTTCACGGCGTGGGTGAAACCTTCTGGGGTGACGTCCTTCAGATCGGAATCATCAATTAGCTCGGCAGCCACAGACTCGGTGAGGATCACGTTCTTTCCGCTGAGCTTCTCCACACGGGCCTTCAGCTCGTCGGTCTTCTTGGTGATGTCCTCGTCGGACTCCGGAATGTCGGAGTTCAACTTGTGCAGTTCGGTGGAGAGCTTCTTCTCGAACTCGGAGACCACATCCAGGTCGAACCAGACATGCGGGTTGGTCTCATCGTGGCTGTGCTCGTGGGCGTGCTCATCGCCGTGCTCATGCCCTTCGTGCTCGTCATGAGCGTCTTCGCCGTGCTCGTGACCCTCATGCTCGTGGGCGTGCTCATCTGCACCGTGGTCTTCACCGTGGTGGTGATGCGCTGCAGCCAGCGGCTGTGCAGTCACAAGGGGAGTGTCTTCCTCCACGTTGTCGGTTAGCCAGTTGTCGTAGCCTGCACCATTGGCAACAACGATGTCCGCGTCTTTCACCTTGGCGATGTCGCGGGCAGTCGCTTCGTACTCGTGTGGATCATCATCCTTGCTGCTGAGGATGGTGGTTACCTCAACGTCATCGCGCCCTTCGGTGATGTCCTCCGCGATGCTGCCCCAGATAGAGGTGGAGGCGACCAGCTTGATTTTGTCCCCATCAGCTGCGGAATCTTCAGACCCGCCGGCACAGGCAGTTACGCCCAAAGCCAACGTTGCGATACTTAACACTGCTCCGAAATTGGCAACCATTTTCTTCATTCTCCCGAGATTAATGGGGATGAAAACGCTCGTCAACATAAAGATGGGTTGCTTACAGGGCACCAAAGTAGGCACGGGGAAGTGGGCGTCAACCCCCGAACAAGAAGGCCCGGGGACTACCCTTAGAAGAATGAGCAGAGCAGTACGGCGCGGCACCCTGGCCTCCATCGCGGCAGAACTGGGCGTTTCGCGCACCACCGTCTCGAATGCCTACAACCGCCCGGATCAGCTCTCTCCCGAGCTCCGCGACAAGATTCTGCACGTAGCGGCGAAGGTTGGCTACCCGGGGCCAGACCCGATGGCGCGCTCGTTACGCACGCGACGCGCAGGCGCGATCGGAGTGCTGCTGACCGAGGAACTTCCCTATGCCTTCGAAGATCAGGCATCGCTAGAGTTCGTCTCCGGTGTATCGGTGAGCTGCGGAGCAATGGATGCCTCCATGCTATTGATCCCCGCGGGCGTGGACGATAACCCCAGCGCTGATCGGCCTGCGCAGCTGGTAAACCAGGCCAGCGTGGATGGCTTCATTGTCTACTCCGTGGCTGATGACGACCCTTATTTAGCCGCCGTACGCAACCGTGGACTACCGACCGTGGTGTGTGATCAGCCCGCCGGCGCGGGCGACCCCTTCGTGGGAATTGACGACCGCGAGGCCATCAAGCCCGCCATTCGCACTCTTGTGGAGGTCGGGCATACCCGCATCGGCGTGCTATGTATCCGTTTGGATCGCGTGCCAAACAACGGACCGGTCCCCACCGAACGCATTGAGGGGGCGCACATGCATGTGCAGCGCTCTCGCCTGCTTGGCATTCTGGACGTGCTCCGCGAGGCGGGGCTCTCCGAGCCACCTATCGTCGAGCGGCATATCAACAACCCCCAGACTGCCTACGAAGCTGCCGAGGAGCTGCTCGCAGCCAACCCAGAGCTCACTGCGGTGGCGTGCACCACGGACTCACAAGCCCTCGGAGTGCTGCGCTACGCAGAAAAGCAGCGCATCGACGTACCCAGCCAGCTTTCCGTGACGGGGTTTGACGGTATTCCTGAAGCTATTGACGCCCACATCACCACCGTCCGCCAACCCAGTAAAGATAAGGGATTGGAGAGCGGAAATATGCTTGCCGGACTCATCGAAAAGAGGCTGAACGACACATCGGCCAAGGCCAGCCGCAGGGTGGAAACGCCGACCGTGCTGCTGGAAACAGAGCTAATCCTCGGAACGTCCGTGGCGCCGCCGCAATAGTTTCTCGAGGAAATCCCGGACGTCCTCCGGGGTGTCCAGGCGGCGAGTAGCGGAGGTTTCACCGCCGCCGACGCGAATGCCCACATCCGCAGGCGGGGTGGACTCTGCCGAGGGCTGAGCGGTGGCGGAAGTGTAGCTCAGCGTGGAAAGCACAGTCTCATCCGTCGTGTCATCCCCGGCAAAAAGCACCCGCAGGTTGCGGCTATTTCGGGCCGTGTAGGCGCCGCGGAAGCCCTCGATATACGAGCCCTTGGTGGTCTTGTCTACCGCGACTTCCAAAATGTCTTTACCCCACGTCACCTGGGAAAGATCGCTGGTGGCCGCGAAGTCCGCCAGCCGTTGGTTGAGCCGCCCGGCCAGCTCCTTATCCGGCACCAGTCGGGTATGTAAGCCAACTGCCAGAGGCTTGACCTCCACCCAGGCTCCCTCATGCTCAGTGGCGATCACTTCTGCATGGTCACGCAGCTCTCCCAGCCAAGTCGTCTGCTCCTCACTCAAAGGCGTAGCCCCGCCGTCGGCAGGCTCCGCGCCATGGCTGCCCACAAGGCGTACCGGACCTTCCACTGGCAGCATCGTTGCGGCCGTCAGCAACTCCAGATTGCGCCCAGAAATCACCATTGCCTCGGTATGCGGAAGCTGCGCCAGCCCCACTAGTGCCTCCATCGCGCCGGGGACAGCGTGCACTCCCTCGGGCTCGTCCGAGAAGTGAGCCAGGGTGCCGTCGAAATCCATCGCTACCAGTAGGTCTGGGGTGGCGGCGAGCTCGGAGATGTCGGCGTCAGAAAGTAAAGGTAGAAACGATCCATCCATGGCACTAGCCGTCCTTCGGGCCGCTGAGGAACTCGACCGCAGGAATAGACTCCCAATCCTGCTTGTCCTCTGGGGCGGGCTGCTTGAGTTTCAGGGAGTTCTCGGAGGGGCGGGTGTAGGTGAGATCCTGGTCGTTGAGGACTGCCTTCAGACGGTCGGCCGTATCCTCATCGCCGGGGAGACACTGGGCTCCGTCGATGGGGGAAGAGGAGAACTCGCTAATCCGCATGCCACCTTCCTTCCACTCCACGTGACCGGAAAGGTGCACGCAGCCGCTCGCACCGGTCAGCGAATCCTCACCGAAAACCAGGAAGCTGCGGCCTTGCTGGGCATCCGGCAGCAGGCCCCCACGCGCCTCCGTATCGTAGATAGCCGAGACCTGCCATTGGGAGTTGCCCAGCGGTGCCTCCGAATCGGAGCAGGCGGCAAGGCCGGTCAGTCCGGTTGCGCTAAGCCCTAAAACCAAGAGGGCGGTGGTGCGACTCCTGCGCATCACTCCGCCTCCCGCAGCTGCTGCAGGAATGCATCGGCCCAGCGGTTGACATCGTGCTCCTGTAAGTGAGACCACATTTCGCGCATCCGGCGGATTTTATCCTTCGGCTCATCCTCGATGGCCCGTTGTAGTGCGTCTGCGATGGACTGAAGGTCATGCGGATTACACAGGTAGGCCTGCACCAACTGCGTGGCCGCGCCTGCGAACTCCGAGAGCACCAGCGCCCCCGAACCATCCGAGTGGCAGGCTACGTATTCCTTGGCCACCAGATTCATGCCATCCTTTAGCGGAGTAATGAGCATGACATCCGCGGCGGAGTACAACGCGACGATCTGTTCGAAGGGCAAACCGGAGTGCATGTAGTGGATCAGGGAACGCCCCAGGCTGCCGTGGTTGCCATTGATGCGGGAGACAATGGCCTCGACCTGCTGGCGAGTGCGCTGATAATCGTCTAGTCGCTCGCGAGACGGGGTAGCGACCTGCACCATCGCTATATCCTCCGGCGCCAAACGCCCAGAATCCAGTAGGAACTCTATGGCCTCCAGTCGGTGCTGGATGCCTTTGGTGTAGTCCAATCGATCCACGCCCGCGATCAGCACCTTCGGGTTACCCAGGCGGGCACGTAGATCACTGGCTTGTGCCAACACATCAGGCTGGTTGGCTTGGGCATTTACCTTGGCGGTGTCGATGGAAATCGGGAAAACTCCCACCTTCACCACACGCCCTGTGTCCAGAGTCACACTGCCCACCACCTGTGCCTCTTCGGGTAAGCGAGCCCCGCGCAGGAAATTAGCAGACTCAGAATCATCCACGATCTGTACCGAGTAATTCATCGCCCGCAGCGCCACCATAAAGTTCCGGGCAGAATCCTGCGTGTGGAACCCCACCACGTCCGCGCCCAGGGTGCCCTCTAGCACCTGGCGGCGCCATGGCAGCTGGCGGAACAACTCTGGGGCGGGGAAGGGGATATGCAGGAAAAAGCCGATGCAGACATCGTCGCGCATCTCGCGCAGCTGGCCGGGAACTAGGTGCAGTTGGTAGTCTTGCACCCACACCGTTGCATTCTTTGCGGCCTTATCCGCCGCAGCCTGGGCAAATCTTTGATTCACCTGCTGATAGCGATCCCACCAGTCTTTATCGTAGGTGGGGTGCACGATCAGGTCGTGATAAAGGGGCCACAGGGTGGCGTTGGAAAAGCCCTCGTAAAATTGGGAAAAATCATCCGCGTCGAGGTTCACGGGAATCATATGGATCCCAGCTTCCTCTGGCGACGGCATGTCCTCTAAGCGAACCTCATCGGTTGCTCCTGGCCAGCCGATCCACGCCCCACGGTTGGATTCCAGAACCGGCTTGAGAGCGGTGACCAGCCCGCCCGGTGAGGGCACCCATGTGACCTCACCGGTGGAGTCGTTGACGTTGCGATCGACGGGAAGGCGATTAGCAACAACCAAAAAATCGGATTGCATGGCGGTCACTCCGTATCAGCAAGGGGGCGTTAACAAACGGCGACCTACTCGCTGGCCTTGGTTGCCTTCTTCGCCGTTTTCTTGGTGGACTTCTTAGCCGCCTTCTTGGCGGTCTTCTTCGTCGACTTCTTTGCCGCGGTCTTCTTCGTCGACTTCTTTGCCGCGGCCTTCTTTGTCGTCTTTTTCGTCGACTTCTTGGTGGTCTTGCGGGTGGACTTCTTGGCCTCCTGCTCCGCTTCTTCCAGTTCAGCCACCACGCGGCGGTGGATTAGCCCCTCCGGCTCCACGCCCAGCATGCACATCAAGGTCGCTGCATCGAGGAAGTCCTCGGAGTAGGTCGCGACGATGCGCTGCGCAGCCTGAGCCGTTTCTGCTTCCACCGCATGCAGGGATTCATTATTAGCGGAACGGTTGTCGGTGACCTTCGGAGGCACGAGCCTGACCCCATTTCTACACAGTCGACGTACGGAACTTAAGTCTCAACTTTAGATATTTTACGCGATTTACTGTTCGCTCGTTCCTGTCGGGTGGTCTTGTTGTTTCTCGAGTTCGCCTTCTGACGCCCGCATTTCACTATCCAACTGCCACATACTCTTTGACGTGCTCCTTCGGCGGCGACGCCAGTGCAGCGGCTGGCGGACGCGTCCATCTGTGCCCATCCGTGGCTTCTGCTGGGGTGCTCGGCGCGAACCCACGTTGGGGCGTCGGAACTGCTGGTAGCGATGTAGGATCCGCGGGCGGCGAATACGGCGGGCGATCCACTCGCCGAGCACCACACCAGCAGCCAGTGCAGTGGCGGTAGTCAGCGCGAAACCGAGGTTAGACATACCGACTACGAATTGGTCGTTGAGCACCGAACTCATTCCACGGTACAACGCCAAACCGGGCAGGAAAGGCGTGATGCCAGCGGCCGCGGTGATCTGCGGAGGAATCATATAGCGACGGGAGAGCAGACCACCGGCCAGGCCGACAACCAGCGCGGCCAAGGCAATGCCGAAGGTGCCAGGCCAATCCAATAAAGTCGTCACGCTGAACAGGGCGAGTGAAGCGATCAACGCTGTCAGACTTGCAACTACCGTGGCGCGGCGCTCACAGAAGCACGCACTGCAGAAGAATCCCGTGGCGACAGCACCGGAGATGATCTGAATTGTCACAGACCCCAGCACGCCCGATGTATGCGTCGTGTCCAGCGGCGGCAGGGTAATGCCCATAACGGCCATCATCTGAATACCAGCTGCAATGCCGGTGATGATGCCGCCGGTTTGAAGCAAAGTTTCGTAGAAGCGTGCGGCCGACGTGACCGGGGCACCAGTGATTCCATCCTGTAGCGCCTGAACCAGCGTCAAACCTGCGAGTAGCGCGACGATCGAGGAACCGATGATCAATGAAGGTGGCAAGTAAAAATCGATTCGATCCGCAATCGAGTAGGTGACGGCTGCGGGAATTACAGCGGCGAAACCACCCAGCACGTTTTGGAAGAACAACGGCAAGGACTTCGAAGCCAACCAGGCATTCGCAAACATCGTGAAGATCGTTGTGATACCTGCGACGATCGCCACGGCCCAACCACCGCCGAGCAGCAACGCGACGGCAGCCGCGAACCCGCCCCAGCTCGCCAGTGCATAACGGTTCCTATACGGCAGCAGGGAAGTCTCAATGTCGAAGAGAATCTTCTGTGCCATTTCCAACGGGGTGGCTCCCGCAACGATCGAGCGGATTAGGCGATCGACCTCCGTGATACGGGAGAAATCTGTAGACAGCTGCCGCACAACGCGAAACATGTTTGTCGGGGGAGTGTTCTCGTTGAAACGCGAGTAGATGTAGATCGTGTTCAACGTGATGTCGACGTGGGTGTTGTTCAGGCCGTAGGCGCTCATGATGCTTCGGATCTGCGCCTTCGCATCTGAGTTGCTGCTGCCTGCGGTGAGGAGTTGATCGCCGATTCGGGCGGCGAGATCCATTACCGCATGAGTCTTTACCGGGTCGGAAAGATCCACCGGCGCCAGTGGTGACGGTGGCGGAGCTAGGCGGATAGCATCGATGGTCGCTCTGTTGCCAGAAAAAAGCAGGTCAGAGCTCTTCTTTAACGCCCTCGACATGAAACTAGACACCCTCATACCGTACATGGGGGCGAAAGAGTTTTCACAGGCGCACATTTGCCCAGCTCAACGGTGAAATGCCGGGACCGTTTTAATGTTCTCGCGGATCGCTTGCTAGGCTGGGAAAGTCCATCATCTGCAAGGGGCGATGTTTCTTGCGGACTTCGAAGATGGATTGTTGCTGGAGTGGCGCAATCGGTAGCGCAACGGTCTTGTAAACCGTAGGTTGCGAGTTCAAGTCTCGTCTCCAGCTCATCTGGATCCGGTGTGGCCTGAAGCGCCACTCCGTTGCCAGAAACGCCGGCGTAGTTTAGTGGTAGAACATCAGCTTCCCAAGCTGAGAGTGCGAGTTCGATTCTCGTCGCCGGCTCCAAATTCAGGGGTAGTCTTTTGTTGTGACTAACAATCAGCGCTCACCACAAAGAATCGCAGATTTACTGTCTGTAGAGGAAGCTCAAAAGCTAAACCTTTGGCTTCGCAATGAGCTTATATCTGGAACATCAAGTCTCGCCCAGCTTGCAAACGATCTTGTTACTCCCCAAGTAGAACTGTACGTCCCTGACGATTGGGAGCAGCGATTAAAGCAACTGCCAGTCCGGGAAGAAGGTGTTCATGGGAAAGAAAAGACGACACTTTATGACTTCGCCAATGAATACCTGGCTGATATAGCTCAGCAGTTGAATGCCGAAATGGAAGCGTGGGCTAGCGCGACTACCGATTTTGACCGACTGTACTGTTCCATCTTGGAAATGCGAGCCAAAGGGGTAGAAGTCTTGGTTTTTGATGACTGGGGATCGAGCGAAAGTGATGGCGATGAGCTCGGCGAAGCGCTAATCCCCTTCGAAATGGCAGACGGGATTGATTTTCAGGAAGTAAGCATCGATTTCTACGTTCGGTCGATGACGGAGCAGGTGGCAGAGGCGGCGCAAGTCATTATCGATTCGCTGAAGTGCAACGGTTTGCATCCCGTATGGGATAGCACTGTAAAGGGGCTCACTACGGGGCCTATTTCTGTTCGAATGGTCTGGCAGCCGCACAGCATCCTAGAGGAAGGATGGGACGATCTCTTTGAAACCCCGGAGGAATACCTAGCCAGCCTTGCTGTGCCACCAAGCGAATACTAGTAGTGCCGGTTCAGCCCGGGCTTGGAGGCTAACCTGGCACCTTTTCTAGTCGAAGGTGTACAGCATGACATGCGCGTGCTCGGCCTCGTCCACGCCCTTGTCGACATAACCGATCTTCTCGTACACGTGCTTCGCCCGGTCGTTGCCGAACACCACGCAAAGGCTTACTCCCGGCTTGCCGTCTGCCTTTGCTTGGTCAAGCACAGCCTGCATTAGCTTCGTACCCAACCCCTTGCCTGTGTTGCCAGGTGCCATGGCGATTGCTACCTCTGGATATTCCTCGGAGACAAACCCGTAACCATGATGCTCTTTTGAAGAGTCGAGCAACCATGCAGCGCCGATGGCCTCGCCGTTTTCTTCGACGATGACGCCACCTTGTCCCTCAGTCCAGCCATCCACATAAAAGACAGTGTCCTCGTCGAACGTCTCCGAAAATCCCCGCTCCGGGTCACCCCAGGTATCCGTTTCCTCGTTCATTTTGTGGATGAATGGACGGTCGGCTTCGACCGCTCGACGAAACGTGAACTCAATGGGGGAATCAGCGTGAGAAGTCATATATCTCAGCGTAGCGAAACAAACCCCCAGGGCGAAGCGTGGTGCTCGCGCTGGGGGTGGGAGTATGCGCCGGCGACGGCCAGGAGCCGGCAGGGGATCTTAGTAAATGTAGATCCGGTCGCCGACGTTCAGAGCGTTGAAGAAGTTCTGAGCGTGAGGGGCGGCCAGGTGGATGCAGCCGTGAGACATCACGTTCGGGGAGCCCTGGTGGAAGGCGTGGCCGTTGTTAGTGAAGTACACGGAGTATGGCATCGGGGCGTTGCCGTAGGTGCGGGAAACCTCGTTCTTCACCTTGCGGGTGATAACGTGCCAGCCCTTCGGGGTCTCGTAGCCACGCTTGCCGGTGGAAACCTTCACCGGGCCGTAGCTGGTCTTGCCGCCACGCTGCAGCCATGCAGTTTGATCGCGCAGGCTTACGCAGCCACGGGCGTTAGCCGGGCACGGGCTCTTGCGCGGAGCCGGGGCGGGGCGGTGCTTCGGGGCAGGAGCCGGACGTGGCGCTGGCTTGTTGGCGCGCTCGCGAGCAGCCAGGGCGCCAGGGGCGAGGAAGTTTGCAGCGTCGTCAGCTGCGCGATTGATCTGGCCACGGACAGGTGCCGGTAGTCCACGGGTTCCGTTGTGGACGTTGTCGCGTGCACCTAGAACGATGTTGTTGATGTCTTGCTGGGAGGAACCGAGGGGAGCAGCGGACGCAGCGCCGGTGCCCAGGGTTGCTGCCATCATGGTTGCAGCACCGACAGCAGCGATGCGGCGGCGGAGAGAGTGAGAGGTAGGTTTCGTCATAGGCACAGCTTAATGGGTCTAACTCTCAAAAGGCGTACTGAATGAGGATTTCTTTAGGAATTATGGACTGCAAGAGGTAGCTAAACCTCTACATTGTTCACAGCTGACATCCAGCTATCATGCAGACAGACGCTAATTCTCTGCAGCACAATGAGGTGCATGACCATGCCAAACAATCAGCCGGTGAAGGTACTCGTTGTCGATGACGAGGCCAATATTTCTGATCTCCTCAAAGTGAGCCTGAAGTTTCAAGGTTTCGACGTTGAAACGGCCGACAACGGCCAGGACGCACTGGCGCTGGCGAATACTTACAAGCCGGATGCATTCATTCTGGACGTGATGATGCCCAGCATGGATGGATTTACTCTGCTAAACAAGCTCCGCGAGGCCGGGCACGAAGCTCCGGTGCTTTTCCTTACAGCCAAGGATGGAGTGGAAGATCGTATCCACGGCCTCACAATCGGTGCAGATGATTATGTGACAAAGCCTTTTAGCCTCGAAGAAGTGATTACCCGGCTGCGGGTGATCCTGCGTCGAGTCTCTCCTGACGATGAGCAGGACTCTAGCCTCATTACCTACGAGGACATCACCCTTAATGACGACATGCATGAGGTCACTAAAGCTGGTGAGGTCGTTGATCTTTCCCCGACTGAATTCAAACTCTTGCGCTACCTGATGATCAACGCCGAGGTTGTGCTGAGCAAGTCCAAGATCCTGGATCACGTGTGGAATTACGACTTCGGCGGGGACGGCAATGTTGTCGAATCCTATGTCTCCTACCTGCGTCGCAAGATTGATAAGGAAGAGCCCCACCTGATCCAGACAGTGCGTGGCGTGGGGTATGTGCTTCGTAAGCCGCGGTCTTAGTTTTTAGATTCTGCGCATTTCTATGTCGTCACCTGCAAATTCCGCTGCAAGTTCTGCAGCCAACCCCGCTTCCTCCGCTGCAGCCGTCCCGGTGCGTTCGGGGCATCCGGGGCATTTCCTTTCCCATTACCCGCTACGAATCTCATTGGTCGTGGTCATCGCCGTTTTGGTTGCGATGGGCTTAACGGTTTCTGGCGTATCTGTGACTACCACCCTGCAGCGCTTCCTGATCCAAAGAGTTGACGAGCAGTTGGATCAGGCCACGAATGGTTGGGCTCACAGGTCGGGTCTGGTCGACGGCAACAGCGGTACGCAGAGCGAACAAAACAACAGCGATACTCAGAATGAACTAGAATCCGACGGGATCGCTGGTTCCTCAAGCGGACACTCCCTCGGCCTCGAAGGCTTCGGCGTGCTTAACCAGCAGCTTCCGAACCCCGTCACCGGAGTAACCCGACCGCCGAGCGACTTTTATGTCTTGGTAGTTGACGACAATATTTCCTACGAATACTTCAACTCTCCCGTGACATCTCGCCCCGAAATTCGCGGGCTGGGCAAACCGACCATGCCTGTCACCGTCGGTTCCCGCGAGGATTCCGGTTCTCGTATCAGTTGGCGGGCCACTAGCTTCCGAAACGATGATGGGACGATCACTATCGTTGCATTGCCGCTGGAGGAAGAAGAGCACATTATTTCCCGCCTCGTCCTACTTCAGGTACTTATCGGCTTGACGGTGATCGCATTCGTCATTCTGGCGTCGATGTATCTGGTTCGTCGCGCGTTACGTCCGTTGAACGAGGTGGAACTGACGGCGTCAAAAATTTCGAACGGCGACCTCGGGCAGCGCGTTCCGAACTGGCGACCTAACACGGAGGTCGGACGGCTTTCGCAGGCTCTCAATAAAATGCTCGCACAGATTCAAGCGGCATTCGTGGCCATCGGCGCTTCGGAAAAGCAGGCGCGCAAATCTGAGGCATCGATGCGTCGTTTCATCGGCGACGCCTCGCATGAACTGCGCACCCCGCTGACGTCGGTGAGAGGCTACGCGGAGCTGTACCAATCCGGTGCTACTGATGACGCCCACATGGTCATCGACCGTATTTCCGAAGAGGCTGGCCGCATGAGTCTACTGGTCGAGGATCTCCTGGCGCTGGTCCGCATGGACGAGGGACGCCCAATGGACAAAGCGCGGGTGGACATGCTGGAACTGGTACTGGAAACGGCAGAGTCAGCGCGTGCAGGTTTCCCGAACCGCACGGTACATGTGGTCAATGAAACGGGAGAGGTACCTCTGGTTATTGGCGACGTGAACCGGTTGCACCAGGTATTCGGCAATTTGGTTACCAATGCTCTGCGGCATGCCGGAGAGGATGCGGAAGTGACTCTGCGTCTGGATCAACGCGATGGCCATGTGATCGTAGACGTGGAGGATAACGGGCAAGGCATCCCGGAGGAGGATCTGCCGCACCTATTTGAACGGTTCTACCGCCCGGACGTGTCACGCTCCCGTGCTTCGGGTGGTTCGGGTCTGGGGCTGTCGATCGTTAAGGGGCTGGTGGCTGCACATGGTGGAACAGTCTCCGTGGATAGCACAGTAGGCGAGGGCACACGGTTCCGCATCGAACTGCCGGAAGCTCCCGAGGCGGAATAGCGTTCGGGGAGAGTACGGGGGCTAAGCCTCCGTATCGTGTTCTTCTAGGCCGTCGAGTAATGCCAGGTGGACGATGTCCTGCACATCCGGATTAGTCGGTAATTCCTCATGCTTACATTTGGATACGCCGAGATCCTGTAAGAAGTAATTCGTGATGATGGCCTCGCCTGTATCGTTCGAATGGCCGTCTTCGAGGTGAAAATCTTCATGGTCGCTGGGGACCGTGGGCTGGCGGTCACCCAGGAAAGCATTTTCGTGGGGTACGACGGTCGCGTCGTTCCGCGTGGCGTAGCAGGTGTATCGAATGTAATTGCGGGTCTCAGGGGACGCAGCAAGCGTTTCCATCAATGGCGAACCAATGACCTGTTGCATACCCGCTGCGCCGAAAATCCGCCGAATAGTGGCGGCTGCCACGCGCTGGCTCATGTCGGTTGTGAACATATTGCCGAGCATGCCCATGAGTGTGGTGCCCTGGTGTGGGGCGCCGAGAGTGATGAGGTGGTGGACATAGTCCTCACCACCGAGCTCATTGATCCAATAGCGTGCCAGCAATCCGCCTTGGGAATGCCCCACAATGTCCACAGCCTCCGCCCCCGTGGCGGCCAAAACCTGTTCAATATAGGCGCCAATGTCCTGGGCGGAAGTGGGAATGTCCTGGGTGCCATGCACACCGTAGTCCGGACTGAACACCACGAAGTCGTCCTCACGTAGGCGCAGAACCAGGTTCTGCCAGACATTTTTCGAACTGATGGTTCCGTGGATAAGGATCACAGGATAAGGGCGATCAATGGTGGGGCGTGCTTGCCAAAGGTCGTCGGCATAGCCGGGGGAGACCTGGCGGGCGCCAAGCGGCGGATCGGGGATGGCGCCGCGTAGCTGCGGTAGTTGAGGGCGGCTCATCCGTCCGGGAATATCCCAGAGGAAGCGGCCGGTACTGGAGATACCGCTGGCCATCCCGCTACCGAGACGGCTCAACCAGCTGCGATTGTCCGGCCCCTCACCAATGACATCACCGGCGTTGACAGGATCGTAGTCGTCGTCACCGTCACCGTTGTTGTAACCGTCGTAACTGTCGAAACTGCCGGGGCTGGCGGCGGAACCACCATCCGCAGTTTCTTTCATTTCGGCTTCCACGGCTGCGCCCGCTGGGGGATCGACCTCGGCTAATTCCTCAAGGTCGAGTTCCGGGTCAACTTCCGAGCTAAATTCCGGGCCAACCTCCGGGGTCGCGATGTCGTGAGCATCGTCGGCTTTGCTGTCGTTTTCCACTGGTTATCCACCGCGATAAATCGTCGAGGGTGCTGGGGCGTGTAGCTGATGTATAGCTAGAGCTGGATTGGGTCTAAGCGGAAGGAACCTTCGCCTCGTCTACTCCCTGGGCAAGCAGCCCCTTGCGGATCTTGTCGGCGGACTCATCCATCTTTTCCGGATCAGTCTCATCCATCCGCATCACATTTTGCAGGCTATAGCCGGACATGTCAGAGGCCGGGAAAATGTGGATATGGGCATGTGGCACCTCGAAACCGGCAATGAGGTAGCCGGCCCGCGGGGCGTCAAAACCATCCACCACGGCCTTGCCCACCAGCTGGGCAACTTCGTTACAGTGCGCCCAGGTAGCCGCGTCCAAATCGGTCCATCGGTCGACCTCCTTAACCGGTACGACCAGCGTGTGGCCATAGGCCGCGGGCTCGATGGTCAAAAACGCTGCTGCTGTTTCGTCGCGGTAAACGATGCGACCGGGGATCTCACCGTTCAGGATTTTCGTGAATACCGTAGCCATGCTGCCGATGTTAGCGCGTTAAACCTTTCTGGTGGTGGGGGTCAGCTTCGCTAGACTGGGAACCATGCGCATTCTTGTAATCGGCAGCGGTGCCCGCGAGCACGCGCTGGCTTATTCCCTGTCCCAGGATCCATCCGTCGAGCAGGTACACGTGAGCCCGGGTAACGCCGGCATGACAGCAGTAGCCACTGTGCATGCAGAGGGTGATCCGGTAGAGCTGGCTCGGGAGATCGAGGCAGACCTTGTGGTGATCGGCCCTGAGATTCCCCTAGTAGCCGGTGTAGCCGATGAGCTACGCGCCGCGGGATTCGCAGCGTTCGGCCCGTCGGCTGCTGCGGCAAAGATCGAGGGCTCGAAGGCCTTCGCGAAAGACATCATGGCCAAGGCGCAGGTCCGTACGGCTGAGGCCGTCGCCGTCCCCGTCGGGTCTAGCGATTCTTTTATTGACGCCACCCTCGACAAATTCGGCCCCACTTATGTCGTCAAGGACGATGGACTGGCTGGCGGTAAGGGCGTCGTAGTCACGGGCGACCGGGCGGAGGCCTTGGAACACATCCAGGCCGTACATGCTGGTGGCAACCCCGTGCTGTTGGAAAGCTTCTTGGACGGCCCCGAGGTTTCCTTGTTCTGCCTCGTCGATGGCGAGACAGTTGTTCCGTTGCTGCCAGCCCAGGACCACAAACGCGTCGGAGACAACGACGAAGGGCCGAATACCGGCGGCATGGGCGCATACACCCCGCTGCCATGGCTGCCCGAGGACGGCGTGCAACGCATTGTGACGGAGGTAGTCGAACCCGTTGCTAAACAATTGGTTGCTGAGGGCGTGCCCTTCAACGGCCTGCTGTACGCAGGTCTGGCCTGGGGTAGTGAAGGACCCGCTGTGGTGGAATTCAACTGCCGCTTTGGCGACCCGGAGACCCAGGCGGTGCTGCGCCTGTTGAAGACCCCGCTGGGCGAGGTGCTGAACGCAGTGGCTACGGGCACCTTGGATCAACTGCCACCGTTGGAGTGGGAGGAAGGCTACGCCCTGACCGTGGTACTGGCCGCAGAGAACTATCCGGCCAGCCCCGTCACAGGCCAGCCGATCACTGGTGCAGAGCCAGGCAGCGAATCCCACGGAGTATTGGCTGCAGGTGTAGCGGAAAAAGACGGTCAGTTGGTCAGTGCAGGCGGCCGCGTGCTGAACGTCATCGCTACCGGCGCCACGCTCGCAGAAGCGCGTGAGTACGCATATGACACGCTTAAGAGGATCCAATTGGAAGGCTCGCACTACCGCACGGATATCGCCCTTCCGGCAGTTGAGGGGCGCATTTCCGTCTAAGCACGGGTGATTTTCGTACGTTTTTCACTGCGGCAGAAGTGTGAGAGAAAACTCTCGTGTAAAGATTCCGTTAGGGTTTCGCACTTAACGCAATAGGTTTAAAGTAGCGACTTGTGATTACACACCCTGGCGATAATCGTCGGCGAGGTTTTAGCCCCGCACAGCTGGTCTCGGTCAGCTTCCTTCTATTGATCTTTGCCGGCACCCTGCTGCTTCTTCTGCCCATCGCACGCAGCGGACCGGAAAGCCCGGAATTCACCACCGCTCTATTTACCGCAACGTCAGCCACGTGCCTTACGGGGCTCACGGTTGTGGATACCGCCACCTACTGGTCCCATTTCGGACAAGTGGTAATCATGTCGCTGATTCAGGTGGGTGGCCTCGGCATCATGACACTGGCCACAGTAGTGAGTTATGTGCTCGCTGGACGGATGGGCGTCAAAGGGCGGCTACGCGCTGCGGCGGAACAACGCGGAAGGGATCTTGGCGAAATTCGCACCGTCATCCTCGGCACCGTCGGCTTCTCCCTGGCAATTGAGCTGATCATCGCAATCATCCTCACCTTCCGTTTCGCCACTCAGTACGGCTATGACTTTCTGCCTGCAGTGTGGGAGGGCGTTTTCCATGCGATCTCCGCGTTCAACAACGCTGGCTTCGGTCTGCGATCCAATAACCTCGTGCCCTATGTCAATGACGCGGGCATTATTCTGCCCATTGCTGCAGGCATTATCATCGGTGGCTTGGGCTTCCCGGTGCTCCTAGAAATCAGGGCACGTTGGCGCTCAAAGGTGAAGCGCCCACGCTCTCTGACCTTGATCTTTACCCTGATTGGCACGGCTATCCTGCTGGTAATTGGAACAGTTGGATTTGCAGTGATGGAGTGGACGAATAGCCTCCGCGAGCTGTCACCCTGGTCGGCTGTGCAGGCAGCGTTTTTCCACTCCGTGTCTTCCCGCACTGCCGGTTTCAACTCGGTCGATCTTTCGAGCTTGCGTCCTTCCTCGTTGATGCTGACCGATTTCCTCATGTTCATCGGCGGTGGTTCCGGCGGTACCGCAGGTGGCGTGAAGGTGACGACCGCCGCGGTGCTGGTTGCAGTGCTAATCGCGGAGGTGCGCGGCGACGAACAGTTGCTGGTAGCCGGCAGACGTATTCCAGGACGCATTGTCCGCCAAGCCATGGCTGTGTTCATGATGGCCTTCCTGATCGTCGCGGGATCCATCATGGGGCTGCAATTGCTGCTGCCGCAATACCACTCGCACCAAATCACCTTTGAAGTCATTTCGGCGTTCGCTACCGTGGGGCTGACTACCGGAATTACCCCCGACCTGCCCGATTTCGCCCGCATATGGCTCGTCGTTCTGATGTACGTTGGCCGTATCGGACCCATCACTGTGGTCGCGGCGCTGGCTGCTCGTACTAATCAACGCCTCTATTCCTTCCCAGTAGAAAGGCCGTTCATTGGCTAAGTTCCTTTCCCGCCCAAGTAATCCTCCAGTTATCATCATCGGCCTCGGTCGTTTTGGTATGGCTTTAGGGGAAGAGCTAGTCCAATCTGGTGTGGAAGTCCTGGGGATCGACGTTGACGAAGCGGTCGTGGCGAAAGCTGCTCCGCTGCTGACTCACGCTGTGATCGCAGAAACAACTGACCAGGACGCGCTGCGACAGCTCGGTGTGCAAGACGCAGAACGAGTTGTGATCGGTATCGGCTCGGAGATGGGGGCGTCACTACTTACAGCATCAGCCGTGATGGATCTGGGCGTACCGAACGTCTGGGCTAAGGCCGACAATCAGGCGCACGCAAAGATCCTGACACAGATCGGTGTGCACCACGTCGTGCGCCCGGAGCGGGACACCGGACGGCGCGTGGCTCACCTCATTGCAGGGCATATCCAGGAATACATCGAATTCGACAGTGACTTCGCCATGGCGAAGCTCGCGCCACCGTTGTGTATGCACGGGCGCAAGATCGAGGAAACCCCAGAGGGAATTGCGATCGTCGCAGTACGTTGCGCAGACGAAAACTTTTCCACCCCGCCGGCAGGCTATGTGATCCGCTCTGGCGATATTTTGATCGCCGCGGGGCGGGTAAAGGATTTGGACAAGTTCGCGGATAGTTAGCCTGCGGAGCCGAGGCAGGGCCGGGCGGGGCCGGGGCGGGCGCGGATTCCGAAAATTATGCAGTGCGCATAAACTCGGGGGCGTGCCTGCTAAGAAAAAGATTTCCAACGTCCTTGCCAATCGCTACGCCTCTCCGGAGATGACCGCCATCTGGTCGCCAGAGGACAAGATCATCATGGAGCGTAAGCTCTGGATCTCAGTCATGAAGGCCCAAGCATCCCTCGGAGTGGATGTTCCAGCCGAAGCTATCGCGGCCTACGAAAAGGTGATCGACCAGGTCAACCTGGATTCCATCGCCGATCGTGAGAAGGTTACCCGCCACGATGTGAAGGCGCGTATTGAAGAGTTCAATGCGCTGGCCGGCCAGGAGCACATTCACAAGGGCATGACCTCCCGCGACCTGACGGAGAACGTGGAGCAGCTACAGATCTTTAGCTCCCTACAGCTCGCCCGCGACAAGGCTGTTGCCGTGCTGGCGCGCATTGGCCGACGGGCAGCCGAGAACCAGTCTCTGGTGATGGCAGGCCGTTCTCACAACGTTGCCGCCCAGGCAACTACCTTGGGCAAGCGCTTTGCTTCCGCCGCGGATGAGCTACTGGTGGGGCTGGAGCGCATCGAGGATCTGCTGGACCGCTACCCGCTGCGTGGCATCAAGGGCCCAATGGGTACCAGCCAGGACATGCTGGATCTGGTCGGCGGGGACGAATCCAAGTTGGCGGCGCTGGAGAGCACCATCGCCGAAAACCTGGGCTTCTCTCGGGTCTTTGACTCCGTCGGACAGGTTTATCCACGCAGCCTGGATATGGACGCGCTAAGCGCCCTGGTGCAGGTTGGCGCCGCGCTGTCCTCCCTGTCAATGACGATCCGCCTTATGGCGGGGAACGAGACCGTCACGGAAGGCTTCAAGGAAGGCCAGGTTGGCTCTTCCGCGATGCCGCACAAGATGAACGCCCGCTCCTGCGAGCGCGTAGGCGGAATGCAGATTCTGCTGCGCGGCTACCTGACCATGGCAGCGGATCTGGCCGGTGCACAGTGGAATGAAGGCGACGTGTTCTGCTCTGTGGTTCGCCGTGTTGCTCTTCCCGACGCCTTCTTCACCTTCGACGGCATGTGTGAGACCTTCCTGACCGTCCTGGACGAGTTCGGGGTTTTCCCGGCGATGATCGACCGCGAACTGGAGCGCTACTTGCCGTTCCTGGCTACTACACGCATCCTGATGGCCGCGGTGCGCGCCGGAGTAGGCCGCGAGACGGCCCACGAGCTAATTAAGGAGCACGCCGTGGCTGTAGCGCTGAATATGCGCGAAAACGGTGGTGACCAAGACCTGGTGCAGCGTCTTGCCAGCGACGACCGCTTCCCACTGGATGAGCCGCAGCTTGAGGACGCGTTGGCTGACCGCCACGCCTTCATCGGCGCGGCAGAGTCGCAGGTTTCCCGAGTCTTGGCACGCATTGGGGATGTCACTGGGCGCCACCCGGAGGCTGCGGCATATGCGCCGGGGGAGATTCTCTAGCGAATCCTAAGCATTCACTAGCAGCGGAAACGCTGATCGCCCGCAAGGTTCTGGGCATAAATAGTCAAAAGCCTAGTACAGGGCTACACTGTCTACTCATGCGTCCAGAACTGTGCGAGTACGAGCATCATTCCGCAGGTAAAGTGCGAGAGATCTACGAGGTCGATGAGGATAACCTGTTGATGGTTGTCAGCGACCGGATCAGTGCTTATGACTACGTCCTTGAAACGGAAATCCCCGACAAGGGACGAGTGCTCACTGCCGTGAGCGCCTTCTTCTTCGATGAGCTCGATTTCCCCAACCACCTGGCCGGTGCTTTGGATGACGAGCGGATCCCCGAGTACGTTCTTGGCCGGGCCATGCTGTGTAAGAAGCTGGATATGATCCCCTTCGAGTGCGTGGCGCGTGGCTACCTGACTGGTTCCGGCCTGAAGGAATATCAGGAAACCGGCAGTGTGTGTGGTGTGGAACTACCCGAGGGGTTGGTTGAGGCATCGCGCCTGCCGGAGCCGATCTTTACCCCGGCGACGAAAGCAGAGCTGGGCGAGCATGACGAGAACGTGAGCTTCGACGTCGTTGTTGAGGAGTTGGGCGAGGAGCGCGCCAACGAACTGCGCGACGCCACGCTGGCCATCTACAAGAAGGCCGCAGCTATCGCCGAGGAGCACGGCCTGATCCTGGCGGACACCAAGTTCGAGTTCGGCCTGGATGCCGACGGCACACTTGTGTTGGCCGACGAGGTTCTCACCCCGGATTCCTCCCGCTACTGGCCCGCCGAAGGCTACGAAGAGGGCAAGGTACAGCCCAGCTTCGACAAGCAGTACGTGCGCAATTGGCTGACCGGTCCGAAGTCGGGCTGGGATAAGTCGGAGGGCACACCCCCGCCGCCGCTGCCGGGTTCTGTTGTGGAGGCGACCCGTTCCCGCTACATCGAGGCCTACGAGAAGCTTTCGGGCAAGCGCTTCTCCGACTGGATCGGCCAGTGCGTCTAAAGGTCTTCTAGCGGGCTCAAAAGGGGCTTAAAGCCCTGACTACTTAGTCTGAGTAGCATGGCGCGTATGCCTATTAACGACGCGCCTCAAACAAACAGCAACTCAATTACCGCCCCGCCAACTGCAAAGAAGGTGCCACACAACCGCACCTTCCATGGCCGCGAGTTCGTGGATAACTACGAATGGCTGCGCGAGAAAGACAACCCCGAGGTGCGCCAGCACTTGGAGGCGGAAAACGCCTGGACCGTCCAGCAGACAGCCCACCTCAAGCCCCTACAGGAGCGACTCTTCGATGAGGTTAAGGCTCGCGTGCAGGAGACGGACATGTCCTTGCCAGTGCGTTCCGAGGGCTGGTGGTACTTCTCCCGCACCGAAGAAGGCAAGAGCTATGGCACCATGTGCCGGGTTCCCATCGCGGACAAGGACGACTGGACCCCACCGACCATCGAACCCGGCACTCCCGCGCCAGGCGAGGAAACCTTCCTGGACTGCAATGCTCTAGCCGAGGGCAAGGAGTTCTTCAGCCTGGGCGCAGCTAGCGTCACCAAAGACGGCACGCGCCTGGCTTACTCGGTAGACGAGACTGGTTCCGAACGCTTTACCCTGCGCATCCGCGACCTCACGACGGGGGAGGACCTAGAAGACGAGATCGAGGACGTCTTCTACGGTGCCACCTGGGTCGGTAGGGATACCGTGTACTACCAGCGTGTCGATGAAGCGTGGCGACCACACGAGATCTGGCGCCATACAGTCGGTGAGGGCGTCGATAAAGACGAGCTGGTGTACCGCGAAGACGACGAACGATTTTGGACCGGCGTGGCAACCACGCGCTCTGAGCGTTACCTGCTGGTCCATACGGGGTCGAAGGTGACCAGTGACGTGTGGTACCTCGATCTGGAAGATCCGAATGCCGAGCTGACCTGCATTATCCCGCGCGAGTCTGATGTGGAGTACGCGGTGGACCATGCAATCGTGGGTGGTCAGGATCTGTGGCTGGTGCTGCACAACAAGACAGGTGCGAACAGTGAACTCGGGTACCACCCAACTGGCCAGATCGCCTCTTGGAACGACGTGCAAGCGCTAGTGCCGCACCGTGAGGATGCGCGACTGGAGGGCGTAGATGTCTTCAGCGACCACATCGTCCTCGAAGCTCGGGAAAATGCGCTGGAGACCAGCTACATCATGAAGCTTGGTGACGCCGACACCTCGACCGGCGAGTCTTCCACCCCGGCCTTCGGCGAGTTCGAACGGATCGAATTCCCCGGGGAACTCTGTGGGGTCGGCACTGTCGGCAATAGCGAATGGGACAGTCCGGTTTTGCGTGTCGCCTACACTGCCTTCACCACGCCACCCCGGGTCTACGACATTGACTTGGCAACGGGCGAGAGGATCCTGCGCAAGGAGCAGCAGGTGCTGGCCGATCCCGATGGCCGGGAGTTCGACCCCACGCAGTACACCTCCCAGCGGCTGTGGGCGACCGCCGAAGACGGTGCGCGCATTCCCGTCTCCCTGATTCACCGCACGGACGTGGATGTGAACCAGCCGAACCCGGTGCTGCTGTACGGTTACGGCTCCTACGAAAACTGCATTGACCCTGGGTTCTCTCTGTTCCGTCTGTCCATGCTGGACCGTGGCGTGGTATACGCCATTGCGCACGTCCGTGGCGGCGGCGAAATGGGGCGTTTGTGGTACGACCACGGCAAGGGGCTGGAAAAGCGAAACACGTTTACGGACTTTGTGGCCGTCGCAGACCACTTGCTACGCGAGGGAATGACCACCCGTGAGCAGATGGTGGCCGAGGGCGGCTCCGCCGGCGGCATGCTAATGGGTGCAGTGGCGAACATGGCGGGGGATCGCTTTGCGGGCATTGAGGCTGTTGTTCCCTTCGTGGATCCGTTGACGAGCATGCTCATGCCAGAACTGCCGCTGACCGTGACGGAATGGGATGAATGGGGGGACCCGTTCCACGACCCGGAAGTCTATGACTACATGGCCGGCTACGCGCCCTACGAAAATGTTTCCGCCGATCTGACCTACCCACCGATTTTGGCTGTGACCAGCCTCAATGACACCCGTGTGTTGTACGTGGAGCCAGCGAAATGGGTCGCCAAGTTGCGTGAAGTGGGAGCCGACAGGTCGGGTGACGGTGACGATAATCCCCGGGATCGGGTGCTACTGCACATCGACATGGAAGCGGGCCATGGTGGCGTTTCCGGCCGCTATGCCAAGTGGCGCCAAGCGGCCTTCGAGACCGCCTGGGAGCTGGACAAAATGGGAGCCACCGAGCTGCTCGGCTAGCTTTCAACAACTCGACAACCAAATGTAGGGTTGGCGTTACCTGCCGTTCATTTGGGTGGGGAAATCTATGCAGCTATGAACCCCGTACAGTCCAACCTCAGCACCCAGCGCGCCCCTCGTGTGCTGCTGACGATCACGGGATTGCGCCGGGCCACTGTCACCGCGGCCGAGCGGATGCGAGATGCCGCCCGCGCTCTGGAAATCCATGCGGGACTTGTGCTTACGGTGCAGGGGCCGGATTGGAGGCTAAAGGACGACCGGGCGACGTTGGAATTGATTCACGATTCCGCTGCCCGTGGGCACGAATTGCTGCTCGGCGGTTTAGGGCCGCTCGGTGGGACAAGCGATAAGGGGGAGTTCCACCGGCTCGGCCAGCACGAGGCGACCCTGCGGCTCTCCGCAGCTACCCGCCAGCTGGACGCGCTCGGGCTAGCCCCGAAGGTGTTTGCGCCGACCCGTTGGCTGGCGTCGGAGGACGCACTGCAGGCCGCCGCTAAGGTCGGGTTCGACGTGGCGGCGGATGCGTACACCATCCGGGATCTTTCCCATGACGATCGTTACCCGGTGCGCGTACTCGCGTTTGGCGACGGGTTCGGATCGGTGAAGTGGTGGCGTCGAAACGTCCTTAACAGCGTGCGCCGCGGTGTGGCACGAGGGCGGGATATCCGCCTTTCCATCAGCGCAGCGAAAGCCGACAAAGACGACGTAGCGGGCGATATGCTGCGCATTCTCGAGCTGCTGCGGGAAAGCGGCTACCAGTCGGCGAACTACCGCGATTACGCAGATCGCCAGCAGGCATCTGTGGCTTAAAAGCTGTCGCGCGGCAGTGTTACGATGGGGCGGTAACCTACCGGGAAAATACCGCAAAGCTGGGAGAATGTAGAAGCCATGGCTCGTGTTGTCGTCAACGTTATGCCCAAGAAGGAAATCCTCGATCCGCAAGGGCAGGCCGTTGTCCGCGCCCTCGGACGTATCGGCATCAGCGGAGTAGCTGATGTACGTCAGGGAAAGCGTTTTGAGCTGGAGGTCGACGAGGGAGTGTCCCGTGAAGATCTGGAAAAGATCGCCTCCGACCTGCTGGCAAACACCGTGATTGAGGACTACGACGTTGTCGTCGAAGGCGCAGATGCGGAGGCCAAGTAAATTGACCAGCCGCATTGGAGTAATCACCTTCCCCGGCACTCTCGACGATGTCGATGCCGTGCGCGCAGTGCGCCTGGCAGGAGCAGAACCGGTGGAGCTGTGGCACGCGGACGAGGATCTGAAGAATGTTGACGCTGTGGTTGTCCCCGGCGGATTCTCCTACGGTGACTACCTGCGCGCCGGTGCCATTGCCTCTATCGCCCCGGCAATGAAGTCCGTCGTGGCTGCCGCCGAACATGGCACCCCGGTTCTGGGGATCTGCAATGGCTTCCAGATCTTGCAGGAGGCCGGCTTACTGCCAGGTGCTTTGACCCGCAACGAAGGGCTGCACTTTGTGTGCCGCGATGTGTACCTAGACGTGGAAAACACTTCCACTGCCTGGACCAACCAGTTCGCCGAGGGAACCAAGATTCTGGTGCCTTCCAAGCACGGCGAGGGACGTTTCCAGGCCAGCGACGAGACGCTGGAGCGCCTGGAAGGCGAAGGCCGCGTGGTGTTCCGCTATGTCGAGAACCACAATGGATCCCGCAATTCGATCGCGGGTGTGTGCAGTGAAAATGGCCGTGTAGTTGGCCTGATGCCGCACCCGGAGCACGCCGTTGAAACGCTGACGGGTCCCTCCCTGGACGGCCTGGGGCTGTTCAAGTCGGTTCTGTCCACGCTCGTTTCCTAAATTTCTTGATACAAGGAGCACCCGATCCCCATGATTCACAACGACACGGTCGCCGACGCTAAGGCCAACCCGGACCTGGAGCAGCCGTATCACGAGCTGGGCCTGAAGGACGACGAGTACGCACGCATCAAGGAAATCCTGGGCCGCCGCCCGACCGATGCGGAGCTAGCCATGTACTCCGTAATGTGGTCCGAGCACTGCTCGTACAAGTCCTCCAAGACGCACCTGCGTTACTTCGGTGAGACTACGACAGACGAAATGAAGTCCAAGATGCTTGCCGGCATCGGTGAGAACGCCGGCGTGATCGACATCGGCGATGGCCATGCCGTCACCTTCAAGGTCGAGTCCCACAACCACCCCTCTTACGTGGAGCCCTACCAGGGTGCAGCCACGGGCGTAGGCGGTATTGTCCGCGACATCATGGCAATGGGCGCACGCCCAGTGGCCGTGATGGATCAGCTGCGCTTTGGCCCAGCCGACCTGCCAGATACCCAGCGCGTACTGCCTGGCGTAGTTGCGGGTGTGGGCGGTTATGGCAACTCTTTGGGGTTGCCGAACATTGGCGGTGAGACGGTTTTTGACGCCTCCTACGCGGGTAACCCCCTGGTCAATGCTTTGTGTGTGGGCACTTTGAAGACTGAGGATCTGAAGCTGGCCTTTGCCTCTGGCAAGGGTAACCGAGTGATCCTTTTCGGCTCTCGCACGGGCTTGGACGGAATCGGCGGCGTGTCCGTCCTGGCATCGGACACCTTTGAGGAAGGCGCAGAGCGCAAGCTGCCTGCCGTGCAGGTAGGCGACCCCTTCGCAGAGAAGGTACTGATCGAGTGCTGCCTGGATCTATACCGCGCCGGCGTGGTCGTCGGCATTCAAGACCTCGGTGGCGCTGGCCTTTCTTGTGCCACCTCTGAGCTCGCATCCGCAGGCGATGGCGGTATGCACATCAACCTGGACAACGTCCACCTGCGCGCCGAGGGAATGACGGCAGCGGAGATTCTGTCTTCCGAATCGCAGGAGCGCATGTGCGCCGTCGTGGCTCCGGAGCACGTCGACGCTTTCATGGAGATCTGCCGCAAGTGGGATGTCTTGGCATCCGATATCGGTTGCGTCACCGACGGCGAGAACCTTGTGATTGAGCACTGCGGCGAGATCGTGGTGGATGCCTCGGCACACACCATGGCCGAGGAAGGCCCGGTGTACGAGCGCCCCTACGAGCGCCCGGCTGAGCAGGATCAGCTGAACGAGGCCCGTGGCGTCGAACTGCCGGAGACCGCCCAGGAAGTCCGCGGCCAGATTCTCGACCTCGCGGCTTCCCCGGCGCTGTGCTCCCGCGAGTACATTACCGAGCAGTACGACCGCTACGTGCGAGGCAACACCGTTTCCGCCAAGGACGCCGACGCGGGCGTACTGCGTATCGACGAGGAGACCGGTCGTGGCATTGCGGTGTCTACTGACGCCTCTGGCCGTTACACCCGCCTGGATCCGCGAACTGGTGCCCAGTTGGCGCTGGCTGAGGCTTATCGCAATGTCTCGGTTACAGGTGCCACTCCGGTCGCTGTCTCCAACTGCCTGAACTTCGGCTCCCCGGAGGATCCTGCCGTCATGTGGCAGTTCCGCGAGGCCGTGCATGGCCTGGCCGATGGTTGTAAGGAAATGAGCATTCCGGTTACCGGTGGCAACGTTTCCTTCTACAACCAAACCGGCGATACCGCCATCCTGCCGACCCCGGTCATCGCTGTGCTGGGCACCATTGATGACTGCGCCCGCCGTATTCCGCAGCAGCTGCCTAAGCAGTCCGCTGACGAGAAGCAAGAACAGTACCACCTGGTGCTGGTTGGCGCGGAGACCCGGGAGGAACTCGGAGGCTCTATCTGGCAGCAAGTCGTCCACGATGAGCTGGCAGGCCTGCCTCCACAGGTTGACCTGTCCGTGGAACAGCGCCTGGGTGCATTCATCACCGACCAACGCGACAGGATCGTCACTGCCCATGACCTCTCTGAAGGCGGCCTATCCCAGGCCGTAGTTGAACTGGCAATCCAGTCTGGTCGGGGAGTGGCCGTGAACCCGCTGCTGAGCCAGCATGAGTCCGCTACTGCAGAAGGCCGCACGCTGGCACAGCAGGCTGCGGTGGGGCTGTTCTCTGAGACGGCCTCCCGCGTTTTGCTGGCAGTCCGCAGCGAGGACTACGGCGACCTGATGCGCGACCTGGCCGAGACCGGACTGACCGGCGGCTGGATTGGCCTGACTGGCGTAAGTGACGCTGCGGACCAGCCGATCATCCGCTTCGGATCTGGTATTTACCCGGCACTGCCGTTCGGCGGGGAGGTCGAGCTCGACCCGGCCAAGCAGCATGATGATGACTTCGACGTTGTGATCTCTCTTGACGAGGCGACCACGGCATGGAAGTCCACCCTGCCTGCACTGTTTAGCCACGCCGCTGGCAATAACTCGGTGATCTAAAAGGGTTTCCGTAAACCTCAAAGGGCGCGCGACCAATTGGTCGCGCGCCCTTCAGCTCTGTTGGGCTCCTAGGGGATAGTGCTACTCCACGAAGCGGAAGTCGCGGTCGCTGGGGCTCACCAGCGGACGCGGCAGGAAATCCTTGCGCAGATTACGCAGCGTAGCGGCGTGCTCTTCCAGGCGCTTGTCTTCGTTGGTCACTGGCGTGTACTGGCGTGCCTGCAGGGGGTTACCGTCCAGATCCACGGCAATGTAGGTCATCGACGCGTGGATGGCCACTGGCAGGTTTCCCTTGCCTTCACGCGGATCGCCGGCGCGCAGGTGCACCATCACCGTCATCGAACGTTCGTCGGTACGCACAAGGCGTGCGTCGACCTCCACCAGGTCGCCGATGTGTACCGGGCGGTAAAAACGAATTCCGCCGGCGTACACCGCCGTGGTGCGCTCGCCGGTCCACTGCATCGTGCAGGCCGTGGCGGCTTCATCGATCCATTCCATGGCCGTGCCACCGTGCACATTGCCACCCCAGTTAACGTCCGTCGGCTTGGCGAGGAAGCGGTTCACCATCTCCGGTGCGGTCGACTTGTCGGTGTAGGTCTGTCGCAGCATCTCTTCTTCGATTGCCTTGCGCAACTGGATGCGCGACAGTGCCGCCTCTTCCACACGCTTTTCCTCGTCGGTCGTCGGAACGTACGAGGGGATCTGCTTGGACTTTCCGTTTTCGTCCAAAGCCACGAAGATCACGAGGCAGTCGCAGGCGCGGGTGAATACGCCTTCGCGTGGGTCAGCAGACAGCACTTCGTTGACGATATGCATGGAGCTGCGACCGGTATATGCGATGCGACTGCGAACCTCCACCATGTGACCCGAAGGGATCGGACGGGTGAAGTGAATGTGGCCAACGTATGCGGTCACGCAATAAGACTGTGCCCAGCCGACCGCACAGGCATAGGCAGCCTTATCGATCCACTCCAATACGCGGCCGCCGTGCACGCCCATGGCGCCAGCCATCAGCACGTCTGTCGGGGCAGCTAGGAAGCGCAACGTGACCTTCGGGCTGCGCTCATGTGCAGACTCTTGTTGAGCCTTAGCCGCGGTGTCAGGTGCGTTCTGCTCGTTCTGAGTGGTGCTTTCGGTGGTTTCTGCCACGTGGCTGCCTTCCTCTTTTGGGCTTGCTTCAATTCTGTTATTTTTGCAGCTATTTTGCGATTCTTCTGCGCTTTCGCGTTCAACTTCCCAATACTATCGTGACGCACAACTCGGTGTTCTACCGAGCACTACAATTTCTTTGTATGAGGCATTTACACGGTCCGGAACTGTCCGCTGAGGCTCGTCGTGCCGTCGAAAAAGTGGCGGTGTGGGTTCGACAGCCAGAGGATCAGCCCCGTCCACCGCGTGCTGACGTTGCGGCGGCCGTTCGTCTCTCCCTGGCTGTACTCGAGGAGATCGCCCCCGGCCATTCCGTCGAAGTCCGGGTGCCGCCCTTCGCTGCCGTTCAATGCATCGCCGGGCTAGAGCATCGCCGCGGTACCCCGCCCAATGTTGTGCAGTGCTCGCCGTTAACGTGGTTGCGCCTGGTTGTGGGGCAGGAAGATCTTATTGGTTCTGACGCCGATACCTCCGGAACTCGCGCTTCCGCCATCGCGGAGCATCTTCCGCTGTTTCGATTTTGATGTGTGGCTGGGAGATCCTTCCCCATCCCTTTGGGTTAGCGCGAGTCGGCTAGTAAAGTCGGGATAGTGGCAAACATTGAAGGCCAAGTGAACCAAACAGAGGCAGAACAGTTGCTGAGCCCATTCGATGACCGAGGCGAAACCGAGCCCCGGGAAGAATGTGGCGTATTCGGTGTATGGGCGCCGGGGGAGGACGTCTCTAAGCTGACGTACTACGGCCTCTATGCGTTGCAGCACCGTGGTCAGGAAGCTGCCGGTATCGCCGTCGGCGATGGCGACCAAATTGTCGTATTTAAGGACCTGGGTCTGGTGAGCCAGGTCTTCGACGAGCAATCCCTGGAGGCCCTCAAGGGGCACATCGGTATGGGGCATAATCGCTATACCACCGCTGGTGGCAATAGCTGGGAGAATGCACAGCCGATGTTCCGCATGGCGCCTGACGGCACCGACGTGGCACTGGGACACAACGGCAACCTGGTGAATCACCGTGAGCTCACCCAGGAGGCAGCGCGCTTAGGGCTGGTGGATCCGAAGGAAAACCCTTCCGACTCCCTGGTGATGTGCGCGCTACTGGCCGCCGAGACGCGGGAGGGCCACGGTGTTGAAGAAGCTGCCATGGAGCTATTCCCCAGGGTCAAGGGGGCTTTCTGCGTGCTGTTCACCGACGGCGATGCACTATACGCAGTCCGCGATCCACAGGGTGTGCGTCCGCTTTCCCTCGGCCAGCTGGCGGGTGGCGGTTGGGTGGTCGCCTCCGAGACCGCAGCGTTGGACATTGTGGGCGCCCGCTTTATCCGCGATGTAGAGCCAGGGGAGCTGGTGATCATCGACGGTGATGGTGTACGTTCCCGTCGCTTCGCGGAGACCCAGCACAAGGGATGCGTGTTTGAGTACGTTTACTTGGCTCGCCCCGATTCGGTCATCCGCGGCCGTTCCGTCAACGGTACGCGCCTGGAAATCGGCCGGAAGCTCGCTGAGGAGGCGCCAGCAGACGGCGATTTGGTAATCCCCGTTCCCGAATCCGGTACTCCAGCGGCGGTTGGTTACGCCCAGGGTTCGCACATTCCATTCGGCCAAGGGCTGATGAAGAATGCTTATGTGGGGCGCACCTTCATCCAACCCTCACAGACAATTCGTCAGCTGGGCATTCGTCTTAAGCTCAATCCATTGCGCGAGGTTATTGAAGGCAAGCGCCTGGTAGTGGTGGATGACTCTATCGTTCGCGGCAACACTCAGCGCGCGCTGATCAAGATGTTGCGTGAAGCAGGAGCGAAGGAAGTTCACGTTCGCATTGCTTCGCCGCCGGTGAAGTGGCCGTGTTTCTATGGCATCGACTTTGCCTCGCCCACCGAGCTGATCGCGAATAACGTGAACCCCGAGGACCCAGTGGAAGGGATCCGTAAGGAAATCGATGCGGATTCCCTAGCATTCGTTTCGACCGAGGCGATGATCGAAGCGTCACGACAAAGTAGGGATGAGCTCTGCGCTGCGTGCTTTGACGGTGTGTTCCCGCTGGGAATGCCAAGTGATAACCCGAATACAGCACTGGTAGAGACAATGCAGAAGCAGCAAGCCCAGAAGCAGCAAGCCCAGTAGTAAAGAGCTAGAAAGCCAGAAAGCTAAGGACAAGCCATGAGTGAGCACCCTGAGAACACCCCGAAGCAGGCAGAGGGCGCATCGTACGCCGCTGCCGGTGTCGACATTGAAGCCGGCGATCGCGCGGTAGAGCTTTTCGCCCCGCTAGCTAAGAAGGCCACCCGTCCCGAGGTACGCGGTGGACTCGGCGGGTTCGCCGGTCTGTTTGCCTTGGGCAAGTACGAAAAGCCACTTCTAGCCGCCTCCTCTGATGGTGTGGGTACAAAGCTGGCAGTCGCGCAGGCGATGAACAAGCACGACACGATCGGTCGCGACCTGGTGGCAATGTGCGTGGATGACCTGGTTGTCTGTGGCGCCGAGCCGCTGTTCCTCCAGGATTACATCGCCATTGGCAAGGTAGTACCCGAGCACGTTGCCAGTATCGTAGCGGGCATTGTGGCAGGCTGTGAGGATGCAGGCTGTGCACTGTTGGGTGGCGAAACCGCTGAACATCCCGGCGTGATGGAGCCGGAGGAGTACGACGTTTCTGCCACTTCCGTCGGTGTGGTCGAAGAAGCGAATGTGCTGGGGCCGGATCGCGTGCGTCCGGGCGACGTGGTGATCGCCATGGCCTCCTCTGGACTGCACTCCAATGGCTACTCCCTGGCGCGCCACGTCCTGCTGGATACCAAGCGGCTGCCATTGGACGGACACATCGAATCCCTCGGTCGCACACTGGGAGAAGAACTGCTCGAGCCCACCCGCATCTACGCCCTCGACTGCCTGAAGCTGGCAAGCGAGTGCGATGTGCATACCTTCGCGCACATCACCGGTGGTGGTTTGGCAGCTAATCTAGCCCGCGTTATCCCGGATGGTTTGGTCGCCGCGCTGGAGCGCTCCTCTTGGACGCCTGGCCCAATCTTCCGTCTGATCCAGGAGGAAGGGCAGGTCTCCCAAGAAGAGATGGAGAAGACCTTCAACATGGGCGTGGGCATGGTTGCCGTCGTCGCCGAAGATGATGCCGAGCGTGCCATGGCTATGCTGACCGCCCGCCACATCGACGCCTGGCGCTTGGGCGAAGTACGCCCGGCACAGGATGGCCAATCCGGTGCGGTTCTGGATGGCGAGTACCGCAATCCGGTCAACGACTAAGACCGGCGGCTATCTAGTCGGGAATAGAAAACTCCCGCCCCTTGCGCTTTGAGGAGCGCTGTGGATAGGGGCGGGAGTTTTGCTGTGGAAGGTTAGCTATTTCCGGGAGTTGCCGGAGTAGTCGTCCTCATAATCGTCGCCGTAGTCGTCGTATTCCGCAGCGTACTCGCTGTAGTCATCTTCGTACTCGTCGTAGCTATCGTTGTGTCGGGAGCTGGAGCCCCGGTTTTGCGACTGCCCGGAGAGTTCCCTCTGCAGGCTCTCCAGATCCATTTCCGGAGCGTTGTACTTCAACTGACGAGCAACCTTGGCTTGCTTTGCCTTGGCACGGCCGCGACCCATGGCCTGACCCCCTTGCGGTGTCCTCGAGTGGCGCGGGAGTTCGGCCACCCTTTTCGTTTACATGTTTAGTTTCTTCCTGCCCTACACCATAGCGGTTAGCGATCATTTTTTCCCAAAAGCCCCTCCGCTTCGTTCGGTAAGCGCGGGGGATGCGCAACGAAATAAACCCCGCGACCTGCATGATCGTCGCGGAGTTAAGGGGGCAACGAAGTGTCAGGTTTTTCTAATTCTTCCCGCGCAGGCGGTTGATCGCCGCGCGCCCGGGTCGGATCGAGTTGTCGCCAGTTGCCTTCTCTAGGTCGGCTGAGTCGATCGCGGCATCGATCCCGTCCACCAGGATCGGTGGTACATCGCTGTTGTGTGACGCCACCTTCTCCACCACATTCCGCTTCATCAAAGCAAGGGCAACAGGTCCGTAATCACAGTCATGCACACTAGATCCCACTCGGCCGATCGCCCGTCCGCCAGCGGTGACATCGGCCCCCACTACCGGTAGTCGGTTGGCGGATCCGTCGAGCTGCAGCAGCACCAAGACTCGGGGTGATTTGCCCAGGTTATGAACGCGGGAAACTGTCTCCTGTCCCCGATAGCAGCCCTTGTTGAGGTGGACAGCGGATTCAGTGGGGCCGGCGGTTGCATTATCTAGTTGTGTTGCGCCGCTGATGCCTTTGCCGATGAAGGCGGGAATTTCATGGGGGATGGTGCGTTCGTCGGTATCTACGCCCAAGATCGGCAGGCGTGCCTGCATGCGGAACGCATCAAAAGCCATGCGTCCGGTGGGGTGGAATGCGCCAGCTGTGAGCTGATCCCATGTATCGACGAATTGCTCTCGGGAAACCCAGAGGTCCAAGGCCTGAATTTCACCGATAGTTTCGGTGCGCCACAGTTGTACCTTCATATCTTCTGGAATGTCGATGTTCAACTGAGTACGCAGGACAGCGGACGACGTGGCGTCGTGAGCAAAGAGCAAGGAATCAGCGGCTAGGTGCGTGCCAAGTACCGTGAGTCGTGCCCACGGAAGTCGCTCTACGGTGACCTGCGACCAAAAGACCATCTTGCGGAGGTAGTCCTCTAGGGCATCGGCGTGGGTGGCTGGGGTATCGAGGATCAGGGCATCGTCGGTGGCGAGGATGCCGAAAAAGTGCTCGACGTGTCCTTTGACATCGAGGATCAGGCCGAAGGTGGCTTGGCCTGGTTCGATGGCATTGACCTTCTGGGAGATTAGATTGTTCAGCCAATCGCGGCGCTCTGCTCCTGAGATGCGGATGGCCACTCGATCCCAGAAGTCCACGAGGCCAGGCTTTCCATTTCCGACCTGTGACTGCTCGGTCAGGGGATTGCCGTAGTGCCACGCAGTGGCGCCATCCGGGGCTGGAGCTTCGGCTCGAGCTTCCTGCGCCTCCGATCCGAGGGTGTCCTCCCTGCCTGATAATGCGCTGGCAGTGGGGACATGGTCGAGGATCGGGCTGTGAGTCAGATCAAACACGCCACCTATCGTAGGACGGGGTGGGGCGAGCTGGCCAGTAGCAGGTACTGCAAGGGCCGTTAAACAGCTGGGATTAGGATTAAAGACATGAGCAATCGGGAAGCAGAGTTCGTGGTCGTTGACGTTCTGGGAACCAATGGTGGCGTAGACACGGAGGCGGAAGCTGAAGCCGCAGATCCGCAGGTTCGAGACGTAACCGTGCCGATGATCTACGCCGACGATCTAGCAGCTGTGCGCGGAGACGGAGTGTTTGAGACCTTCATGCTTCGCGATAGCCACGTGCGCAACCGGGAGCGCCATGCTATTCGCTTCCAACACAGCGCAGCGATGCTCGATTTGCCCGAACCGGAACTCGATCGCTGGTTCCGCGCTACTGACTTAGCCGTGGCGAGCTTTGAAGAGAAAAACGGCCCCGGACAAGAGGCCGCGCTGCGCTGGGTTTATTCGCGGGGGCGGGAGTCCACGGGCCGACCGACCGGATGGGTAACCGTCGCGCCTGTCAGTGAACAGGTACTGCACGACCGGAAGCGTGGCGTGCGAGTAATGACCGCTGAGAGGGGCTTTAGAATCGATCTTTCCGAGCGTTCGCCGTGGGCGCTTATCGGCGCTAAGACGCTTTCCTATGCGGCGAACATGGCGGCATTGCGCAGTGCAAAGACCCGTGGAGTGGATGACGTAATTTTTCTCTCCGACGAAGGACTGGTGCTGGAGGGGCCAACGTCCACTGTCGTTGTCGCAGAAGTAGATTCGGCGACGGGGGAGAGGCGACTCGTCACTCCTCCGACCCATGTCGGAATTCTCAAAGGCACGTCGCAGGCCGCGCTGTTTAAGCTGGCCGAGCAGCGGGGATGGAAAACCGAGGAACGAGTCCTGCGGGTTGAGGATCTGCTGAATGCTGCCGGAGTGTGGCTTGTCTCTTCCGTGCGTGTCCAGGCCCGAGTAATCCAATTGGATGGGGTGAGCCTGCCACGGCCGGAAGTTGCCGATGAAGTAGAGGCGATGGCCTGGGAGGCTGTAACTAGCTAGTACCGGCTAGCCCACCACACGGGAAAGCTGAGCGGACTGCCAGGGAACCATCTCGCCGTCGATAAGGCGCTCGTCGACCCAGCCGAGATCGTTGTTCGGCATCAGACCATAAAGGCGCTTGCCGGGACCAAGATTGGTCGGGCCGGTCGCCGTCGCCATCGTCGACGCACTTTCCAGCTGCCAGGCGCGCTCATTCAGCGGACTGCCATAAAGGATCTCCACCATTCCGTCGGAGTGGGTGATGATCATCTCGATTTCATCATCATCGTTGATGCGCAGGAAGCCTGACTCGCGACGGCCCGGGGTCTCGGTCGGCTTTCCGTCGTCATCCATCCGCCAGGAACGGGAATCATAGCTGATGCGGTTTTCACCGTCGTGGGCGAAGACGACCTGCTGGCCGAAAGTGAATTCGTCCTCGCCGGGAGGTGCAGCCTGACCCTGACCACGCCACACACCGATAAGTGGCAGCAGTGCCAGTAGGCCGTCGTGTAGGTTTGGCCCCTTGCGCAGGTTGGCTGTGTCATCGGGGATGGGCAGATCGCCGAACTCCGGCAAGTTCTTGTCACTGGTGGACTTGGATTGTTCGGCGGCCAGGTTAACCGCGTCGTTCGCGTTGACCTTAAACTTCTTGTTTTCTTCTTCAGCCATACCTGTAAGCCTATAGGCTGGGACGCTCCTCTTCACTGAGGGGTCGGGATCGCGGAGCCAGATCGGAGAGGCTGATTTTCGTGTAGACCTTTGAGGTCTCTACAAACAGGGATCCGCCGGAGACATAAATACGTTCAGGGTCGCCCCGCATAGGGAGGTTTTTGCCGGGGATGCTCAGGCTAAAAGCGTTGTTGATTCGATCCGCAATGCTGTCATCGAGTTTGTCTTCGTCGTTGACGTCTTTGGCTTTGATATCGAGCCCGTCGGGTGCAGAGAGAATCCTGATAGGCGTGATTTTCATGGTGCCTGCGACGATGCGCAGTTTCACTTCCACCTTGGCGGGCTTGGCAAACCCTTTGGGCTTGCCCTCGAAAATGGCCTCGGTCTCCCAACCGCCGCGCGGTGAAATATCGTCCAGGTTCTGGATCTGCAGGGCATCAATATTCATGCGATTGCCCAGCAATACGCCGTCAAGTTGTAGTCGGGTAAGCACCTTGCGCGCTGGGGCGTTTTCAATCGTGCCGTTAAATACGTCTTCGGCGGAGACCGTGACGTATTGCGCCGAGGTATGCACGCTCATTAACCCGAATCCCGGCACGTCGACGTCATTGGCTGCTACCGTCACGGCCTGCAGTTCGTGGCTCAGTGCCGAGGCGGTATAGGGGAAGCCGGCTACCTGCACCTTTGGGGGATTTGCCAAATTGGAATCGGCGTAGAGTGCTTCGGAGATTTTGTGCTCCGCCCGGGCTGCGATCACGTTGTCTACGACTGCTGCCACTAAAAGCAGCAGTACGAGGGCGACTGCACCGCGGAATGCGATTTTCTTCACTTTGCCGGTCACCCCGTTCTGGGCTCCATCCAAATACTTATCTAATAGCGTGGCGATCAATTGCGCTTTTGGTTCTCTCCAAGGTTACAAGGTGCCCCGGTGGCTTTTTATTGACGCCACGCTTCAGCCATCTCAATCTCAACCTAGGTGTAAGAATGCTGTCAATCAGCCCCATACATGCCGAATTTGGGGGACAATTGGCCACATGGCTATTACCTACAACACATTTGAAGACCTGTGGGAGCACTCCGAGGTGCTGGAGGGGGTCCACGAGGTGTTGCGTGAAGTCGCTGAGGCTGATGGCGTCGCCGCGATCAGCGAGGCTTTCGTCCGCGGTATGAACGAGGATTTTGGCCACAAGCACGTCATCGCCGTGAGCGATGAGTACGGCGCAGAAGACGCTGCTAAGGAACGTGTGGTCGGCGTGCTGGCGATGGACCCGGATTTGGTGATTGAGCTGGCAGTTGCTCCAGAAGTGCGACATCGAGGGGTGGGTATCGCCTTGTTTGAAGCGCTGCGCGATCAGCTGGGAGTGAGCGGCGCGATCGATGTATGGGCGCATGGAGATTCCGCTGGTGCACAGCGTTTCGTTGAGTCGTTAAACGCCCGTCGTACTCGTGAACTACTGAAGATGTCTTTGGAATGCCTGCCGGCGACCAAGGCTGCCAAAACGCTTGAAGCTGAGAGCGCGAAGGCGGAGGAACTCTGTGAAGAACACGGCATTGAAGTGTTGTCCTACAACGAATCGGTTGCTCGGTTTGACGCAGACGCAGTGGATGCTGAGTGGGTTCGGGTAAATAATGAGGCGTTTGCATGGCATCCAGAGCAGGGCGGATGGGACGTCGAACGTCTGCGGGCTGCTCGCGACACTAACTGGTTCGATCCGGATGGCGTGATTTTGCTCTGGGTTCGGAATCAGAAGTCGGCTGTCGAACGAGTGGGAATTCCCTGTCCCGCAGAAAGCGCAGTGGAGGACGCTAATGTCTACCGGCTGGTGGGTTTCCATTGGACGAAGATCCCGATGGAGGAAAAGGAAAAAGAGTCCGGTCAACGAGTAGGCGAGGTTTATGTTGTATGTCTTGCGGATGATGCACGGGGTAAGGGGCTGGGACAAGCCGTTACCCTATTGGGAATGAAGCTGCTCGTGGAAAACGGTTGTGGCCACATCGAGTTGTACGTGGAAGGAGACAATGCTCCTGCTGTTTCCACCTACAAATGCCTCGGATTTGAGGTGGTACACACCGACGTAGTCTACCGCGGATGTTTGTAATAGCGACTAGATAATAGGTAAATAAAACCTTAACAAAACATATGGGTGGCGTAGTTTTGGCGTGGGCGGGGAGGCTTGCCTAGTCGTAAATTTGGTTAAATCTAAGTTAATTTGTGTCACTTTCTGTCACAAGGGGGTAGCTTTTAGGTGTGATTTCCAAGGGGTGCTGGCGCCAAAATGTCACCCAAGAACACGCGCTATCCTGCGCCGATAGTAGAGTTCACTGTTTGTTAACCTACAGCACTCTTTAATTCAATAAGCGCCGATTAGATTTTCTGGTGACGCATGAACGGCCTCTGCATCTGCGGGCTGTTCTTGTATGACACTTTCTCTAGTTCTGACATTTTCGGAGGAAAACCTCGTGAAGTTCACCATGAAGCGCACCAGCGCTGCAGCTGCAACCATTATTGCTGGCTCCCTGATCCTGACCGGCTGCTCCAACGCTGACAACAACGAAAAGAGCAAAAGCGAAAGCACCCGCGAGATGGAGGAGGCCTCCGGCGAACTTCGCGGTGAGGGCGCTTCTTCTCAGGACAACGCTGTCCAGAACATCTTCGGCCCGGCTTTCTCTGAGACCGGCGCTACCCTGGCTTACACCGCTTCCGGTTCCGGTGACGGTCAGAAGAAGTTCATCGCTGGCCAGGTCGACTTCGCTGGCTCCGACTCCGCTCTGAAGGACGACCAGATTGCAGACGCTAAGAAGCGCTGCAAGGGTAACGACGCTTGGCACCTGCCGATGGTTATCGGCCCGGTTGCCATCGCCTACCACCTGGAGGGCGTAGACACCCTGAACCTGTCCACCAAGACCATCGCCAAGATCTTCAAGGGCGAGATCAAGAAGTGGGACGACGAGGCCATCAAGGCTGAGAACGAGGGCGTTGAGCTGCCTTCCGATCCGATCCAGGTTGTTTACCGCTCCGACGAGTCCGGTACCTCTGACAACTTCCAGAAGTTCCTCTCCGCTTCCTCTGGCGAGTGGGATTCCGAGGGCAAGCAGTTCCCGACCAAGGTTGGTACCGGTGCTCCGAAGTCCAAGGGTGTCGCTGACCAGGTTGCTCAAACCAACGGTGCAATCACCTACGTTGAGGCAGGCTACGCTGAGGAGAACGACAAGATTGGCGTCGCCAACGTTGACTTCGGTGCTGGCCCGGTTGAGCTGAACAAGGAGAACGTCAACAAGGCGCTGTCCGAGGCTAAGTTCAAGGGCGAGGGCAACGACCTGGTTGTTGACTCCAAGGCTCTGTACTCCATGAAGAATGAGGGCGAGTACCCGCTGGTTCTGACCACCTACGAGATCGTCTGCTCCGCTGGCTACGACGAAAACACCGCCAAGCTGGTCAAGAACTTCATGTACACCATTCTGGACAACCAGAATGATGACCTGGCTGACCAGGGTTACATCCCGCTGGACGGCGAGTTCAAGTCCAAGCTGGAAAAGGCTGTTGAGGCTCTGAAGTAGTCGCTTGTTCCTCAGCTAGCTTTTCTTTGAAGAGCTATCGCTGCAAGCCACGTTGCACTGTAACCCCCGCTCGTTTTGCGACCGGGGGTTACGGTCTGAATGCGGTGGCTGTAGTGACGAGAAACACTTCTTGCATTCATTCTTGTTTTAAATAACGACCTTTAAGGATCCCTCATGGCAAACGCCAATAAGGTTGAGGTCGCCAAGTCCCCTGAGGCGAAGGGCGACACCGCTCAGCCGCAGAAAGACACCCAGCTGGTGGACAATAGTCAGCGCTCCGGCGGTGGCCACGTCAAGCGCCCTGGTGATGTCATCTTCGAAACTCTGGCAAAGACCTCTTCTATCCTGATCACCGTAATTATCGGACTGATCGGCCTGTTCCTGATCATGCAGGCAGTTCCCGCGTTGAATCGCTTGCGCGACGGTATCCTCAGCTTCTTTACCTACGGTGAACGTTGGAATACCGACTACGTCAACAACGACGGTGGCTGGATGCAGTTCGGTATTCCGAACCTGTTCTTCACCACGGTTCTAGTTTCCCTCGTCGCCCTGATCCTGGCTATGCCGGTTGCTCTGGGTATTGCTGTCTTCCTTTCCAACTACTGCCCGAAGAAGCTGGTCAAGCCCTTGGGCTTCATGATCGACTTGCTGGCCGCAGTGCCGTCCATCGTGTTCGGTATCTGGGGTGCCTACGTGCTCGGACCGGTGCTGGGCGACTTCTTCGAGTGGCTGTCCGGTTGGGCAGGCGGGTTCTTCCTCTTCAACTACCAGCAGGGAAGCTCCCCGCCATTCTCCACCTCCCGAAACATCTTCACTGGTGGCATCGTTCTGGCAATCATGATTCTGCCTGTGATCGCTGCTACTACCCGTGAGGTTTTCGTCCAGACCCCGAAGGGACAGATTGAGTCTGCCCTGGCTCTGGGTGCAACGCGGTGGGAAGTTGTTCGCATGACCGTGCTTCCCTTTGGTTTGTCCGGCTACATCTCCGGTGCAATGCTGGGTCTGGGTCGCGCGCTGGGTGAAACCATGGCGCTGTACATGGTTATCGCTAGTGCTCCGGACTTCCGCGGCTCGCTGATGGACGGTGGTACTACCTTTGCGACCGCCATCGCCGCTGCCGCACCGGAGTTCGACGACGAACTGAAGGCGGGCGCCTACATTTCTGCCGGCCTCGTGCTATTCCTGTTGACCTTCCTGGTTAACGCCGCCGCCCGCGCCGTTGTGGCGAAGAAGTAGGAGACGAGAACAATGACTGATGCAGTAGCTGTAGAAAAGAAGAAGTCCTCTTCGTCCTCCGACCTGTTCACTCAGATCTCTGGTAAGCGCAAGGCTGCCGACAAGGCCGCCACCATCATCATCTACTTTGCAATGGCCCTGGCCCTGCTGCCTCTGGTGTGGGTGCTGTTCAAGGTTGTCAGCGAAGGCCTGCCAGCAATTTTGAATCCTGACTGGTGGATGTACGACATGGTCGGCCAACCCCGTAACAAGGCCGGCGGCGGTGCTGTCCACGCAATCATCGGTACCCTGACCCAGGTTCTGGTTACTTCCGCATTGTCCATCCCGATCGGTGTGTTCACCGCCATCTACTTGGTGGAGTACTCCCGCGGTAATTTCCTCGGCAGGATCACAACCTTCATGGTCGACATCCTGACCGGTGTCCCGTCCATCGTTGCTGCCCTGTTCGTGTACGCAATGTGGATCACCATGTTTGGCTTCGAGCGCTCCGGTTTCGCCGTTTCCCTTGCTTTGGTGCTGTTGATGGTTCCGATCATCGTGCGCAACGCAGAAGAGATGCTGCGCGTTGTTCCAATGGACCTGCGTGAAGCCTCTTATGCACTGGGCGTGCCGAAGTGGAAGACCATCGTCAAAATCGTGCTCCCGACGGCTCTATCCGGCATTGTCACCGGCATCATGCTGGCTGTTGCCCGTGTGATGGGCGAGTCCGCACCGGTGCTGATCCTGGTTGGTTCCACCACCAAGATCAACTGGAACCCGTTCGAAGGTGGCCAGCAGTCCCTGCCGCTGTACATGGTTGACCTCTATGGCGCCGGAAGTAACGAGGTCGTGTTGGAGCGCCTGTGGGGCTGCGCACTGACCCTGGTACTCCTGGTCGCCGTTCTGATGATTGGCGCCCGTCTGATTTCGAAGCGCTACTCGGTCAAGGTCTAAGGCGACCAAGAGCCTTAGTCCTGCCGGGACTACAACAAAACAAAGCCTTTCCAATTGCACAAACCGACCACTCCATACATAGAGGGTGGCCAACCCTAGGACCCTAGGAGAACAACACAATGGCTAAGCGCCTAGACCTCAATGACGTCAACATTTACTACGGCGATTTCCACGCCGTTCAGAACGTCAACCTGCACATCCCGCCGAAGGCAGTTACCGCCTTCATCGGCCCGTCCGGCTGTGGCAAGTCCACAGTGCTGCGCACCCTGAACCGTATGCACGAGGTAATCCCCGGTGCTTATGTCAAGGGTGAGATCCTGCTCGACGGTGAGGACATCTACGGCTCCAAGATCGACCCAGTGGCCGTCCGCAACACCATCGGCATGGTTTTCCAGAAGGCTAACCCGTTCCCGACGATGTCCATCGAAGAGAATGTCGTTGCCGGTCTGAAGCTGTCTGGTGAGAAGAACAAGAAGAAGCTCCGCGAGGTTGCAGAGCGTGCGCTGCGTGGCTCCAACCTGTGGGACGAGGTTAAGGATCGTCTGGACAAGCCGGGCGGTGGCCTCTCGGGTGGTCAGCAGCAGCGTCTGTGCATCGCCCGCGCTATCGCTGTCGAGCCGGAAGTTCTGCTGATGGACGAGCCTTGCTCCGCACTTGACCCGATCTCCACCCTGGCAGTCGAGGATCTGATCCACGAGCTGAAGGAAGACTTCACCATTGTTATCGTGACGCACAACATGCAGCAGGCAGCCCGTGTGTCCGACCAGACCGCTTTCTACTCCTTGGAAGCTACCGGCAAGCCCGGCAAGCTGGTCGAGGTGGGCCCGACTAAGCAGATTTTCGAGAACCCGCAGCAGAAGGAGACCGAGGACTACATCTCCGGTCGCTTCGGATAAAACTCAATCTTCGCCTGGCCTACAGGTAGAAGAGGAAATAGAGAATCCACAAAGTGTCATATTGGCCGGTTCATGCTGAGCCTGCCACCCACTAGCGGGGTTCCGGGTACACCGGAACCCCGCTTTTGGCGTCAATAGCAAAAAGAAACGGCATACTGGAGGCAGTGAAGGCCCCGCAACCAGAAAGGAAGCACCATGTCTGGCACAGAGCCTAGCCCGAAGGCACCGGCAACCCTCCACATCGTAGTGATGGGAGTAAGCGGCAGCGGCAAGACAACGTTGGCACGCGCCATCGCCGAGAAGACCGGCTGGCAGCTCCAAGAAGCAGATGACCTGCACCCGGAGGGCGCATTGGAGATCCTGCAAGACGGCCGACTACCCGCTGAGCACCATCGCAAGAAGTGGTTGGGCACCGTGCGGGACTGGATCGCGGGAGAGGCCGCTAAAGGGAACAACACGGTGACAGCCTGCACCGCACTGCGCATTGACCACCGGGAGATCTTAAGCGACATCGGGGAGGGTGCGACGGTGTTCTACGTGCACCTATACGGCACCGAAGATGTACTTGCAGAGCGGATGGAAAATCGGGTTGGCGATGTTGACATGCCACGCGAACTATTGGTTGCGCAATTGGAGGATCTACAGCGCCTCACGCCAGGGGAGAAGGGTATACAGCTCGATGTACGCCGTACCCCGGAACAGTTGCTCGATGATTCCCTCAACGCTGCCATGTTTGCCCAAAAGGCCTACAGCAGCTAGCGGATTCTACTAGTAGTCGAAGTTCGTGTCGTAGCGATAGCGCAGCTCGTCGAACTTCTTACGGAAGCGCTCTTCGAGTTCATCGTCCTCTTGCTTTCGCTGGTACTCCTCCGGAGTGAGACCCGTGGCAATGAAGACGATGCGATTGCCGATTTCCACCGCATGGTCCGAGTAGCGCTCCAAGTAACGGGAAAGCAACGTGAGATCCACAGCCTCACGCACGGAATGGGGCCAGTCTCGCTGAGTAGTGAGCTGAAAGAGGTGGCGGTGGATGTCGTCGATCGCGTCGTCATCATTGATGAGATCGAGCGCAGTCTCAACATTATGATCGCGTAGCAGCTCTTGGATCTTCTCCGCGGATTGGTCGCACTGGCGCGCCATTTCTTCGATATAGGGGCGAATGGGCGCCGGTACTGCATTTTCTGGATGACGCCGCCGCGCCACCTTCGCCACATGCACCGCAAGCGCGCCCATACGAGTGAAATCCTCGACAATATGCTGGCCTGCGACGACGAATCGCAAGTCGCGCGCAACAGGTGCCTCGAGGGCCAAAAGTTGGAAGGCTGCCGCAACCGAATTGACGCGTAGATCCTCCAGCGTATCTACGCTACTGAGAACCTTCTCCGCGAGCTCGAGATCAGTTTCCAGGAGAGAACGAGTGGCGGAATTGAGGGTAGTGCGAACGAAATCCGCCATGAGTGAAATGTTGTGGTTAAAGTCCCGGAGCTGGTTTCGGTACTCTTTGCGCATGCCCAGCACTATAGTCTTTGATTTTTGGTTGTGCTGACGTTCAACCCCCGATGTTTAGCCCCTACAAATGACCTTAGAGTTTAGCCACCGCTATTTTCGATGTCGGCACCATCGGGCACCGTCTCATCCTCCGGGTCGTCCAGCCAACCATCGGGCAGTGCAACCTTAGCTGGGGAGCCTTGGCGACCGCGAGCACCATCGGCGTCCTCGGCCAAGGCGGGCGAGTCCCAAACCTCACTCAAAGCAGTCTTCAATTCATCCAGGCTGCTGACTCGCGACAGACTGCGGCGCAGATCGCCGCCAGCTGGGAAGCCGCGGAGGTACCAGGTCATGTGCTTGCGTAGATCTCGGCAGGCTTTCTGCTCACCGTCGTGGGCTGCCAGAAGTTCGGCATGTCGCAGGATGATGCGAGCGACTTCTCCCAAGGTGGGCTGAGAGGGGATTGGCAGCCCGCGCAGCTCTGCCGACAGTTCTGCGAATAGCCACGGCCGCCCCAGGCATCCGCGTCCAACGACGACGCCATCACAGCCGGTCTGTTCCATCATTGCCCGGGCATCTGTCGCCTTGAAGATATCGCCATTTCCCAGAACGGGAATGCCAGTGTGAGCAAGGTGTTGCTTCAGGCGCGCGATCTCATTCCAATCCGCGCGGCCGGAGTATCGCTGCGCAGCCGTGCGACCGTGGAGCGCTACGGCAGCCGCGCCTTCTTCCACTGCGATGCGACCTGCATCCAGATGTGTGTGGTGTTCATCGTCGATGCCGACGCGCATCTTTACGGTGACCGGGATGTCCGTACCTTCAGTCGCTTTGACCGCTGCAGCGACGATGTTGCCAAAGAGCTTGCGCTTATAGGGCAAGGCGGAACCGCCACCGCGACGGGTGACTTTCGGCACGGGACAGCCGAAGTTCATATCGATATGGTCGGCGAGGTTCTCGTCGACAATCATCTTTGCTGCCTTGTAGGTGTACTCCGGGTCAGTCGTGTACAGCTGCAGGCTTCGCGGATTCTCGTCCGGAGCAAAGGTCGTCATATGCAGAGTTTTCGGATTGCGCTCGACCAGCGCTCGCGCAGTTACCATCTCGCATACATAGAGGCCGGCGACAGAGCCCATGCGCTCGCGTTCTTGTTCGCGGCACAGGCTGCGAAAAGCGACGTTCGTCACGCCGGCCATGGGAGCCAGAACCACAGGGGAGTCGAGCTGCATCCTGCCGATCTGCAGCCCCCGGAAGCCGGTGGTGTTTTGCGGGCGATCGGAACTGTGTTGGCCTCGAACGGCAGTATTAGCAGGGGTGGCACTGCTGGTTGCGCGGTTCGCGGTGGTGGAGGTGGGGGTTGCGGTCGATGTAGTCACGGGCACCATTCTCACACTGGGGAGGGAAGAATACCAAAGGGCGTCAAGAGCTGCCGTAAAACATAGGCCGAAGTAGCAACATTGATTGTTCAACAATAGGCTGGACGGTGAAGGCGAGCTAAGTCACATTTATGTAGGCTGAGAAAACAAAGCGGAGAAACCGCTACTCGCTACACCGCAATCGAGGAGGAACCGATGTCTGAGCGCATTGCCAACGAGTTTTATAAGTCCAAGGTCGTTTCTGCGGAGGAGGCGGCGCAGTTCGTCAACCATGGAGACAAGGTTGGCATGTCTGGCTTCACCGGCGCGGGTTATCCCAAGGCTTTGCCTAGCGCCATCGCGAAGAAAGCTAAGGAGCTGCATGAGCGAGGCGAAGATTTCCAAATCGACGTGTTTACCGGAGCTTCCACCGCTCCCGATTGCGACGGTGTACTGGCGGAAGCGGACGCAGTGCGTTACCGCACCCCTTACGCCTCTGACCCGACGATGCGCAAGAAGATCAACGCGGGCGAGATCCTGTACCAGGACATCCACCTTTCCCACCTGGGTCAGCAGGTAGAGGAGGGCTTCTTCGGCAATCTCGACGTTGCCGTGGTGGAGGCTGTGCGTATTGACGAAGCTGGCAACATCATTCCTTCCTCGGCTGTGGGTAACAACGTGGAGTACCTAAACTCTGCACGCAAGATCATTATCGAGGTGAATGAGTGGCAGTCTCTCGACCTGGAGGGCATGCACGACATTTACAAGATCCAGGATCTGCCTAACCGCACCCCAATTCCGATCAACCGCCCCGGCGACCGCATTGGCACCACCTTCATTCCAGTCGACCAAAACAAGGTCGTAGCTGTTGTAAAGACCAACGCGGAGGATCGCAACGCACCGTTCAAGCCGACCGACGAGATCTCCGAAAAGATCGCCGGCCACTTCCTAGATCTGCTGGAGGGAGAGGTTGAGGCAGGGCGCCTCACGTACGACGGCTACATTATGCAGTCCGGCGTCGGAAACGTCCCGAACGCTGTGATGGCAGGCCTGCTGGATTCTAAGTTCGAAAACATTCAGGCCTACACCGAGGTGATCCAGGACGGCATGCTGGATCTTATCGACAATGGCAAGATGACCGTCGCCTCCGCTACTTCTTTCGCGCTGTCTCCGGACTATGCAAAGAAAATGAATGAAGAGGCTAAGCGCTACCGCGAGCACATTGTCCTGCGTCCGCAGCAGATCTCTAACCACCCTGAGGTAATTCGCCGTACTGGTCTGATCGCGTCTAATGGCATGATCGGTTGCGACATCTACGGCAATGTGAACTCCACCAACGTGGCGGGCTCTCGGGTTATGAATGGTATCGGCGGCTCCGGCGACTTCACGCGTAACGCGTTCCTGTCCACCTTTATCTCGCCGTCCACAGCGAAGGATGGTGCGATCTCCGCGGTCGTTCCTTTCGCTTCCCACATTGACCACACGGAGCACGACACGATGGTCGTAATCACTGAGTATGGTTATGCCGATCTGCGTGGTCTCGCGCCGCGTCAGCGCGTCCCGAAGATCATCTCCATCGCTCACCCGGATTATCGTCCGCTGCTGGAGGAGTACTACGAGCGTGCGTGCTCTGAGGGGCACTATCTGCAGACTCCGCACGATCTGAAGACCGCTTTCGATTTCCACATCAACCTGGCGGAGAAGGGCACTATGAAGGGCTAAAGCCGGGTTCATGGCTGGGCGCATGTCTGTTGCGCGTAGCTATGTGGTGGGGGCAATTTTCTGCTTCGCATAGGCGTTAGATAGAATGCTCCCCGTTGGGCCTTTAGCTCAGTTGGTAGAGCTACGGACTTTTAATCCGCAGGTCGTGGGTTCGAGCCCCACAGGGCCCACATTCGCAATTACCCCGTCGCGGCGCTTCCATGGAGATCATGGGTGCGCTGTGGCGGGGTTTTGGTGTTGTCGGCTGGGAATTAGTGCGCGGAAGTTGGAACAATCTTGCGCGAAATTCCGTTGAGAATGACATGCCAACATTGTTTTCTTCCTTGAACCTTGGCCGTTATAACTTGAGCAACCGTGTGACCATGGCAGCGCTGACACGTCAGCGTGCAGGCCACAGCGGCCTGCCGAGCGAACTGCATGCGAAGTACTATTCCCAGCGCGCCAGCGCCGGGCTGGTCGTTACCGAAGGCACCTTCCCCGCGTGGACGAATCGTGCGTTTCCGGGCCAGGCGGGCATTGCAAGCGATGAGCACGCGGCTGGATGGCGCGACGTGGCTAATGAGGTGCACAACGCCAACGGAGTTATTTTCATGCAGATCATGCACGGTGGACGCACCAGCCACCCGGATCTCATTGATGGAGCTCAAGCAGAAGCGCCCAGCGCGCTGAATTGGGATGGACAGGTTCGTGGATTCGCTGGAAAAATGTCGGCTCCAGTGCCGCGCGCACTGGAAACAGAGGAAATTCCGCGAATCGTAGAGGAATTCCGCAGCGCTGCACGGCGGGCTATCGACGCGGGAATTGACGGCGTGGAAATCCACAACGCAAACGGCTATTTGCTTCACGAGTTCTTGGCACCTTCGTCCAATCAACGCGAGGATGAGTTCGGCGGCAGTTCGGAAAACCGTTGGCGTCTGTCGGAGATGGTAATCCGCGCGCTAGTAGAAGAAATCGGCGCCGACCGCGTAGGAGTGCGCTTCTCGCCAGGGCACAATGTGCAAGGGGTCATTGAGGAAGACGAGGCGGACATGGTGGCCACATATGGAGGCCTACTGGATGCCATCGCCCCGTTGAACCTTGCCTATGTGTCTTTCCTGCACGCGCACCCGGAAAGCGAGCTGATCTCGACTCTGGCAAACAAGGCTCGCGCTAACGGTGTGACAAAGGTACTCATGAACGACGGTTTCGGCACCGTGACTACTCAGGAGGATGCGCAGCGTGAGCTAGAGCTGGACTACGTGGATGCTGTCGTAGTCGGCCGTCAGTTGATTGCCAACCCGGACTTGGTGCGCCGCTGGCGCGAGGATTTGCCCCTCAATGAGCCAGATCAGTCCACGTTCTACGTGGGTGGTGAGCGTGGCTACACGGATTACCCGTCTGTCTCTGACTAGTGCGTAGTCGTAGCGGGGTAGGGGGCTGCTTTGCCCACCTCAACGGGCGATTTGTTCTGTCGCTGGCCCCTGGTTTAAACTGATCAAGCTGCTAAGCAAGCCTGCGGTGATTCGTTGGCTTACTTTGTAGAGCTCCCATCGTCTAGAGGCCTAGGACCCCGCCCTTTCACGGCGGTAACACGGGTTCGAATCCCGTTGGGAGTACGGCCCTGTGGCGCAGTTGGTTAGCGCGCCGCCCTGTCACGGCGGAGGTCGCGGGTTCAAGTCCCGTCAGGGTCGCAAGTTAAGAGCTTTTTGGAGTCTTTCCGGTGTTTGTGCGCCGGGAGGGCTCTTTTCTTTTTGCTTTCTTTTTGACGCCCACATTCTCCAAGCGATTCATACTTCGACAGTGAAGCGAAGTTATTCCAGAAACTGTCGTTGAACAGCTGATTTGCCTTAGAAGTTTGTCACTGTGTAGAGTCTATTCTCGTGCAACAGACGGCTTAGACAAGTTGTTGTCTGGTCGTTTTATTTAGTTGTGCAGGCAATGTTGGCCCTGTGGCGCAGTTGGTTAGCGCGCCGCCCTGTCACGGCGGAGGTCGCGGGTTCAAGTCCCGTCAGGGTCGCTTCGATGTTCGGATCGGAAGCGGTCGAGCACGAAGGCCAGATAGCTCAGTTGGTAGAGCGTTCGCCTGAAAAGTGAAAGGTCGCCGGTTCGATCCCGGCTCTGGCCACATTCCAACCCCGGTAGCAATGACGCTACCGGGGTTTTGCCGTGTTTCTGCCTCTGTGCGTCAACGTACACTGGCGGTGTACGACATGGACGCTATAAACGTTGTTTCGGTACTGAGTAGTCGAGTGCCGAGTAGTCGAATGCAGCGTAGTCGAGTACAGAGCAAACGGCAGAGAATCGAAAGGAAAGACACCGCAATGTCAGGCACGAAGAGCATTGTTCACGATGAAGACCAGGGTCGTTTTGTCATCTACGTCGATGACCAGGAGGCTGGCTTTGCAGAGTACTCCCAGGCTGATGGGGTACGAGACTTCAACCACACTGTGGTGGATCCGAAGTACCGCGGTCAGGGCTTGTCCAAGCCTCTTATTAGTGAGGCTCTGCTGGGTACAAAGGAGGCGAACCTAAAGATTAAGGCCAGCTGCTCGGCTGTCGCGGCGTTCGTGGAGAAGAACCCGGAATTCAAAGAGCTGCTGGCCTCGTAGCGTCCCACTGAGAAAGGTCTCGAAGGGAAAGCTCCGCAGGGGCGCTGTGGTGAACGCTTAGATGTTGTTCTGCATGTCGTCGACCCACTTCACGGCGTCCACCAGCGGAGTGTTCTGCTCCGGCTTGCGGGGACGAATCTTTGCCGGAATGCCGGTGAGGATTGAGTGTGGGGGAGCATCCTTGGTAACCACGGCGTTGGCGCCAATCGCGGAGCCCTCGCCGATGGTGATGGGACCCAGAACCTTTGCACCAGCACCGATCATCACCCCATTGCCGATGGTTGGGTGACGCTTGCATTGAACAAGCTCGGACCCTCCCAGGGTTACCCCGTGATACAGCATCACGTCATCGCCGATTTCCGCTGTTTCACCGATGACCACTCCCATGCCGTGGTCGATAAAGAACCTCCGGCCGATGGTGGCGCCCGGGTGGATCTCAATGCCGGTTAGAGCGCGAGTGGCCTGGCTAATGATGCGGGCGATGCTGCGGTGGCCGCGCGTCCACAGTGCGTGGGAGACACGGTGCGCCCAGATGGCGTGAAGGCCGGAGTACACGATGGCGTTTTCCACGTCGCCACGGGCCGCTGGGTCGTGCTCGCGGGCATTGTTAAGATCCTCGCGGATGCGTCCAAGAATGCTCAAGGGTGTGGTCTTTCGGTCGGAGGTTATAGAGGGGCGGGAGATAGGTGCCCTAAAGAACTTTCGCAGCCACTATAACGAGAAGGCGCTGCCTCCTATTTCACCGCAAGGTGGAAAAAGGGGGTAGCGCCTACTTCTGTGGCTGGGATGCTGGGCGGAGAACTAGTCGCGCAGGTCGTCGAACAGCAGGGTGGAGACGTAGCGCTCGCCGAAGTCCGGAACGATAACGACGATGGTCTTGCCCTCGTTCTCGTCCTTCTTGGCCTCTTCCAGTGCTGCCCAGACGGCGGCACCGGAGGAGATGCCGGAGAGAATGCCCTCGGCCTTGGCTAGCTCGCGTGCGGTCGTGGTGGCGTTCTCCAGCCGAACATCGATGACGCGATCCAGGATGTCCTTGTTGAGGTTCTCCGGGAAGAAGTTGGTGCCCAGGCCTTGGATCTTGTGCGGTCCGAAGCGGCCTTCGGTCAGCAACGGGGAATCTGCTGGCTCTACGCCAACGATCTCGATCTTCTCGTTCTTTTCCTTCAGGTACTTCGCTGCGCCGGAGACGGTGCCGCCGGTGCCCACACCTGCAACAAAAATGTCTACCTCACCGTCGGTGTCTTCCCAGATCTCTGGACCAGTGGTGTTGTAGTGGATCTCTGGGTTGGCCGGGTTAGCGAACTGGCGTGCCAGGATGGCGTTGTCGGTGCTCTCAACGATCTCGTTGGCCTTATCTACCGCGCCCTGCATGCCGCCGGGGCCGGGGGTTAGTACGAGCTCTGCGCCCAGGGCACGCAGCATAATACGACGCTCGTTCGACATGGTCTCCGGCATGGTTAGGACAACCTTGTAGCCCTTCGCGGCGCCGACCATTGCTAGTGCGATACCGGTATTGCCGGAGGTTGCCTCGACAATGGTGCCGCCCGGCTTCAACGTGCCGTCCTTCTCAGCTGCCTCGATGATGGCCTTACCGATGCGATCCTTCACGGAGTTAGCCGGGTTAAAAGCTTCTAGCTTCAACAGGATGTTAGCCTTCAGGCCTTCGCCGAAGGCGCCCAGCTTAACTAGGGGAGTGCCGCCGATGAGCTCGGTGATGTTGTTGTAAATCTTCGCCATGGGGGCGATCCTTTCATTCTAGACTGATCGGTCTATATCGGGTAGTTTACACCTCTTTGTCGGCCTACACCACTGTTGAGTTTGGCCGCTCTCTCGTGACGCCCTTTCGCACCCAAAGCTTTGCCAGAATCTCAGACGCAGATTCAGGGGATTTGGTTCAATGGCAACCATGACTTCCGAAAACCAAACTTCAGTAAACCCCGTGAACCCCGACCAGCCTTATGAAACCATTCAGGTAGCCGTCAATGGTGCCGTCGCAACGATCACCCTGGACCGACCAAAGGCACTTAACGCGCTGAACAGTGCTGTGCTTTCCGAAATCGTTCCGGCTGCTCAGGCGTTGGATGCCGACCCGGCGATTGGCGCAATCGTCATCACCGGCAGCGAAAAGAGTTTTGCTGCCGGTGCTGATATCAAGGAAATGAAGGACGAGGTCTACCCAGAGGTAGCCGAAAAGCGCCTCTTTGGAGATTGGGAAAAGTTGGCCCAGCTGAAGACCCCGCTGATCACCGCGGTCTCCGGATTTGCTCTCGGCGGAGGCTGCGAACTAGCTATGCTGGGCGATATTCTGCTGGCTAGCGAGTCCGCCAAGTTCGGACAGCCGGAGATCACATTGGGCATTATTCCGGGTATGGGTGGCACCCAGCGACTAACTCGTGCTGTGGGGAAGTACAAGGCCATGGATCTGATCCTTACTGGGCGCATGATGGATGCCGAGGAGGCTGAACGCTGTGGCTTGGTTTCCCGGATTCTGCCGGCAGAGGGCTTCGCCGACGAGGTTCAAAAGGTAGCGGCGAAGGTTGCAAGCATGTCCCACGTTGCACTGGCCGCCGCCACTGAGATGGTGGACGAGGCATACCGCTCCACTCTGGATGAGGGCGTGGAGGCCGAACGCCAGCAGTTCTGGCGCCTGTTCGACACTGCGGATCAGAAGGAAGGCATGGCCGCCTTCGTGGAGAAGCGTAAGCCGGAGTGGAAGCACCGCTAGGCGCTAGCCCCCCAAACATTGCCAACCCCTCCTTGGTTAAACCTGGCACAATTGCGGCTATGGCACATTCCAAGCAAGTCAACCGCACCATTGAACTGTCCATTCACGAGGTCTACGAGGTTGTCTCGGGCGAACGGTTCCTTCTGACCGATGAGGGAATGGTTGAGAAGTCGGACTCTCAAATTGTTGAGGCGAAGCGGAAAGAGCTCCCCGATGGTCGAGTGTGGGCGCGGGTTGGCGTGAGGGCGTCCCAAAAAGAGCTAGAAGAGCTTTCCGAGGACAGGACGAAACCCCTAGCTTTCCAAGAAACCTATGTGTCGCAACCAGACGAAGAAGGTGCGTTCGAGGCGACGTCGACGATGGAGCTGCCGATGGGGATGGGGACAATGGAAACCCGTTTTATCTATGCGGCGGCGGACTCAGACCTGACAACGGTCGAGGCGATCCTCACGGCAAAAGCATCAATCCCATTGATCTCAGGCAAGCTGGAAAAGCACCTGCTCAAAACTTCGGACAAGGTTGTCGACGATAGCCTGGCGCGCATTCGGAATCTAAGTGTCACGGAGGCTCAATAAGACCCCAAAAAGGTTAGGAGTGGATGTGCACCTTTTTGCTGATGAAAGCATGGGGGCAGTTTTGGGGGTAGCTAGGGGGTGAACTATACTCCCTACTCACACGGCGTCTATGCCCGCGAAAGGCTAGGCGCCACAGGTCAAGTTTGAGGAGTGAACAGGTGGACCAGCAGCGGCAACGCGATGACGAAGATGTCATCATTTCTGCGCTGAATTCTCTAAAAAACGCGACTGGCATCCCGGTGACGATGTACGCGGCGAGCTCCGCCGAAGGAAAGCTGCGGATCTCCAAGTGGGTAGGGCTGCGCACGCCGGCGCTGCACAACCTTGAGATTGCACCAGGCGCAGGCGTCGGTGGCCGCGTCGTAACCACCCGCCGTCCCGTAGGAGTCTCCGACTACACCCGAGCTAAGTCCATTAGCCACGACTTTGACCGTCACATTCGAGATGAAGGACTGCACTCCGTAGTTGCCGTGCCCGTGATCGTGAAGCGCGAGGTGCGGGGCGTGCTGTATGCGGGCGTGCACTCTCGTGCTCGCATGGGAGACAAGGTGCTCGAAGAGGTCACCATGACCGCGCGTTGCCTGGAGCAGGACATTGCAGTCAATGAGGCGCTGCGTACGAATGAGGCCGGTCGTGGTGCAAACGCGGCGGCGTCCTCCACAAATAAGCAGGTGCGATCGATGTCCGGCGCCGAATGGGAACAGGTGCGCGCCACTCACAGCAAGCTTCGCATGCTCGCAAACCGTGTGGGTGACGATGAACTGCGGCGAGATCTTGAAGTCCTATGCGACCAAATGGTCTCCCCAGTGCGCGTGAAGCAGACCACCAAGCTTTCTGCGCGTGAGCTGGATGTTTTGGCCTGCGTGGCTCTCGGTCACACCAATGTGGAAGCCGCAGCCGAGATGGGGATTGGTGCAGAGACGGTGAAGAGCTACCTACGCTCTGTCATGCGCAAGCTCGGAGCGCACACTCGCTACGAGGCTGTTAACGCAGCACGGCGTATCGGCGCACTGCCCTGATCTAGCCCTGTTTCTCGCCCCGCCATGAGTGGGGCGATTTTTTGTAGGCTAGGGGGCGTGAAAGACAGCTTCGTAGTAACCGGTGGAACCAGGCTGCAGGGCGCCATCAAGGTGTCCGGCGCAAAGAACAGCGTGCTTAAGCTCATGTCAGCTGCACTTTTGGCGCCTGGAACCACCACGTTGACCAACTGCCCAGAAATTGCCGATGTGCCCTACATGGCCGAGGTTCTGCGTGGCCTGGGCTGCGAGGTGGAGCTCGACGGTTCTGTCGTTCGCATCACCACTCCTGAGGAAATCGAGTACAACGCGGACTTCGAGGCCGTACGTCAGTTCCGTGCATCCGTCGCGGTCTTGGGGCCGCTAACTTCTCGTCGCCTCAAGGCGCGGGTCGCCCTTCCCGGTGGTGACGCCATCGGTTCCCGTCCTCTTGATATGCACCAATCTGGACTGGAATTACTTGGAGCAACCACCAAGATTGAGCATGGTTGCTTGGTCGCCGAAGCCGAAGAGCTCCATGGGGCTCAGATCAAATTGGACTTCCCCTCGGTGGGGGCAACGGAGAATATTCTGACTGCCGCCGTTTTGGCAGAGGGAACCACCACCTTGGATAACGCAGCACGTGAGCCAGAGATCGTGGATCTGTGCAACATGCTTGTGGAAATGGGTGCCAAGATCAGTGGAGCCGGATCTAACACGATCACCGTGGAGGGGGTGGAGCGACTAACCCCAGTGAATCACGAGGTTGTGGGCGATCGTATCGTCGCCGGCACCTGGGCTTATGCGGCGGCGATGACACAGGGCGACATCACGGTCGGTGGTATTGATCCGCAGCATCTGCATTTGGTGTTGGAGAAGCTAAAACTGGCGGGCGCCCAGGTGGAGACGTATCCGACTGGGTTCCGAGTGGTGCAGGTAGAGCGCCCTAAGGCGGTGGATTATCAGACGTTGCCGTTCCCAGGGTTCCCGACCGACCTGCAGCCGATGGCGATTGCGCTGTGCACCGTGAGTGAGGGGATGAGCGTGATTACGGAGAACATCTTCGAGTCTCGCTTCCGCTTTGTCGATGAGATGATGCGCCTCGGTGCGGATGCAAGTATCGATGGCCACCACGTAGTGATCCGCGGAACGGAGCGGCTCTCTTCGGCTCCGGTATGGAGTTCTGACATTCGAGCCGGTGCCGGTTTGGTGCTGGCTGGCTTGGTTGCAGACGGGCAGACCGAAGTGCACGACGTGTACCACATCGACCGTGGCTACCCGGAGTTCCCGGAGCAGTTGCGCTCCTTGGGGGCAGAGATCGAGCGAGTCCAGCGTTAGAAGCGTTTGATATTGCTCAGGAACCGGTGTTGACCTGGTTGTTTGTGTTTGTGTTTGGGTGTGTGTACATTTATTCGAGTCAGCGCGACACGGCGCTGTGAGTGAGTAGCTTGCAGCAAGCCTTTGATGAGCGTGTCTGGCTAATCACTTTAGCTGTAAAAACAGTCTTTGTTGTGTGCGAGTGCAACGGGTTGTTTACCGGGAATTTGCTTTTGATTCACGGTTGCTTTACACTCGTAATCCGTCGCAACGTGGCTGCCACTGTTGATGTGGTGTTGTTTGTTGTGTGCGTAGGTTGTTTGAGAACTCAATAGCGTGATGAACCAAGTTTAGATACTTTGTTGACCAACCTTTGTGTTGATTCTGATGCATTGTATGTCTTTTGCTTTGTGACTTGTTTCAGCTTCTCGT
>NZ_JBRBCA010000020.1:0-6120 GCF_053479475.1 Corynebacterium sp. 22-2729
GTAAAGCCCAAAGACGAAGCCGACCAGCACACGCTGGCCGACTCCTAGGCACGCCTAAGAAACTACTCCCAAGACTGTACTCGCCAACATCGGCCTGACACTTGACAAAAACATAGGGACACCCCCCTAAGACCGCAGCGCTGCCTTGGCTTCCTTTGCCATTGCCATTAGTTCTTCGGCGTGAGCCCGCCCCGTTTCAGACTCCAACCCTGCCAACATACGAGACAGCTCTTCTGTCCGTTCATCCTCGCTCAGCGTACGGACCGAGGAGGTCACCGAATCCTTTGACGTCGACTTAGCCACATATACGTGGGCGTCACCAAATGCGGCGACCTGCGGCAGGTGAGTTACAACAATGACCTGATTCTCGATCGCGAGCTTAGCCAGGCGCCGTCCAATCTCCACAGCTGCCTTGCCACCGACGCCCGCATCGACCTCATCGAAAACCATCGTGCGACCACCGTCCGAACCTGCAGCCAGTACAACCTCCAGCGCCAACATCACGCGAGAAAGCTCACCGCCAGAGGCCGAACCCGCCAAAGGGTTCACATTCCCACCCTGCACCAGCTGAAACTCGACCTCATCAACGCCATGCGGACCGAGCTCCTCCTGCTGCCGCACGTCCACACGAATCTCGGCGGACATGTGCAGCCCCCGGATCTCTTCAGTAACGGCCTTGGAAAATTTTTTCGACGCCCTCACGCGTGCCCCTGAAAGCTTGCCCGCGATCGCGCTCGCTGCCTCCCGCGCAGAGGCGACCTCATCTTGCAGCTTCTGCAGCGCTTCATCGGAGACGTCCATCGACTCCAGCCGCTCGCGCGCCTGATCGCGCCATGCCAGGGCACCGTCAACGTCCACGGCGTACTTACGCAACTCCCGCAACTGCGTTTGGCGCTGTAAAAGCCCGTCGAGTTCATCGGGGTCCGGCACGTCCAACAGTGCCTGACCGATTTCGGAGGAGATATCGCTCAGCAACACCCCAACCTCATTTAGGCGGTCAGCAAGATCTGAAAGAGCATCTCCCTCATCGTCCGGATCGACCAAACCGGATAGTTCGTTAGCTGCTTGGGATACCAGCGCACTGGCACCTTCGGAATCGCCAAAGTCATCGCCTGTTCCCATTCCGTCCAAACCATCCAGCGCCGCTTGGGCACGCTGAAGTCCGGCACGGATATCGTCTGCGGCCTGCAAACGCTTAATCTGCGCCTTAACCTCAGCGTCCTCGCCGGGCTGCGGATCAATTTCGTCGATAGCCTCCACCGCACGCTGGAGCGTTTCGCTCTCTAGGGCAAGGTCGCGGCGGGCTGCCATGCGACGGCGCAGATCCTTATCCAAGCGCAACCATTCGGCGCGCTTTTCCCTGTACTCGGCCACAGTGTCAGCTAATCCGGCATAGTCATCCAACGCGCCGAGTTGGCGCACGGGATCCAGCAGTCGCATCTGATCGTTCTGCCCGTGGATCGTAATTACATGGCCAGCGAATTCCCCCAGCACGCCCGCCGCCACGGTCTTTCCAGCCAGGTGCGCACGGGAACGGCCCGTGGCGTTGACCGTGCGCGAAGCAATCACTTCACCCTCGTCAATATAGCCACCGACCTGATCCACCAGCTCCTCTACTGCTGGGGAATCCGCAGAGAATATACCCTCCACGCTGGCCTTATCAGCGCCATTTCGCACACGGGAAGCGTCCGCGCGATGCCCCGAAAGCAAGCGTAAAGAGCTCACAACCATCGTCTTACCAGCGCCAGTTTCGCCGGTGACGACGCTCAAGCCAGTGGAAAACTCCGCCGTCGCTTCCTCAACCACGCCGAGGTTGCGAATGTGTAGTTCGTGCAGCATTGCTAGTGACGCGGGCCCCTCCAGCCCGTCACAGGCAAACGGAACTTATGCACCAGGCGGTCAGTGAAAGGTGCGGAATCCAAACGTACCCACCGCACCGGCTGCGGGCCACGGCGAATCTCCACGCGGGCGCCAGGGGGCATGTGAATCTGGCGGAAACCATCCATAACAACCGTTGCGGGCGAGGTCGATGGGTTCGTCTCTACTGCCACCATCGAGTTCGGGGAAACCACCAGCGGGCGGCTGAACAGCGTGTGTGCGTTGCTGGTAACCACTAGAATCGCATCCAGCTCCGGCCACAGAACCGGGCCACCTGCACTGAAGGCGTAGGCGGTGGAGCCGGTGGGCGTCGATACCAAAACACCGTCACAACCGAAAGAGGAAACAGGCCGCTCGTCGACCTCCAGGATCGTATCCAGGACACCCTGGCGGTTCAGGTTCTCTACCGAACACTCATTGAGCGCCCAGCCCGTGCCCAGCACACGACCATCCATATCGCGGGCAGTAATGGAAAGGGTCATGCGATCCTCGATGCGGTAGTCGCGATCGATCACGCGATCCACGGCCTCCTGCAGGGACTCTTGTTCCCACTCTGCAAGGAAGCCGATATGGCCCATGTTGATGCCGAGAACCGGTACATCCGCGGAATGCGCAATATCGGCAGCGCGGAGGAACGTGCCATCGCCGCCCAAAACGATCACCATTTCCACGCCCGTGGCCGCTTCCTTGGTGTGGCCAAAGCGCTTAAAGCGGCCCAGGATCTCGTGGCGCGCTACCGGGGCTGGGTCGGCGGTAGCCATCACGCGGACGTTGATGCCGCCCTTTTGTAGCCGAGATGCAGCCTCGGCAGCCAGCCCGAGGTTTTCGTGTACGCCAGTGTGCGCAACCAGCAGGACTTCGCGCTCCGCGTTCTTGTCACTGCCTGTATCGGCGCCGTTGTCGGCACTGCGTTCCGCGCCGTGGTCAGTCCCCGGTGTGGTCACTGCGGCCCCTCCTTAATGGCGGTTGCGATCATCTCGTCCAGGCCGGTGTAGTCAGCCTCTGCACCCATGCTAGGCGAAACCGCAGCGCCGTCCTTGACCAACCAGAGAAAATACTCCACATTGCCACTCGGCCCTGGCAGAGGAGAGGCGACAACGGCCTTCGTCCTCAAACCATACTTCATCGCCTCAATTGCCACGTCGCGGGTAACTTCGGCGCGCAGTTCAGGGCTCCGGACCACACCGCCGTGTCCTAAGCGATCCTTCCCCACCTCAAATTGGGGCTTAACCATCGGCAGCAGATCTCCGCCCTGTTTCACACAAGCAGCCAGGGCTGGCAGAACCAAGCGGATGGAAATGAAGCTCAAGTCGCCGACCATCAGATCCACTTCGCCGCCAAGTGCTTCCGGGGTGAGGGTGCGCACGTTCGTACGATCCATAACATCCACCCGGTCGTCGTTTTGCAGCCGCCAGATGAGCTGTCCATAGCCCACATCCACGGCCTTGACCTTCGCAGCACCACGGTCCAGACACACATCGGTAAAACCACCGGTCGAAGCGCCGGCATCCAGAACAGTCTTGCATGCAAGCGTTAGCCCTTGCGGCTCGAATGCCTCCAGCGCCCCAAGGAGTTTATGCGCACCTCGGCTAGCCCAACGGTCGTCTTCGGATTCCGCCACTTTGATGGAGACATTGCCGTCCACCCCGCTGGCGGGCTTCTTCGCTAACATTCCATTGACGGTCACACGCCCGGATTTAATCATCTCTTGGGCATGTTCCCGGCTTCGTGCGATCTTACGCGCCACCAGTTCCGCGTCGAGACGCTGCAGCTTGGCACCCCTTTTCGCCATCAGCGCTCGCCTCCGAGTGCCTCGTTAACCACCCGGTGAGCTTCCTCCAACACGGCTGCTTCTTCCGCGCCGTGGACATCGCGCGCCAGTAACTCGTCGACGGCCTGTGCTAGCTCTTCTTGTTGACGCCTACTGTCCCCCGACAATATCGAAGGTTTCGGCTGCCCCTCTCCCACTTACTTCCAACCTCCTAGTGCCTCCATGGCTTGTGCGTCTGCACCCACAAAGTCGATATCCGCAGCGGAGGTGATCTGCGAGACGTCGGGATTATCGATCAGCTGCCACGCCTCCGGAGCGGCTACGGCCAGTGCTTCAGCGGCCATGACTTCCACGTCACCAAGTTCACCAGCGGTAACGCGGATACGAGCAGTACCCGGGTCCACGCTGGCGGACCATCCGGCGAGGTGATCCCGTAGGTTACCTGCAATGAAGGTTGGCCGGTGGGACGGCGGGGCGTCAATAATATCGGTGTGGGTAGACACCCCAGTGACGGTGCAGAGAGTATCCATACCTGCTGCATTACCACCGGCGATATCAGTATCCAGCCGATCGCCGACGGCTAGTGGCTTGGTGGAACCGATCTTCCGAGCAGCAACCAGGAACATGGCGGGGCCTGGCTTGCCTGCGGATTCCGGGGTCACGCCCGTAGCGGAGGTGACGGCGGCGACCATCGACCCGTTGCCGACCATGAAACCGCGCTCCGAGGGCAGAGTCGTATCCAAGTTGGAAGCAAAGTAGCGGGCGCCGCGTTGGATAGCCAAGGCCCCTTCGGAAAGCCGCGCCCAGTCATTATCCGGGCTATGGCCGTGGAAGACGACGTGCGGGTGGTCATCGGCGGTATCGATGACGGTAAAGCCTGCATCCGCGACCAACTGTTTGAATGATTCGTGGCCGATCACAAATGCCCGTGGATTGTCGATGCCGGAATCAGCAATGTACTGCTTGCCGAGGTCACAGGCCGCCATGGCGGACGTGACAACATGATCCGCGTCGGCCTTAAACCCCATCGAGTTCAGATGCTCCGCGACTTGTTGGGGTGCGCGGGAAGCATTGTTGGTCACGTACATCACCTGGCGACCGGCTAGGCCTTCTGCTGCACCTGGAATCGGGGTATGGCCGGAAAATACCGTACCGTCGAGATCGGCAAGAAGTGCGTCGTAGTTGTCCAGCAGCGGGTGGGCCATCGGCTATTTTTCCTCGCTTTGGGATGCGGCCTCTTGGTCTTCGTCCAGCTCGGCCAGACGGTCGGACACATCGAGTACTTCTTCGGTATCCATTTCTGCGGCCCGGTTAAACCACTCCACAGCCTCTTTCTTGCGGCCAACGGTTACGAGGGCATCGGCATAAGCGTAGAAAAGGCGCATACGAGTGACATCAGGTGCCTCAGCATTTTCTAGCTGCGCTTCGAGCGCTGAGAGCGCGTCATTTGGATGGTCGAGATCCTGGTGGGCGCCTGCGACGACGATAGCAAGCTCCACCTTAGATTCTGCATCCAGTTGATCCGCTTGGGGATCATTGGCGACATCAAGGGCTTTCTCCGGCTTGCCAAGCCCCCGCTCGCAGTCGGCGAGGACAGGAAGCAGGCCTGGGCCACCGGCCATTCGACGTGCGGCGCGCAGTTCGGAAATAGCTTCCTTCCACTCGCCTGCGTGGTAGGCGACGATTCCGCAGGTCTCGCGTGCCACGGAAACGCGGCCCGCACGATCCTTCGCAGCACGAGCGTGAGCCAATGCCTTTTCCGGCTCATTATCTAGCAGAGTGGCGGCCATGATTAGGTGCTTCGCCACCATGTCTGCGTTGTCTTTGGACAAGCTGCGGAGTTCTTGGCGTACGGAAGGATCTAGCTCCTTGGGGTCGAGATCCTGAGGCACTTCGGGTTCATTGAGGCGCTTGTTCAGGCGCTCCTCTCGGTAACCTGCGCGCTGAGGACCACTGTGCGGACCGCGTTGGGTATCCCAGTTAGAGCTGCGCTTTTTGTTGGAGTTACGGTTTGGGCGGCCGCCGCGGTTGGGCTTGAATCCACCCTTGTTGCGGAATTTGCCATCACCCTGTGGTCGTCCTCCACGACCGCGATTGTTGTTTGAATTCTCAACCATGCTTGGGAGTGCACCTTCCGTCGTCTATTTGTCTTCGGGTTTTCGGGTCCGCCCCGTGAACCTTATCAATCCTAGTTTCCTGCGTTGCGGCGGCGCAATCGAGCTGGGCTTTGTGGGGACGCCTACTTGTCCGCAGCAGCGCAGTTAGACATAAAAAAAATGAGGTGTGGGTTGTTGTAACCCTTTAAAAGGCTACAACGACCCACACCCCATCTTTTAAGTTTTAGTGCCGGCGGTGACTTACTCTCCCACACCCTCCCAGGTGCAGTACCATCAGCGCAGGTAGGCTTAGCTTCCGGGTTCGGAAAGGGACCGGGCGTGACCCCACCGCTAACAACCACCGACAAACCACAA
>NZ_JBRBCA010000021.1:0-3192 GCF_053479475.1 Corynebacterium sp. 22-2729
CTGGTGTGTAGTGCCGTTCCAGACACTGCATAACAAACGCGAGTACACAACCCATGCGACAATCCGAAATCGTCTTAGCCACAACCACAAACGTGGTTCAATGTGTTGAACATCGGCCAATTAGTACCGGTCACCTCCATCACTCACATGACTTCCAGATCCGGCCTATCAACCCCATAATCTATAGGGAACCTCAAAAGAAACCTCATCTCAGAACAGGCTTCCCGCTTAGATGCTTTCAGCGGTTATCCCTCCCATACGTAGCCAACCAGCCATGCCACGGGCGTGACAACTGGCCCACCAGAGGTATGTCCGTCCCGGTCCTCTCGTACTAGGGACAGCCTTCTTCAAGTTTCAACGCGCACGGCGGATAGAGACCGAACTGTCTCACGACGTTCTAAACCCAGCTCGCGTGCCGCTTTAATGGGCGAACAGCCCAACCCTTGGGACCTACTCCAGCCCCAGGATGCGACGAGCCGACATCGAGGTGCCAAACCATCCCGTCGATATGGACTCTTGGGGAAGATCAGCCTGTTATCCCCGGGGTACCTTTTATCCGTTGAGCGACACCGCTTCCACAAGCCGGTGCCGGATCACTAGTCCCTACTTTCGTACCTGCTCGACCTGTCAGTCTCACAGTCAAGCTCCCTTGTGCACTTACACTCAACACCTGATTGCCAACCAGGCTGAGGGAACCTTTGGGCGCCTCCGTTACACTTTGGGAGGCAACCGCCCCAGTTAAACTACCCACCAGGCACTGTCCCTAACCCGGATCACGGGCCGAGGTTCAGATGCCCAATCCGATCAGAGTGGTATTTCACCAACGACTCCACAACCACTAGCGTGACTACTTCACAGTCTCCCACCTATCCTACACAAACCGAACCGAACACCAATACCAAGCTATAGTGAAGGTCCCGGGGTCTTTTCGTCCTGCCGCGCGTAACGAGCATCTTTACTCGTACTGCAATTTCACCGGGCCTGTGGTTGAGACAGCAGGGAAGTCGTTACGCCATTCGTGCAGGTCGGAACTTACCCGACAAGGAATTTCGCTACCTTAGGATGGTTATAGTTACCACCGCCGTTTACTGGGGCTTAAATTCTCCGCTTCGGACAAAGCGTCCTAACAGGTCCTCTTAACCTTCCAGCACCGGGCAGGCGTCAGTCCGTATACATCGACTTAAAGTCTTCGCACGGACCTGTGTTTTTAGTAAACAGTCGCTTCCCTCTATTCTCTGCGACCACCACCAGCTCAACACGTCGTTCACCAGTAGTGGCACCCCTTCTCCCGAAGTTACGGGGCCATTTTGCCGAATTCCTTAACCACAGTTCACCCGAACGCCTTAGTATTCTCTACCTGACCACCTGTGTCGGTTTACGGTACGGGCCGTACATGCACTCACTAGAGGCTTTTCTCGACAGCATAGGATCACCAACATCCCCACAACGGGTACGCATCACGCCTCACCCAAAATGCAGGACGGATTTACCAATTCCTGCGGGCCACACGCTTACACCACAATCCAATAAGTGGCTTGGCTACCTTCCTGCGTCACCCCATCGCTTGGCTACTACCAGATCAGGTCCTACGCATCCACACACCACACACACAAAATGCATGCAGCATACTTCAGGGCAGTTAGTATCACTGATTCACCATTGGTCGCACACACACGGGTACGGGAATATCAACCCGTTAACCATCGACTACGCCTGTCGGCCTCGCCTTAGGACCCGACTCACCCTGGGAAGATTAGCTTGACCCAGGAACCCTTAGTCATCCGGCGGATACGTTTCACACGCATCATTCGCTACTCATGCCTGCATTCTCACTCGCATAACCTCCACCACACGGTCACCCGGCAGCTTCAACGATCACACGACGCTCCCCTACCAACCCAACAAAAGCTGAGTTCCGCGGTTTCGGCGGTGTACTTGAGCCCCACTACATTGTCGGCGCAGAACCACTCGACCAGTGAGCTATTACGCACTCTTTCAAGGATGGCTGCTTCTAAGCCAACCTCCTGGCTGTCTTCGCGATCCCACATCCTTTTCCACTTAGCACACTCTTAGGGGCCTTAACCGGCGATCTGGGCTGTTTCCCTCTCGACTAACGAAGCTTATCCCCCGCAGTCTCACTGCCGCGCTCTGACTTACCGGCATTCGGAGTTTGGCTGACGTCGCTAAGATGATAGTCCCGCTCAACCAACCAGTAGCTCTACCTCCGGCAAGAAACACACGACGCTGCACCTAAATGCATTTCGGGGAGAACCAGCTATCACGGAGTTTGATTGGCCTTTCACCCCTACCCACAACTCATCCCCTCAGTTTTCAACCTAAGTGGGTTCGCGCCTCCACAGCCTCTTACAGCTGCTTCACACTGGCCATGGGTAGATCACCCCGCTTCGGGTCCAGGACATGCCACTCACAACACCCTCATTAGGATTCGGTTTCCCTACGGCTACCCCACATAACGGGTTAACCTCGCGACATGCCGCTGACTCGCAGGCTCATTCTTCAAAAGGCACGCCATCACCTCTAAAAGGCTCTGACGGCTTGTAGGCACACGGTTTCAGGTACTATTTCACTCCCCTCCCGGGGTACTTTTCACCATTCCCTCACGGTACTCATACACTATCGGTCACAATAAGTATTCAGGCTTACCGGGCGGTCCCGGCAGATTCACAGCAGATTCCACGAGCCCGCTGCTACTCGGGTATCACATCAACCCCAACACCACATGCTTTCACGTACCGGACTCTCACCGTCTACGGCAGGCCATTCCAAACCACTTCCGCTAACACATGACACCAGGGCACGGCATGGCAGCACCGCACAACACAACCCCACAACCCCACACACGCAACCCCTGCCAGGTATCACACGCATGCAGTTTAGCCAAAATCCACGTTCGCTCGCCGCTACTAGCAGAATCATTATTATTTTCTTCTCCTACGGGTACTGAGATGTTTCACTTCCCCGCGTTACCACCACACAAACTATGAATTCATCCATGCAGCGACCACACACAACTGTGGCCAGGTTTCCCCATTCGGACACCCTCGGATCAACGCTCGATTGACAACTCCCCGAGGACTATCGCGGCCTTCCACGTCCTTCATCGGCTTATCATGCCCAAGGCATCCACCGTGCGCCCTTCACAGACAACACAAAATACTAAGACACCCACAC
>NZ_JBRBCA010000023.1:0-1254 GCF_053479475.1 Corynebacterium sp. 22-2729
CCAAGAAAATTTGACCAGGATGCCAAGGACCGTGTGGTCCGTCTCGTGGAAGACCGCATCTTGGCGGAAAATATGTCGATGCAAGCCGCGTGCCAGGCAGTAGCCCCAAAGCTGGGCGTCTCGTGGCACACGGCGAGGCAATGGACGCAGGCCGCTCGTCGCGAAGGACGTGTTGTGGAATCAATGCCCGAGGACCTTGCTGCAGAAAACGCACGGTTGCGTCGAGAGAATCAAGAGCTGCGGGACACCAATGAGTTGTTGAAAGCCGCCTCAGCTTTTTTCGCATCCGAACTCGACCCAAAACGTCGGAAATGATCCGATTCATCGATGAGCATCGGAATCGTTTCTCAGTCGAGTTCATCTGCCAGACGTTAAACACGCATCGCGAAGGCGGTTTTCTTAGCTCGCGTGGATACCGCCAATCCAAGGCCCGGGGCTTAAGCTCCCGCGCTTTTCGCGACGCTGCCCTAGTAGAGCGCATTACCGAAGTTCATAAACAAAACTACGGTGTCTACGGGATTCGCAAAATGTGGCGCGTGCTGCGCCGCCAGGGCATTGACATTGGACGCGAGCAAACAGCCCGGCTGATGCGCAGTGCTGGACTGTCCGGCAAGGGCAAAGGTGGGGCACCAATCACAACGCGCAAACCCAAGGGTCCGGATCATCGCCCTGACTTGGTAAAACGTGAGTTTAAGGCCCCTGGCCCTAATCGGCTGTGGGTGGCGGACATTACCTACGTGCGCACCCGAAAAGGCTTTGTGTACACCGCGTTCGTGACCGATGTATTCTCCCGGAGGATCGTCGGATGGGCGCTGTCCGATTCGATGCGCACCGAAGCCTTGCCGCTGCAGGCGTTGAACCAGGCAATCGTGTGCGCTAAGGAAACAACGGGCTTGATTCACCATTCAGACCACGGCTCACAATATGTGAGCATCGTCTACAACGAGCGCTTGGCTGAGCACGGTATCGCAGCGTCCACTGGGACGGTGGGCGACTCCTATGACAATGCTTTGGCTGAGAACGTCAACGGCTCCTACAAGAATGAGCTGATTCATAGGCGAACGTGGGCCGATGTCGTCGACGTGGAAATCGCGACGTTCGAGTGGGTGAATTGGTGGAACGAGTCAAGGCTCCACCAGAGCCTGGGCTACCGCACGCCGGCTGAAGTCGAAACCGAATTTTGGGAACACCACCCCAGTCGAGAAATAATGGAAATCAAGGCACAAGCCTAGGAACAAAACCCGGGACACTTCA
>NZ_JBRBCA010000024.1:0-1005 GCF_053479475.1 Corynebacterium sp. 22-2729
CTTTCGATGACAGCTGATAGGGACACGGCCAGTTTCAAACTAGGTCTCTTTGTAACGTGGGTGCTTGCAACGAAGGTCATGACGCCAGCGACTGGAACAACGCCATACCCATCTCGTTTTCTAGGAGCTCATCATGTCTCCGGAGCATTCCATCGACATATTCCTTGGCCTAGACGTCGGCAAATCTGAACACCACGCCTGCGCCTTAGACCGTGATGGCAACAAGGTCTTCGACAAACCGTTGCCTCAACTCGAATCCGAACTAGCAGGCGTTTTTCACCAGCTACAAAAGCTTGGCACCGTACTCGTAATCGTCGACCAACCCAACACCATCGGCGCACTACCGATTGCTGTAGCCCGGGACTGCAGTTGCGAAGTCGGATACCTGCCAGGTCTTGCGATGCGCAAAGCTGCAGATCTCTATCCCGGACGTGCAAAAACAGACAAACGCGACGCATTCATCATCGCCGACACCGCCCGCACAATGCCCCACACGCTACGTGCCGTCGACCGCAATGATGAGGTACTCTCCGCCCTAAAGATGCTGTCCGGCTTCGATGATGACATCGCCCGCGATTGCACTCGCACTGTCAATCGGCTTCGCAGTATCCTCACCCAGATCTACCCCAGCCTGGAACGAGTTTTTGCTGGTAGCACCCTGACTCGCACGCCGATCCTGGAATTATTGATCCATTACAAGGGACCGCAGGGGCTAAAAAGAGCCGGATACCAACGAGTGTTGAACTGGATGATCAAGCACACACGTAAAGACCCCACCCCGCTGGTAGACGACATTTTTGCAGCACTGAAAGCTCAAACAGTCACCGTGCCTGGAAGCGATGCCGCCGAGTTAGTAATTCCTCAACTGGCTGCAAACATCAAGGCCCTCAAAGAGCAACGAAACACCATCGCTGAGCAGGTTGAAGAGATGCTCGCTGATTTCCCTCTTTGTGAGGTCTTGATGAGTATGCCCGGAGTCGGCATCAAGACCGCAGCGCAGATCCT
>NZ_JBRBCA010000025.1:0-631 GCF_053479475.1 Corynebacterium sp. 22-2729
GAAGAACGTCGACCGTGGGATACCTGCTGCCTCTAGGAGGTGCTCCAAGCGGTGGTGCGACTTGAGGATGACGATCGCCTGGACTTTCAGGCGTGTCCCTGGTTCCTCAAGTCCCGCAATTTTTTTAAGTACGCGTTTTCCGCTTCCAACCGTGCGATCTGACGGCGCAGCTTGTCTTCTTCTGTAAGCCGCTTCGGTGCAGCCGAGCCTTTGGGTCTGCCCTTCGGCTTCGGTTTCAACGCCTCATCGCCGCCTTTGCGCCATTTCCAGGACCAATCTTTGACGAGCTGGTCTGACGACAGGCCAAACTCACGCGCAAGATCCATCATTGTCTCGCCGGCAAGGTGACGTTGGACAACTTCCTTCTTGATGTCGAACGAATACTGCTGCTTAATCGGTTTCTCCACAAGACATAGCCTGCCATGCAGCTTAAACCGCCGATAGAGTTTGCGCGTCACATCTCTCGAAACTCCAACCACCTTCGCAGCAGCTTGGCTCCCCATGCCCTGCTCGAAACACTCCACTAACTGCTCGCGCTGATATTCACTTAGCGAACTTCGTGCTCTCAATGAAAACTACTCCCCACTAGTCGGTAACTGATTTCTCAGTCCAACTAATGGGGAGCAGTTCA
>NZ_JBRBCA010000026.1:0-614 GCF_053479475.1 Corynebacterium sp. 22-2729
CCAACGTAGACCTTATGTTTCCTACACCGGGACGATCAGCCACATCGCTGACAACAAACTTGACCGCAAGTTCACCCCGGATCAGCCAAACACCGTCTTTGTCAGCGACGTCACCGAGTTCAGGGTCGCAGGCCGCAAGGTCTACCTGTCACCGGTGATGGACCTGTTTGACCGCTCAATCGTCGCCCACACCGTGGCTACATCGCCGTCGACAGCGTTTACCGCAGAGTCTTTAACCAAGGCGATTAAAACGTGTGCGCCTGAACCCGGGTGGATGATGCACACTGACCAAGGCTTCCAGTACCAGCACGCCTCCTGGCGCGATCTGATCGGTGACAACGGCGGTGTTCAGTCGATGTCGCGTAAAGCCAACTGCTACGACAACGCGGTCATGGAAAACTTCTTTGGACACTTGAAGACAGAGATGTACCACGGTGAAGTCTTCGACACGGTCGCAGAGTTCAATCAAGCGATCGACGAGTACATCAGGTGGTACAACACCGAACGCATCCAACAACGACTAAAGGGCCTGACCCCGATGCAATATCGGAATCAGACCCTTGAACCCCTCACCGCCTAGAATTAAACTAGTCCAACTTTCGGGGGCTAGTTCA
>NZ_JBRBCA010000027.1:0-573 GCF_053479475.1 Corynebacterium sp. 22-2729
AGGTGGGATTGGCGATTGGGACGAAGTCGTAACAAGGTAGCCGTACCGGAAGGTGCGGCTGGATCACCTCCTTTCTAAGGAGTATTTTTGTTTATTTTTGTTTCTGGGTGAATAGGTAACCGGTTCAACCATTTTTGTTGTGGTTGTTGGTTGTTGGATCGTGTCACATTGTTTGTTTAAGAGTGTGCGTGTGTTGGGGTTGGCACTGTTTTTTTGGGGTTGGGTTAGCAAAGGTGTTTTTGGTTTGTCATGGCTGTTGGGTGTCTGGGACAATCTATTTTGTTCCTGTGTGAGCGCCTTGAAGTGATGTGGTTGCCGATGATGGTGATTGTGTTGTTTTGGGTGTTGTGTTGTTTGAGAACTGTATAGTGGACGCGAGTATCTTCTTTTTTGTGATTTTTGTTTGAAATCATTGTGTTCATGCGCTGATGGTCTGCACTGTTGTGGTGTGGGTGTCTTAGTATTTTGTGTTGTCTGTGAAGGGCGCACGGTGGATGCCTTGGGCATGATAAGCCGATGAAGGACGTGGAAGGCCGCGATAGTCCTCGGGGAGTTGTCAATCGAGCGTTGATC
>NZ_JBRBCA010000028.1:0-573 GCF_053479475.1 Corynebacterium sp. 22-2729
GGCTCCACCAGAGCCTGGGCTACCGCACGCCGGCTGAAGTCGAAACCGAATTTTGGGAACACCACCCCAGTCGAGAAATAATGGAAATCAAGGCACAAGCCTAGGAACAAAACCCGGGACACTTCACCGACCAGCACACCCTGGCCGGCTCCTAGGCACGCCTAAGAAACTACTCCCAAGACTGTACTCGCCAACATCGGCTCGACACTTGACAAAAACATAGGGACACCCCCCACGAAGAGACTAGGCAGATTCTCTCCGAGCCTGCCAGCTCCCGTGGTGCTAATCGTCGCACTCACTCTCGCCAACACTGTGCCCCGACCTAAACCTGCGCCGCGAATTTGGCGCGTCGCAGTCTCGCGTAGTGCAGGTTTTTGAGCCTAGCGCACCACCTAGTACACCAAACACTGATTTCACCCCAAAACAAAGAAGACCCCAACCAGCGTTTCTTGAACTGCTCCCCATTAGTTGGACTGAGAAATCAGTTACCGACTAGTGGGGAGTAGTTTTCATTGAGAGCACGAAGTTCGCTAAGTGAATATCAGCGCGAGCAGTTAGTGGAGTGTTTCGAGC